>JBJFEE010000001.1:0-6208 GCA_051890455.1 Muribaculaceae bacterium
GCAAAACTAACTTTGCCACGAAATTACCGCTATATATAAGGAGGGAAAAAGACACTCATTTTCAGAAAAAATGATTAACTTTGCATAATAAACATCAATCAATATGTGTAAATCACTACTATTACTTTGCTCCGTTGTGACATTACTATCAATCAGTAGTTGTCAAGGCGGTTCAAATGGAGGACATTCCACTGCTGACAGCGTAGCTGTTGCTGAAACAACAACTTCATCATATGATGTTGTTAATGAGTTCTTCACAAGTTTTCAACAAGCAAATGATGGCTGGACGAAAACAGAGGAAGGCCATGATAAACTAAAGAAGGCTTTTGAAGAAAAAATGACTACTGACGTAGAATTTGCAAAAGCAATCGCATCTTACGAAACTGAGTCCCAGTATGGGAATCGTATTAGAAAAGATGATTCTATATCATCTTACAATAAGGAAGATGGCGAAGAAGGTGAAATTAAAGCTTTTGAATTTGTAATTCCTGTTAAGTTGATCAAACCACTGTATAATGGTCAGAAGGAAATTGAAGTAAGCTACGAAATAATTAGCGCAATACCTTCAACCGTTGAGGAACATTGGCGTCCTTATACGGCAAATGCGAATCATTGCGCTACATTTGATCCTTATTTCAAAACTAAGAGGGATGGAGTTTTAAACCTCGGTAGTTTTGTTGTAATCAAGAAGGATTAAATAAAAATATACCACGTAAGCAAATAGGTTGTCATTTGAGATGGCAACCTATTTTTTATAGAAAAGAGCCTTTCCTTTCGGAAAAGCCCTTGTTGGGGAGAGAGGGAGGTTCGGGGTCAGACGTTGCGGAACACGTTATTGTTTGCGCCCATCGAGTAGTCGTACATGAACAGGTCGCGTCCGAAGGCTTCGTAGTCGAAGTAGCGGGCAAGGTCGCCCATCTCGCTTTCGAGATTGTAGCACTCGTCGATGATGTGCCGGGCGAAGTCTTCTTCGCTGTCCCACTCGCCGCAGTAGGCTTCCTCGAAGTTGTCGAGCTCGTCGTGGAACTCCATGTAGTCATCGACGGCTTCCTGACCGTGCTTGTCGCACATATCCGAGTATTCGAGGATATTGTCGAAGTCGTCCTCCGACATGAAGCCCTCGTTGTACCACTGACGGGGGAAGCCCTCGTAGTCCTGAGCCATCAGCTCGGGGTCTTCCTCGTCGGCGTGGATCGCCTTGCAGAAGTCGATAAAATCGTCGTAGGCGTTGAAGCTGCTGAGGTCAATCCACAGACCGCAGAGCGAGCCGTCGTTGTACTTGCCGTAAGTACCGACGTAAACAGAGGGTTCGCCGTCGCATTCGCTCTTGTGTTCAGCGATGGCATCTGCGAGTTCAGCTACAGTGTAGCCCAGTTCTTCGAGTCGTTCTTCGACTCTTGAAGTGATGTTGAGTTCTCCGAATTGTAGTCTCATCTTGGTAGAAATTTGAGGGTTTGACATTGGGTTCATTTTTTAAGTTTTACGTTGCAATATTTGGGAGAGCTGTGGAAGCGTAGTTGCAAGCGTTATTTCAAGCCCTGCCGTTAAATTCTTGGGTCCTGGAGGGTGAAGAATTTATGAAATGTTGCTTGCAAGCACGGAGGGTCAAGCCGATTGGAACAATCGGGCGCAGATGCGCGGTCAGCCCTACCTTTGCGACAGGAAAACTAAATGAACCCGATGTCCCGAAGATTTCCAAGATGGGGATACAGGAGGGCTCAACATCCAAGAGCCAGAAGAACCGAAGAACATGGGCGTGGCCGGACTCGTGATGCGGTCGCCAAGAGCAATGCAGGTGAGCCCTATGCGTCGGTGCTTACAATGTTGGCAAGTGCAATGGCGGCGTGTCGTTGTGGAATGGCCGGTGCGGCTCAACCCGCGACATCATCCACCTGCAAGCGTTCCACATAGACGTGGTAGACCCACACCTTGATAAAGGCGAAGGACCATGATGGAATCCACCGCTACCGCTGACATACGAGGGCCACAAGTCGGAGGCTGACTTCTCCGCTGATAAGCGGAAACGTGCGACAAGTGCGGTTAGGGAGCCACCGCTAAAAAGGAGTTCCACCACGGGCCCGACACCCGCAGGGCTACTGCGGTGCGTGAGTCAGGAACCCGGCGCATCATAGACTACCGCTATCAAAAGGCGACAATGACCGCTACCGACCACGCAGCCGTCCTGTTCATAGACTGCACACCGGGCTCAAACCTACCGCTGATATTGTTTCGCATCATCTGACCCCTCCCTCTCTACACTGCTGCAAAAGGCTTTTCCGAAAGGGAAGGCTCGACCTACCGCAAAAAAGAAACGCCGACGCATCACGCGCCAGCGTTCTTTCACTTCAAATCTGAATGACCTATTGGAGGATAACTGCTATATTTTGCACGGCACCATAGATTTTATGGCGGCGTGTGAGATTTCATAATAAAAACCGGCACCCTCTCCATCTGGAGTGCCACAATAAAGTTCAACCTTTATCTGAGGGAACGGTGGAAGCTGATTGCCGATAACAAACGAATTACCGGCGATGTCGGTAACGACGAAGCCGAGGCGTTTGTGAATTTCAATTAGCGTATGGCTATGAAATTTCAATGTCGCCTTATCCTGGTTCTGTCCTTTGATTCTTTCTGTGACGTTACGGCACTCCGGATCGTCGCAGAAATCTACAGGAATAATATCTGTAAGAACCGGCACAGTCATGCCGCAGATGCCCGCGAGGTCGAAGCGGGGCTCTGCCGCAAGTTTATCGAGGTCGAAGTACCCGATAAACCGGATGCCGGGGAGAATTTGAATATTCGTGTTCATTGCAGAAAGTTGCCTAAAAGTGTGTTACACTGTGTCGGTTTAGGGGTAGCGAACTCAACCTCAAAAATTGAAAAATTTTTATTTTTTCTTGCGGCGACGCCTTGCAAGATAATTGAGATGCTGTCTCTGATAGGTTTTGGCGACGGAATTCCAGTTGGTTTCGTTACCCTCAATACCATGTGCTGTCATCCATGCCCAGAACAGATTGTCATGGCGAACACCTATATAGCCGAAGCAATGTAGGTCTTGCCACAACTCAATGACGAAGCGATTGCGTATACACTTTACAAGTTCTTCCTTGGCAGCTTTCGGCAGGTAGTGATAATCCTTTGGCGGTTTGTACCGGAAACAAGGGATAGCAATAGCGACCGAAGTTTCAGTATGAATGTCGGGGATAGCATTATAAGGTTGCAATGATAGCCCCATTTCCATAATTCGCCGTTCCGTGCTTGCCTTTGGGAACACAATCGGCTCGCCGCCGAAAGTGTAGACAAGCCACTGACGGAGGTAAGGCGGAAGCTCGATGTTGATAGTATATTCGCTCATAGATTCGTATGATGCAAAATTATGATGAATGGAACGGCGTGGGAAAGACCTATTTCTTGCGATAGGTGGGAGCAATGAACTTTATCGTCTCGAACATTTCACGGCAGCGGTCGGCCACGCGGTCATCGTACTTTTCCTTGATTTGTTTCGGCGAAAGGTTCGATGTAACGAATGTGAATGACTGGAGCCGGTAACGATACATCAACAAGTCCATCATTGGAGTTTTGATGTTGCCAAAATCCTGAAGCTCCTTTGGCTCGGTACCGAGGTCATCAATACAGAGAATGCTTTCGTCGAAAAGGTCGCTGAACTCGCGCGGGGTCTCTTTCGCTATCTCGACAATATCCTTGGCGACTTTGAATCGAGGCTTGGCATGAAAGTATTCACCCATGAAGGAGAAATGGCGCTGAGAGTTTAGAAAGTCGACGAGCCTCATAAAAGCAAACATCATGGTCGTTTTGCCATTGCCCGGCGCTCCATAGAGCCAAATCCCGAATTTCGGGACCTCAGCGGTAATGGCGTCAGTTACGGCATTGAGGTTTGCTTCGGTCGTTTCGTCAATCTCCATCTCGACATGACGGCGCTTTACCTCGATGATGTAGAACTGCGTGAGCAGGTCAAAAACTTGCTGCGGTGGCAGCATGATCTTAAAACGTGGAGTCGTCATCGTCGGGTTGTAGCGAGACATCAGATCCCCGACGAGCTGCATATTTATCTTGCGAGCCATTAGAAGTATAATTTTGCGGGTCGGCCCCTTTTTGAAATTTTTCGCGGTTGACCCAGTTAAAGAAATGTTCGTTGTAATCAGTTTGGTCCTTATGGTATCTCTGCTTACCCAGCATAAGCCTGCGAAACTCTTGGGCCATTGTTTTCAGGTCAGCAACCGGGATATGAAAAGCATCGCTGATACTGGCGAAGTATTGTTCATTAGCGATGAACAATTCATAAAACTTCAAATCTTGCTCGCGCGAGGGAGTAAAAGAAGTTTTTGAATTATTTCTTTTCACTTCTTTAGATTGTCCTGAAAAGTGTCCTATGGAGGGTTGAGTTTCAAGAGGTGCACCCAACTGGTATTTGTCGTAATTGACTATCTTGTAAATGGTGTAGCGACCGGCTCTGCGGCGAGTCACCATTCCCTCGGATTCAATAAGCCGGATGAAATTCTGTGCGGTCTGCTTACAGACCTTCCACCGGGAGGCGAAATAACGTGTCGAGCCGATAAGCTCGCCCCGGAGCAGTTTTACGGGGGTCCCATCGAAGATAACCTCGTTATCGTTGTAGGAAGCAAACAAGAGCATATCTACCCACTGGAAGAATTGCGCCTTGTTCCCGTAAATCCAATGCTTCATTATTGAGCGCGAGAGGGCAATGTAGCCTTTCACAAATTAAAAGCGGTCTAACCAGAAGCGTTTGATCTCTCGACCGAGGTAGTAACGCTTCTGTGTGAGATGTTCGAGCGGGCGGATATAGCCTAAGTCAGTGTACTTTTTGAGAGTATCACGGCATATTTTCAGCAGTTTTGCTGTTTCATCTATGGTGTAGATGGTTTCATCTTTTGCAAGGGGAAGTTCTCGTGTCATGGCAATGGCGGGTTAAGAAATGATACGATACTCTATTGCAACTCAGATTCAGGGAGAGGGAATAGCACCTCCGGCGCGATATTCAGGTACTCCGAGATAACGCGGATGGTCAGTTTGTCGGGGCGCTGCTTGCCGGTAAGCCATTGTTTTACAGTCTTGGGAGACTTCTGCGTGAGCGAAGCTATTTCGTTGATAAAGCGCTTCGCGGGATTATCGTCGCGCAAACGACGATAATACTGCACAAATGTGAGAATTTCGCTCATGTGATTGTTGGTTTAGGTTAAAAAAATTAGTTAAAACGAGAGGAAAGTGTTAAAAATTAGATTTTTCTCGCAAGAAATTTTGTCTTGTCAAAGGAAATAGTTACCTTTGCGAAGAGAAAAGCTCTCGGTCGTCTAACTCCTTACGCTTTTTAGTTGCAAATTTAGACGATAATCTCAACAAAACCAAATTTTGAAGGAGGAAAATTTGCACAAAATTATATGATAGTATCATGGCAGAATCCCAAACGGTTATAGAAAGACTGTTCGAGTATTTATCAGCCAGAGGAATAAGCCCTTCAGGGCTTGAAAAGAGAGCCGGTTTAGCTAACGGCTATCTGCGCAACTCCAAAGGAGGTTTAGGCGCCCAAAAGCTAAGTGACATACTCAAGGCTTGCCCCGATCTGAACGCCACATGGCTGATGACAGGTAAGGGCGAGATGAGTCCAACGGCCAATTCGTTGGACGCAAGTTCGCAGTCAACAACGGTAACATCTATTTTAGAAGATGATGTAGTGGCAGCTGATGAAGGTTTTGTAGATGTAGACCATATCGACTCCCCGGGACACGACGACTTAGACCACGACGCAACAAGTCGGCAACCACATGCCAAAGGAGGAAGGAGAACCACCCTTAAAAGAAGGTATATACGCTCTGTAATAGCACAACAAAAAATAAACGACATCGAGAAGTCTATGGAATCCGAGGACATTGACGCCGACGAACTCCTTAAACAAGTCGAGTCGTTAAAGAACGAGCTGATTGACGTATATCGCCTAAATTACAATCTAACAAGGAGAGTGGCATCACTCAGACGGCAACTGTTAGATTTGGCTCAAATGGGCGAAAAAGATGTCCAGCTTGTTACAGGTTTTTAGTTCACCGCACTATTCACCGCACCTCTTATGATAGTTAACTAAATTATTGATAACCACCCGTTTGCGAGGGTTAAGTTAGGCTGGAAAGCGTGTATACGCCAAAAGCGTATCGGGGGTTCGAATCCCCCTCGCTCC
>JBJFEE010000002.1:0-6154 GCA_051890455.1 Muribaculaceae bacterium
CCATAGCTCAGGTGGCAGCCGCGATGCCACGGTTGACTCACGGGCTGCTCGTGCACACCTCCGGCTCGGTGGATATGAGTGTGCTGACACCCGGCAGCGATAGGGTGGCGGTGATGTATCCCCTCCAGACATTCTCGCGCGACGTAGATGTCAATGTCGCTGAGGTGCCTTTCTTCACCGAGGCCTCTGATGATGCCTCGCTCCGCGATGTCGATGCTTTGGCGGCTATGATGTCGCAGACCATTATTCATGCCGATAGCGACCGCCGCCGCGTGCTCCACGTAGCTGCGGTGCTCGCCTGCAATTTCACCTCGTATATGCTCAATTGCGCCGAGCAGGTATTGGGCTCCGAGCAGTTGCCGCTGCGGCTGCTCAAGCCTCTGGTGCAGACCACTATCGACAAATGCTTTGACGTAGGCCCCGAGAGGGCGCAGACGGGCCCGGCGCGCCGCGGCGACACCGAGGTGGTCAAGCACCACCTGGCCATGCTCTCAGACCCCGAGCTGCGCGAGATATACCGCACCATCTCTCAGGCCATCATGCGGCACTTCAACCTCGACAATAGTCAACGATTTACATAAAATCACATCATACTTACTTCTCCTTACCGCAAGATTTTATACCATTATGAGCAAAATCGCCTACGACCTGACAAAAATTAAGGGCATCGCCTTCGACGTTGATGGTGTGCTCTCGCCATCGACAATACCGATGAGCGATGACGGCGTGCCTATGCGTATGGCTAATATCAAAGATGGATATGCCATGCAGCTTGCTGTGAAGCAAGGCATCAAAATCGCTATTATCACCGGCGCTAATACCGAGGCCATTCGCCGCCGATACAACACTTTAGGCATCAACGACGTGTTTCTCGGTGCCGCTCATAAGCTGCCCGTGCTCCACGACTGGCTCATCAAAGAAGGCCTGTTTGCCGAGGAGGTGGCTTATGTCGGCGATGACATTCCCGACATTCGCGTCATGGAATATGTAGGCCTCGCAGTGGCTCCCGCTGATGCCGCTGTCGATGTCAAGAGCATCGCTCGTTTTATCTCTACGCGCAACGGCGGATACGGCGTGGCGCGCGAGCTGATAGAGGAGGTTATGCGAGCCCGTGGCCTCTGGCTCGCTTCTGACGCTGCTTTCGGTTGGTGACAAATCTCTCTACCTATACATTAACCTATGAAGATTGTATTAGCATCTAACTCGCCGCGTCGCCGACAGCTGCTATCTATGATATACCCCGACTATGTCGTGGCCGAGCCGCGTGAGGTTGACGAGGTATATCCTGCCGACTGCCCGCCCGAGCAAGTGCCCCTATATCTGTCACAGCTCAAGGCTTCGGCTTATATCCATGACCTCGATCCTGACACCGTGCTCATCACGGCTGACACGGTGGTAATCCTCGACGGCGCCATCCTCGGTAAGCCCAAGAGCCGCGAGCAGGCGGTGGAGATGCTGCGCAGCCTGCGCGACCGCTCTCACATTGTGGTCACCGGCGTTACCCTCTCGCGACGCGGTCTGCCGCAACGCTCCTTCGCCGAGCACACGCGTGTCACTTTCGGCCACCTCTCTGACAGCGAGATATGTCACTACGTTGACACCTACAAGCCCTTTGACAAGGCAGGCGCTTACGGCGTGCAGGAGTGGGTAGGGGGTGTTGGCATCAGTCATATCGACGGCTGCTTCTACAACGTGATGGGGCTGCCGCTCCACGCTCTATACCATAACCTTAACGCCTATCAAAAACTAACACCCTAAGAATGAGCCGAATATCCCGCACCTTCTCAGCTTTTATCATCACC
The DNA here is from genome assembly GCA_051890455.1 of Muribaculaceae bacterium. GTDB lineage: Bacteria > Bacteroidota > Bacteroidia > Bacteroidales > Muribaculaceae > CAG-873. Next base: position 1,803 of record JBJFEE010000002.1, read on the forward strand.
GCGATGTGCTCCACCACGGCGCTCGCTCTGCCGCGCGCTGGTGAGGTCATCGTGGAGCATGACTCCATAAAGCTGGCCGGCACCTTGGCTGTGCCCACCGACGCCCCTCGAGCCGTAATCGTCTTCGCCACCGGCAGCGGAGCGCAAGACCGCGATGAGACCGTCCTCGGGCACAAGCCCTTCAGAGCCATCGCCGATAGCCTCGCCGCGCATGGCTACGCATCGCTGCGCCTCGATGATCGTGGCGCAGGCCTCTCTTCGCCGGCATCAGGCGAGGAGACTACCGATGATTTTGCAGCCGACATCAGCGCCGCGATTGACTATGTCGGCAGTATTTATGGCGCCGACATCCCCGTCGGCGTGCTCGGCCATTCCGAGGGCGGCTCCATAGCCTTGCGTTTGGGCGCCGCGCGCAAATGCCGCTTTATAATCACACTCGCTGCCCCGGCTTTCAAAGGCGACTCCGTGCTAATCAGACAAGCGCGAGAGCTCCTCGAAAACACCGGCATGAAAGCCCAATTTGAGGCCTCCTGGCCCGAGATACGCGAGCGATACAATATGCTGATGATGCCCGGTAAGGCTTCGATGCTGCAGGTTCAATTGTATGCCCGTTTGATGCGCCTACACCCTGAGTATGCCGGCATACCGCAGGTGCAGGAGCGAGTGCGCCGCGAGTTCGCAATGATGACTACGCCGTGGTATCGAGCATTCTTGCGCTTTGACCCTACTGACTGCATCGTAGCCTTGGACGGCACACCATGGCTCGCAATCAATGGCACGATTGACCGTCAAGTCACCGTTGACAACCTCGACCGCATCAAGCAGCTATGCCCTTCCGCACGCACCGTGGCCTTGGACTCTATCAACCACCTCATGCTCAAAGGCGTTACGGGCCTCCCCGCGGAGTATGACGCCCTCTCCGGCGACATTGACCCATTGGTAATTGCCACAATCATAAGCTGGCTTGACGCCACTACGCTCTGACACTTGTATGCCTCGCTCGGCCACGGGCTGAAGTGAAGAATTTTTGCCTTGTTAAGCAATTTTATTACCTGACTATAGAGCGGCTGTCCGCTAAAATGATTACTTTTGCCCATGGTTATTTGAGTTTTTCGCAAAAGCAAAGTAACCACAAAGGGCGGACTCCTGCAAATGGAACCCGCCCTAATTTTTTCAGACCCTCAAAAAATTTTTATCGGACAGAAATATTATCCAACAGTCAGGGGAATCAGAACGACTATGGGACAAATATTGTGAACTCCGCCCACAGTTGATTGACCTCGAAGCAAGCCTCTCGGAAGAATGGCTGTCGCTGGAATTGATGTCAGCACTCCGCTCCGAAATCCTGCGCGGAGATCTGACTGAAAAGCGGAGTGAGATTGTCCGGCAGGTAAAAGCGCAGGTCGTGGGCTACCTGCGGTCGGGGTCGTTCAACTCGCGCAGGCTTGCGGATATTGTGAATTATATCCGGCTGAACCCAGAATTTTTCAGCGAATGGCATCAGTCGGAAACCGCGAAGCTGTTTGCACCGCCGGTCTTTCGGAATGAAAAGAAGGCTTCGGGCTACTTCTTTTGATTTTTATGTTATTAAACACATCTGAAATATTTGTCAGTTCATGAAATAATTCGTAAATTTGCAGCGGAATGGATTAATACCATTTCAACGTACTGAAAACAAGAGGCGTTATGTCTTCTGCTTGAGTGAACAAAGCGTAGGAAACTTATTTCACGATAGACAAGAGAAGGTCATAATTGTCTCCACGCCATAAGGCGTGGAGCTGTTATTTCCACATCTGTCTATATAGGTATTCCTACCACCTGTTCACAAAGGCGTGGCATAGCAGTCCACGCTTCTTTTTTGCTTAAACTGGTATATGGGCTGAAATACCACAATAAATATCCCATATGAAAAGTATTATAACTTTGTTCATGTTCATTTTATCGTTGGCGCATTGTGCCATTAGTGCTTATGCCCAAGATTCTATTCCTGTGCAAGGGAAAGAATACGAAGGTTCGATACAAGGAATGGCAACAATGACCATCGATTTCCAATCTGAAGGCAAAGCGGTTTTTACCATGTCTGTTTTTGGGAACAAGGAAAGTAAAGATGTTACTTATGAACAGAATGGTAATCAGATAGTGGTTCATGCTCGAAATGGTGACATGACATTTTCTCAGAGTGACACCAATGTACTAACAACAAATGTAAAAGGTACAACCGTTCGACTTACTTGTCAGACGCCAAATGAGGATTCAGAGAAACTTGATGAAGTTGCCAATCATGTTTTTTCCGGAGAATTTGGGAACAATGGACATTTAACGTTATCTTTTTCAAATAATGGATTTGTGTCCGTAACAGTGCTAACAAATAATCAACGTCAAGAAGAAAATTGGCCTTATATCCAAGAAGGTGATACAATTATTCTCACAGAGCCATTGGGAAGAAAAATTAAGTTAACTCTTAACGGTAATAACGACTTAAAAGGATTGTTTACCATTGTCAATGTAACGTTGGCTCTTATACGTTAACATCCTTGTCTTTTCCCCATAGAGGAGGCTGTGTCGTAATTGAGGTTTACGGCGCAGCTTCTCTTTTTTATCGACTTGGGTTGTCGGTATTCTTCAGGCGGCTGATTTTTCGGGATTTTTAAGGAATGCCTGATTCTCAAGCGGCAGAATCGGGCATATCTGTATATACATGCCAAAATTGGGCGTATTTTCCCAGTTCTGGCCTTGTTTTGCCATCTTTGAGCACAGTTTCTTTATGTTGAAGGCTATGGCGAAGAAGGCAAAGTCCATTGTGACCTTGTCTTTTCCGAAATGGCGGAAGCGGCGGTATGCCATATTGAACTTCATCTGGCCGAATACGGCTTCGGGCTCGATGCATCGCCGGCCTCTGTGCTTGATCCCTTCTTCCGATGTCAGCTGCTCCCGGGCTTTCCGCTTGTATTCGTTGAGCCGATTGTTGACCTCGATGACCCGTCTGTCGCCTCTGGCCTTGTAGCATAGGCATCGCAGCGGGCAGCCTTTGCAGTTCTGTGCGCGGTAGCGGGCGCTTTCGCTGCGGTAGCCGTTTGCCGTTTTGGAGTGCGATGTGCCTATGCGGGTCATGTGCTGCCCCATCGGGCATACGAAATAGTCTTCGGCGGCGTTGTAGTGGAAGTTGTCGTGGTGGAACGGGTTCGGCTTGTAGTGGGGGCGCTGTTCGATGTGGAAGCGGTTGTACTTGACGTAGGCCTGCATGCCGGCTTCGTCCATGAAGCGGTAGTTCTCCTCCGCGCCATAACCCGAGTCGGCGACCGCAACTGATGGCAGGTGACCGTAACGTTGGATGAAGGATTTGACGAACGGTATGAGCGTGAGCGTGTCGGTGGGATTGGGGAACAGGGCGAAGTCGGTGATGAACTGGTTCTCGGCAGAGATTTGCAGGTTATAGCCAGGCTTTGTCTGTCCGTTGTTCATCGCGTCCTCTTTCATCCGCATGAAAGTGGCGTCGGGATCGGTCTTCGACATCGAGTTGCGCTCGCCGATCTGTTCCAGCCGGCTGTCGTACTCGCTGAGCTTGACGCGGTGCTTTTCCAGTTCCTTCACCTGTTTCTGGCGTTCGCGCCGGGCTTTCTTCTCTTCTTTGCCTGTCGGCTCCGGTCCGGATGCGAGCGCGTCTTTAAGCTCCCCGATAAGCGAGGTAAGCGCCTCCGCGGTGAGTTCTGCCGGCTCGGCCGATTCCGCAGCCTTGTCCTGCGCAATGGCTTCGTCCACCTGCTGAAGCAATATGCGTATCTTTTCCTGCAGCTTTGCCCGGTTCTTCTCCACTGTCTTCCTCCATACGAAGGTGTACTTGTTGGCCTTTGACTCTATCTTGGTGCCGTCGATATACTCCACCTCAAGCGAGATGTAGCCGCGCTCGGCCAAAAGCAGCACCATCTGGGTGAAGATGCCGTTTATCTCGTTCTTCACGCGGTTGCGGAAGCGGTTGATGGTCACGAAGTCCGGACGCTCCTGGGCCGCCAGCCAGATGTAGTGGATGTCGCGCTGAACCTGACGCTCTATCTTGCGGCACGAGTAGATGTTGTTCATGTAGGCATAGAGGATTATCTTGAGCATCATCTTCGGGTGGTAGGCACAGCGCCCGCGTTCGCGGTACAGTTTCTTGAAGTCCTTGAGGTCAAGGTGCTCGACTATGGCATCGACAATGCGCACAGGGCCGTTTTCCGCTATATCATCGCTTGGATTGAGCAGAAAAAACAGCCTGTCGTTGTTACTGTAGGATTTTGTATGTATCTTTGTTGACATTTAATTAATTGTTTGTCATAAAGTTACAAAAACTTTTTGACATGACAAAGCCCCGGCTT
>JBJFEE010000003.1:0-5894 GCA_051890455.1 Muribaculaceae bacterium
AGCAGTTCGTAGATACCTACAACTCTGCCCGCGCACTCTACAACGAAGTCTAACCCTTAACCCCATACCACTATGGCAGGTAAATTCTCATTCTCACTCAAAGAGTACCAGGAGGCCGCGGTCAAATATCGCGCCGACCTCCTTATGCTCCCCATTATCGGCATAGGCGACACACTCCAGTACATGACGGGGCGCCCCGGTATCCGATACAAGGAACGCGTCGGCAACCTTACAGGCGACGCACAGTTCGCTCCCTACAATCCCCAGCGTGCCGTGGACTACAACCTCGGCATCGAGTTCCGCGACCTCGAAACTTACTTTGGCTCCGTTGTCGCCAACTTCGAGCCTAACTCGGCTATCTCCACGCTTCTCGGTACCGGCGCTACCAAGGGCGACGGTCAGATGACCACGCCCACGGCCCGCCACGTCCTCGCCCGTATCGCCAAGAACCTCTCCGAGCATCTGAACGATGCCGTCTGGAACGGCAAGCGCAACGCCGCCGGTGATACCACCGCCGACCTGTTCGACGGCTTCGACACGATTACCGAAAAGGAAATCGCCGCCGGAACCATCGCTGCCGAGGAAGGCAACTACATGAAGTTCGACGATGCCATCACTGCGGCCAACGCCGTAGACATCGCCAAGGAAATCCTCTTTTCGCTCGACCCGCGCCTCCGCGCCCAGGACCTCTATCTCTACTGCTCGCAGGACTTCGTGGACAAGTACAACGAAGGCTACCTGCTCACTCACGGTGGCATACCTTACAACACCCAGTACGGACAGGGTGCCGTGGAAGGCTCCAACGGCAAGCTGAAGTTCTGCCCCCTTTACAACAAGGCCGGGTCGAAGTTCATGCACGTTACCACCAAGAGCAATATGCTCGTGGGCTACGACCAGATGGGCGACGTCGAGAATGTCATGGTAAAGGAGTATGCTCCCTTTATCCTGTCGTACATCGCCACTATGTTCTTCGGCGTTCAGTTCGAGACTATCGACAAGCGCCGCTTCAAAACAATCGAAATAACCGTCTAATCCGTTTTCCGCTATGGCAAAAACTTGTACCTCAATCCAAAAGTCGCTCGGGTGGTGTCAGGGCACTCCCGAGCTGCCGGGCGTGAAGCGTCGTATATACTTTATCGCAAAGTCGTTCATCGTGGGCTTCCCTCAGTTGCCCCGTGATGAACTGGGCCGCTCGACCTCGGCGGTACTCGTCGGCGACTTCGTGCTCATGGCTGACGCCACGTGGAAGTATATCGACATTCTGCCCGATAAATCTCAGCTCACTTCCGAGGCGCAGGGCGAATTGCCCTCGCAGACGCAGCTTAACAAACTTGTTGCCGTTCATCCCGGCGTCGGCAAAGAGGCTTCCGCTGCCGCCGCCTACATCAACAACACCGACAATGTGTTCGTTGTCGAGGATATGAAAGGCAACTATCGCGTTCTCGGTAATGACAAGTGGACTACCAAGGCCACTGTCGCACAGGACCTCGGTCAGGGTGCCACCGGCACTACGTCCACCACTATCAACGTCGAGGCTACCGACGAAGTGCCCGCGCCCTTCTATGTCGGCAAGCTCGATACCGAGGACGGCGAGATTGACTGCGCTACGGGCGATACTCAGCCCTAAACACGCCGCTCGCTATGGATAACAGATGTGTCAGGAAAGGGGCGATTTCGTTGGACGAAGTGTTGAACGACATCGAAGTGCCTTCGTTGGAAGCCCCCGACCTCGACACATCTTTTGTCTGCGACAAATCCAAAGACCTGTTCGCCGAGAAAAAACGTGCGGCATGGAAAGACGTGCAGCAGACCGAGGCTCGCTGCGACTTCGCCCCAAACAAGGTGCGAATTTCCTACCGCAATCCGCAGTTCGGCATTATCTCCCTGTGGAAGAAGTCGGTGTACGGGCGCACCCTCACTGACATCAAAGCCGACCCCGATATGGTGGAGTTCTTTGCCGTCAACGTAGCAAAGCTCGTCGGGCAAATCCTCGGCAGCTCGCTATCTCTGGGCGACTGGGCGATAGTTACCTCGCCCAAGCGTCGCCACAAGGAGCGTAACTTCGCTTCACTTGTTAGCGCTCGGCTCGCCGACCTGCTCGGCATACCCTTCTACGAAGATGTCGCAGAGTGTCACTCAAAGCATCGTGTCGGCGCGGTGTTCACCTTTGGCGCTGAACCGCCCAAAGAGCGTAACATCATCGTCTTTGACGATTTTGTTACCTCCGGCGCCACGATGATCTCAATGCGTGAGCTGCTTTTACCACTTGGCAAAAACCTCGTGTTCATATGTGCTATTAATAATAAATTGTGAGTCTCAGGAAATTTTACTAATTTTGTATTATAAATTTCGGAACATGAACGTAACACAGTTTAATAAGAGATTAGCAACATTGATGAGCGTCATTTTTGCCACTCATTTAGTTGCATTACTTTATGGCATGTATGCTGGCGCAATAATGTATGATCTTGGGCCAAAAGTTTTCAACATTGGCAATATCATACTTGACTTACCACTCATTATTTGTGCGTTCATTATCGCTTCAAAGAAAAGTCTATTCCTTACGAACAGCGCAAAATGTGCCTCATGGGTATATTTCGGTCTTCAAACTTTTAGCCTATTCAATTTACTGTGCTATACTATATTTGATAACAATATCCCCGGCGTCATAGGCCCGACTACTCATATTGTTTTTCCACTTATATACGCTTGCACCACTGTATGGTTCTACGCCTCCTTACATTTGTGGATGCCTGTAAAAATTTCCGGTATCATTTCTGCTCTACCCGCAATAGTTTCAGGGGTGCTACTTTACCAAGTTGTAAGTAAAGACTATTCAGATGATCTATTGCCTATATTCGATGCAATAGGAACTATGGTTATAATAAGTGCCGTTCTTTATGCTATTGCTTTAATCCTCTCTATTATCTGGGCTTTAAGGAAACCGATAGCTCCACACGTACAATCAACCCCCATTGACTTAATATGAAAAAAATCGCAGTTCTCTGTTGCGCTTTACTCTCCGCTGTCAGCGCATTTGCCTATTACGGCGACTACGGCTATTCAAGCCACGACGACGAAATGTCAGGCTTTGCAGTCTTCACTCTTATAGTTATGATTGCTTACATCATCCTGTCGATCGTCATTCTCGTTCGTTGGTGGAAGATGACAACTAATGTTGAGCAGATTCGCCAACACATCACTCATGCAAACCCGAAGCTGACTTATCTCGTTGCTATCGGAGAGAAAGAACAGGCACAGAAAGCAGCACTTACAATGCTTGTTGACATTCTTTATCCTATTTACTCCGACCCATACAATTATTCAAAGGCCGAAGCCATGAATAAGGAAATACAGGCACGACTTCCTAAAATACAAAGATTAGGTCTATCAGTCCCTGACTATGTTACAACTGGTGAGAATTTCATTGACTTCATCAATGAATTAACAGGTAGCAAAGTTCCTTATAAAGACGAAACAAGCCACTACGCATCCAACTAAGACGTCTTTTAGACTGTACCTAATAAGAAGTAAGTTTGCAGAGTAATCCTCGCAAACTTACTTTTTTTATGGACCACAAATTCACTGAACAGATAAAGCAATGGCTTGAAACGCCCGAAAGCAAGCGCGACTATACCGTCGGCGCTCTTTACCTTTTGAAGCTGTCGGGCAATCAGATTATGTATAAAAACATAATCGCGCAGATTGACCGCCGCCACGATGTCGTGGAGTACCAACTTCAAAAATATTACAACTTCCGCGTTCAAGCCCTGACCCACGCGCAGGTCGAGGAAATGGCCTCGCAGGTGGCGACCATCGCCGACGAGCATCATCTGACCGACGATGCTTCTACCGTGCCGGAAGATGAACGTCGTCTTGGCAAGCGCGAAGACCACGATGCTCTGCCCGACGAGGTCAAGGCGAAATACGTTGAGAACCTTTCGCTTCTCCAACGTATGCGCGAGCTGCATCTGCGCCTCCGCTCGCTCTCGCTTGAAAACTCCACCTGCCCGGACTCCGAGCGATACCCCTTCTTGAAAGAGTTAATCGCTCTCGATAAGAAACTACACGCCAACTGGGAGGCTTACGACCACTATGTAGCTCCCGGCCCCGGTGCCGCTCCCTCGCGATCTGCAAAAGCAAAACGCTCCGCCGCCGGTAGCAAGAAGTCTGCGAAGTAATCGTGAAACGCTTTCGTAGAAAGAAATGAAACGCTCTGCCAACATCGACCAAATCCTTCGCCCGTTGAAAGAGACGCCTTTTCAGGCTTACCTTTCAAATGCCGTGCAGGTTGCCGACATTCTCGAATGGATTTTGGGACAAGTCGGCGTCGCCGAGGTATGGCAGACTTCTTTCTCCATCTCGGAGGAATTTCTGCGCCGACTCTTTTTCATCACTAAGGATAAAAAAGTGTCACGCATAAATCTGGTGCTCGACCACAAGGCTACCAACAAGACGCTCAAACTCTGGGCGTTCATCACCCAGGTTATCGAGCGCACATATCTTGCCGATAATCATAGCAAGATTTTGTTGGTGAAATCCGAGGCCGGAGATACTGTTTCGGTCATAACCTCACAGAACTTGACCCGTGGCAACCGCCACGAGTCTGCGTTTATCTCCACCGATAAAACAATCTTCGACCGGCTCCACGAGCAGGTCAACGATTTAATAACCAATCACAGCGTACCACTCCATGACTTATTCCGAGACCGAATTGCAGCAGATTGAGAAATACGCCTCAATCTACTTGAAGATTTCTGACATCGCCGTGATACTCGACATCCCGGCTGATGTTCTTCGTGCTGACATTGCCGACCGAGGCACCGACGTAAGCAAGGCTTATCGCCGTGGCAAAGCCGCCTCTAAGGTCAAGCTACATTCTCAGGAAATGATGCTTGCACAGGTCGGCTCGCCGCTCGCTATCGAGAACGCTCACCGCAATCTGCTCGACATGGAGGACGACGAGTAATGAGTTATCCCAACGCCTTAGAAGTTTGCCGCGCCGAACTCTTTACAAAAGAGGTGGAGTTACGCGAGCGTTATCCCGGCCAGATGGTCGAGAAAGTCCTGCGTGTCCGTGAAATGTATAACTGGTTTATCGCCAATCCCGACGGCACCGACCGCGAGTTTGTCGCCGAGGTGTGCCAACGCCACAACATACACCGCACAACGGCGTATTCCGACCTTGCAGTTGTGAAGTCGCTGCTCCCCATGCTCGGCTCCGCCTCCCGCGACTTCCACCGTTGGCGCACCAATGAAATGCTTATCGCCACTTATAAGATGGCCGAGAAGCGCAAGGACAGCAAGACGATGGAACGCGCCGCTACCGCATACGGCAAACTCAACCGCGTTGACCTCGAAGATGAACAGGCAATACCGCTCGACCAAATCCTCGTTCAGCCCTTCACGGCTACCGATGATCCGCGTGTCCTCGGCATCGAGCCTATTCCCAACATAGCCGACAAAATCGCGGCCATGATTGAGAAGTACCGGGCCGAAACCATCGACATTGAAGATGTCGAGTTCGAGGAAGTGGATTTGGAATTTGACTCGCTTTTCCCTGACCCAAAGAACAATCCCGACGATGGCACAGAAGAAAGTGTACTTTAACAAGCCACAACGCCTTACGCAGCTTATCGGCGCGAACACCACCGTTATCGTCGCAGGGCGACGCACCGGCAAGACGGACAGCATAGCTGCGCCGTTTGTTCTGCGCAATATGCAGCGTATGCCAGGCTCGACAGGCGGCATCGTCGTGCCGACCTTTAAGCACGGATTGACTAACACAATCCCCGGCTTGCTCGCCGCATGGAAACGCTGGGGCTATATTGAGGGCATACACTATGTGGTCGGTCGGAAACCGCCCAAGTCGTTCCGTCAGCCTATCATCGACC
>JBJFEE010000004.1:0-5803 GCA_051890455.1 Muribaculaceae bacterium
AAATCAGCTCAAGCTATGCGACCCTGCCGTCAACATTTATTATTAAACAAGCTCTTATTTTACAATGTCGTATCCCAGCCGATGGACGAGGCGGAGGGTGTTCATGGCCATGATGCGGTCGTAATCTTTTTCGCTGTCGGGAAGCCGGGAGTAGGGGACGAGGTCGGGGTGCTGCTTCTTCGCATCGTTGCGGACCGGGCCATAGGTCCAGCCTTCGTCCATGCGGGCACGGGCCCAGATGTCGTGGGCGTTTTCGGCTATCGCCTCGGTCAGCTCTTCCAGGCTGGCATCGAGGTCTATATCCTCTACATTTATGGGCCGGGGGTTATATCCTGCCGCAGTTTTTGAGATTTTCACCATGTAGTTGCTGCTGCATTTCCATGCCTTCATGAAATCTTCCCGGTCAACGTTTTCGTCGGTAAGGGTTTCAAGATTAAGGTATTCAATGTCATCAGTGGCTTCTTCAACCCATGTCATATATATTGCGTGATATTGCGGCGAAGAAACGCCACCTTCGGCTTTTCCTCCCATCAGCGCATTTTTGTCGACGACGGCAATCACATCGTAACCGTTGTCAAGTGCATATTCGATATCCGACAGGGTCGCGTCGTATTTACGTTCGACATGCAGCCCCTTTAGCTCAAGCAGACGGCCCACATGGTGCAGAGGCGTGCCCTCCTCGCGTACCCAGTTGTTGGCTTTGGCAGTTTCCAGGAGCGACCAATGGTCGATGTCAAAATCATGATGCTGTAAAATGAAGGCCTCGCATTCAAACGAGCAGAGTTTCTCGGGGTTGGCGGCGGCAAGAGCCCACATCGGGATAATGCGCGTGCCTTCATTTTCGACCGCTATGTCGACGGCCTCCGAAAGAGACAGGATTTCAGTCAGCTCCCTGTCTTGTCCTATTGCCGATACGACGCTTTCCGCCTCATCGGCACCGACATTGCCGTCAAGGAATGCGGCGAGCAATTCATCTGAAATATTGTTGTGGTTATCGTCCATGGCCATAGTATTTAAGGGCAATGCGGGAGAGAGCTGTCATTGCGCGTTTTTTTATGTTGTAAAGATTGTCGACAGTGACACCGATTTGCAGTGCGTACCGTTCCGGTGCCACGTCGTCAAGAACAAGATTTTGTATGACGTCGGCATACCGCCGGTTGTCCATCAGCCGAAGCAGTTTCGCCACGTCAATCCGGTCGCTGATTATGTCTGCGGTATCGACCGCTTCATTATCGGCCTCTCGTACGTATGGAAGCTCGTTGGAGGCGTTTTCTATCATACGGTCGCGGTGGCGGATGAAAAAGCGCGTGGCTACCACCTTCATCCACTGATATATGGAGCTCCGGTACTGGAATCGGCGAAGTTTGCTGCAGTCATCCGTCATCAGGTAATCATACAGTTCGCTCACCATCTCGTCGTATTCGACGGTACGACCGAACACAAGCCGCATGATTGATTTCAGGAGCGGACGGCACCTGACATAGAAGAATTGCTCCGTGACCCGATTGTCCCGGGCAATCAGTCCCTGTATAATCTCCCTGTCAGTCATCGGCAGGGAATGGATTGGTTCATCATCATGCAAAGATAACCAAATTTTTTGAAAGGGGATGGACGCGGCGACCGGATTTTGGAGGGCATGTCAAAATAGACGGTTTTTCCCCCTGCATCGGCTATTTTGACGCGGCGCCGGAGTTCAGAAGCCGACGGGACGGCGGGCGGAGGAGGAGAGGCGCTCCTGCCGGCAGGCGGTGAGGAGGGAGGGGAGGTGGACGGCGGTGATGGCGGTGAGGGGGTCAGGGATTGAAATTATCGATATGGGGGAGCTGGAGGGCGGTGATGGCGGTGAGGGGGATTTGGGTGCCGTCGGTGAGGGTGAGGAGGTTGTAGTCGGGCTCGAGCTTTTTAATGGTGCCGGTGACGGTGATGTAGGCGCCGCCGTCTTTGCGGGCGTCGGGGCGGAAATAGGTGATAGTGATGGACGGAGGGTCGGGGAAGGATAGGGCGTAGGTGAGGCGGCGCGAGAGCTCGAGCTGTTGGTCGGTGGAGAGCTCGGTGAAGGTGTCGGTGCGGCGGGCGGTCTCGGCGATGGCGTCGCTGTGGCCGGTGATGGCGGCGAAGGGGGCGAACTGCGCGGCGCGGCTCTCCAGGGGCATCTGCGTGTGGCGTCCGCTCTGCGGATGCGGCAGGTTGACGATGTCTTCGTATGGGAAATCTTCGGTCATGACGGTGAGTTTTTACGCTGGACTGGGGTTGTGTCAAAATGTGAAATTTTAATAATGTAGGGACATCGCTTTGCGATGTTAAGCCTGAAAACCAATTGGTTGGTTCAACATGCCAAAGGCATGTCCCTACATTCAGGCTATTTTGACACACCGCCCATACATCGGGGCGTGTCTATGCTTTGTGGCCGCCTATCTGGCCGTTGCGGTCCCGCTGGGTGGCGCCGTCGGCGTAGTTGAGGCCTTTGAGGATGATGTTTTTGCCGTATTGGTGACGCAGGCGGATGATGGTTTCCTGGCGGCGGCGTTCGCGGGCTTGTTCCCTGGCCTCGGCATCGCGTCGGCGCTCCAGCTCGTCGTTGTCGGCGAAGAGGTCGAGCTGCAGCGGTCTGGGGGTCTTGCTGACGCAATTCTCGGGGATGAGCCGGTTTATGGACAGGGTGAGACGGCGGACGAGCAAAAGCGGGTCGGCGATTCGGTCGAAGAGCTCGGTGACCTTGGCGATGATGAGGCGCGACGAGGAGGTGTGGCTGTCGAAATTGGCCGTGCCGTGGCCGTGACGGGGGATGCGGCGGCCGTAGTGGTCGGTGGTGACTTTGCCGTGGTAGCGGTCGCTGATGGCTGGGTCGGTGAGATTTTTGACGTCGTAGCCGACGGTGAGGACAATTTGGTCGGTGACGAGGCGCTGCTCGACCAGGTCGAGGGCGACGCTGTCGGCCATCTCCTGGACAACGGTGCGGGCCTTGTCGAAGGGGTAGGGGCAGTGCAGGACCTGACCGCTGCACATCGAACGTGTGCCGGGATGGTAGGCTTTTACGAGGTCCATTGTCACCGGCTCCCAGCCCCATGCGTGGTCGATGAGCAGCTCGGCGTTGACGCCGAATTCCTTGTAGAACCAGTCCTCGTGCGAGAGCGAGGCGCGGGCGACGTCGCCCATGGTGAACATCCCCGCGGCCTCGAGTCGGCGGGCTATACCTCTGCCGAGGCGCCAGAAGTCGGTGAGGGGGCGGTGTGTCCACAGCTGGCGGCGGTAGCTCATCTCGTCCAGGGCGGCCACGCGTACGCCGTCCTTGTCCGGCGCCATCTTCTTTGCCACGATGTCCATGGCTATCTTGCACAGGTACATGTTGGTGCCAATGCCGGCGGTGGCTGTTATGCCCGTCTCGGCAAGGACCTCGCGAATCATCAGCATGGCCAGGTCGTGTGCCGACAGCCGATAGGTGTCGAGGTAGGCCGTGGCGTCGATGATTACCTCGTCGATTGAATAGACGTGTATGTCCTCTGGGGCGATGTGGCGCAGGTAGATGTCGTAGATGCGCGTCGAATAGTCGACGTAGAGCTTCATCCGCGGCGGGGTGACGAGGTAGTCGACGGCTAGGTCGGGACGCTCGGCGAGCTCTTTGGCGGACGTGCTGGTGCCGCTGTGGCCGCGCTGCCGGTTGGCCTCGCGGACGCGCTGGACGACCTCGAAAAGGCGGGGGCGTCCTCCGGTGCCGTAGGCTTTGAGCGCGGGGGAGACGGCCAGGCAGATGGTCTTTTCGGTGCGCGAGGTATCGGCCACGACGAGGCATGTGTCGAGCGGATTAAGCCTGCGCTCGACACACTCCACCGAAGCGTAGAAACTCTTCAGGTCGATGGCGATGTATTGCCTCTGCATTCCCAAAGTAGCTATGGGAGCTAAATTAGCTGTATTAGCTGAGTCCGAAAATCCGGGTCAGACCTCGATGTCGAAGCCGGCACCACGGACGGCGTCGGCGACGGCCTTGTCGTCGAACTGACCCTCGACAATGGCTTTGCCGGGGTGGAGGATGACCTCGACCTTTTCGACGCCCTGAATGCCTTCGATTGCCTTTGTTACGGATGCCTGGCAGTGGGTGCAGTTCATGCCCTTGATGGTATATTCCTTTGTCATTTCGGTAGTTGTGTTGATATGGTTGTGTTTATGTGGTTTCAAGAGTGCGTAGGCGAGCAGCAGGACCAGTATGCCCGAGCAGACGGTGCTGAAGATATTGAACGTGTGGTGGCAGAGTCCGTGGGGGTGCACCATGCCTATGTCGAACCACGACGAGGGCAGCAGATAGTCGATGGCCAGTCCGAAGACCATGGCGCCGACGACAATCGAGGCAAGGTAGATGAATGCCGACTTGCGCCCCATTTCACGCGAAATCAGGGCGAATGATGCAAAGTTGGCCGCCGGACCCGCCATGAGCAGTACCAGTGCGGTGCCGGGCGACAGCCCTTTCAGCATCAGCGACAGCGCGATGGGGATAGAGCCCGTGGCGCATACGTACATGGGGATGGCTATGACGAGCACGGCAAGCATCGAAAGGATGGGTTTGCTGCCGAGGACGGCAAAGAAGTCTGCAGGCACATACACCGTAATCAGCGCCGCGATGATGAGGCCGATGACAAGCCAACCGCCGATGCTCGACACAAGGTCGACATATCCGTATCTGAGCGCGCTGAGGCATTTGGCACCGAACGACTGACGCGGTTCAGCGTTGACTGCGCAATCCTGCTGTGGGGATGCGCCCTGGTGCATCCGCTTGTCGGCCGGTGCCTCCTCGCTCTTGCCCACGGCAACGCCTCCGAAGACGGCGGTGACCAGTGCGGCCACGGGGCGCACAAGCGCAAAGGCCGGACCCAACAGCGACCACGTGGCAGCGATGCTGTCGACGCCGGTCTGGGGCGTGGAGATGAGGAAGGATGTCGACGCGGCCTTAGACGCACCGTTGCGACGCATGGCGATAGCAGTCGGCAGCACTCCGCACGAGCACAGTGGCAGGGGAACGCCCACGGCGGCGGCCTTAACCACCGACTTCCAGCCCCGGCCCGAAAGATGACGGGCGAAAATCCGCTGAGGGACAAAGGCGTGCATTATCCCGGCAATGAGAAATCCCAGCAAAATATACGGGGACATCTCATTGATCATATACAAAAGAGACTCTAACAATTCCATCTCAAAAAATGTCGTTAATCAGTAAATTTAATCCTTAATCCATTACAAAGATACGGAAATTTTCGCAGAAAACGAAATGAAGTAGCGGTTTTGCCGAACCTTTGGATAGCTTATTTCGGCAAAAAGCTTATCTTTGCAGATAGTAAGTCGGTTTCGTCTTTTAAGGGCATCCCCGGTTCCGATACCACTGGCAGGCGACTGAAAATTTCAAACGTCTGTATAGCCCCTTACACATCACAAATAGCGGCTGATTTATCAATACACGAGGGTATTAAAAATTTGTAATCTATGTTCAGATTTTATTCTCCGGGCTCAATGTTGTTATCTCTTATTTTTGGAGGAATATTGAGCCTTATTCCTGAAAAAAAGAAGAAAAGGTACAAAGGAAATTCATATTAACCGTCGCATTCATCGTCTCAGCCTAAAGTTATGACGGAGCGGGAGTCGAATATCTCTGCCATGGGAAAGGTAGTTACAGAACATGAAGATAGTACGGCTG
The DNA here is from genome assembly GCA_051890455.1 of Muribaculaceae bacterium. Classification (GTDB taxonomy): domain Bacteria; phylum Bacteroidota; class Bacteroidia; order Bacteroidales; family Muribaculaceae; genus CAG-873. The sequence continues at coordinate 5,678 of JBJFEE010000004.1, forward strand.
AAGTAATTAGGGATATTCAGTTAATGGCCTCCAACGCACTTAGGGAGAATGGCTAAGAATGGCGTATACGATGGGGGTTGGTCGGGCTGCGATTTTTGGATTCTCAGACGGTAAAAACTGTCAATA
>JBJFEE010000005.1:0-34278 GCA_051890455.1 Muribaculaceae bacterium
AACGCATCAGTCGCCGTAACCCCAGGTTTCTACATTGTCAAAGTTGGCAACCAAGCAACAAAACTCGCAGTGAAATAGTCCCTGAATCTCATTATCAAAAAGGGGCTGTGTCAATTGCGCAAAGAGCAGTAACCCTTCCACAAATCGTTACAGCGCCGTTCCTTGCATGTGCAGGAGACGGCGTTTTGTGTGTGTTTTTTTGGACGGGGCGGGTGTTTGGGTGGGGGAGGGTTAACCAAATGGGGGGATGGGTTGTTGTATTGGAAAAGGAGATACGAACCGAGTATAAATCGACTATGACTATCGGATATGAAAAGCAGTAAGATGATACAGATGGCTGTTCTGAGTGTCGCGGCGGCTCTGACGGCCGGGCTGACGGCCTGCGACGGCCTTTGGGTGGCCGCCGATGACGGGTATTACGACGGGCCGGATATCGACTACAACCCTTACTACGGCTATTGGGGCGGCCGGGGCAACAACGGCTACTGGCCCATTGTGGGCACGGGTTATGTGCCCGCACTGCCCCCGACGGGGCCTTACGGACCTCCGCCACCACCCCAGCACCATCGGCCCGTAAACGTCGGGCCGGTCAATAACGCGGGCTGGTCGGGCGGCCTCAACATCCCGGCCTCGCAGCGTCCCGGCGGCATGGGCCTCGGCGTCAGCGGCTACGCGCCCAGCGGCGCCGTCGCCGCCCCTACCGTGATTGTGCACTGACATCGGCCACGGCAGAGGGGGGTAGGTTGGCAAACCGTCCTCTCTGCGCGTGCCGCCTCGCGCGCATACACACCACCCTGCGCGTGCCGTCCTCCCTGTGCGTGCCGTCACGCGCGCGTACATATACTATTGATTTGGTTTAAGATATGTTAAAGGGCAGGGTATTGTTCCAATTTCGGCCAATTTACAAGTACAAATGAGCAAATAATGCCAACCCGACGGCCGCCCTATGTCCCCAAAATTGTCTAATTTTGCAAGCGAAAAGTCTTTTGTCGCGTCATCGCGGCACCAGTTTCCACGCTTCAGGCCCGACACGGGCAATGAAATTACTGATAACAACCAATATAGCCAACAATATTAAGACTGTCATAAAAATTACAACCCTATTATGAAGAAAACGAAAATCAAGGCCGCCGTCCTTACCGCTGCCGTCGCCGTCGCCCTTGTCGGGTGCAAGAAAGGTGACGACAAGCAGGCAGCAGGCGCCCAGCAGCAGGCTCCCGCCATCGAAGTGCTGACAATCGAGCCGTCGACAAGCGAGCTCGCCAACTCCTTCCCCACCATTATCCGCGGTAAAACAGACATTGACATCCGCCCGCAGGTTTCGGGCTTCATCACCAAGGTCTGCGTCGACGAAGGCCAGGCCGTCAAAAAAGGACAGACTTTATTCATTATAGACCAGGTGCAGTACCAGGCCGCCGTCTCGCAGGCCAAGGCCGCCGTCAATAGCGCCCGCGCCGCCGTCAACACCGCCAAGAGCCAGGAGGCCAACCAGCGTATGCTCTTTGACAAAGGCATCATAAGCCAGACCCAGTGGCAGACCGCCGCCGACCAGCTGGCCCAGGCCCAGGCCGGCCTCGCCCAGGCCCAGGCCAACCTCACCAGCGCCCAGAAGAACCTCTCGTTCACCGTCGTCACCGCTCCCTCCAACGGCGTGGTGGGCTCGATACCCTTCCGCGAAGGCTCCCTGGCCTCGCCCTCGATGGCACAGCCCCTCACCACCGTCAGCGACGTCTCCGAGGTCTACGCCTACTTCTCGCTCACCGAGCTTGACATCCTCAAGATGACCAACAACGGCGAAATCTCGCTCGCCCAGGCCCTTGCCCAGCTGCCCGCCGTGCAGCTGCGCCTCGCCAACGGCGACGTCTACCGCCACACCGGCAAGGTCGCCACCATCAGCGGCACCAACGACAACGCCACCGGAAGCGCCAGCGTACGCGCACTCTTCCCCAACGACAACGGTGTGCTCCGCTCGGGTGCCACCGGCCAGATTGTCATCCCCAATGTCAACAACAGCGCCCTGCTCGTGCCACAGAAGGCCACCTTCGAAATCCAGGACAAGAAGTTCGTCCTCGTGCTCGGCGACTCCAGCAAGCTGCACTCAACCCCCATCGAGATCCTCGACATCAACGACGGCCAGAACTACGTTGTCACCGCCGGCCTTGAGCCCGGCCAGACCATCGCCGTCGAAGGCGTAGGCAACCTCGTGCGCGACGGCTCGGTTATCCAGCCCGTCACCGCCGAGCAGAAAGCCGCCATGCAGCAGCAAGGAGCAAAGAAATAAGCGGCAGGCGCATATCCCCCGCCCCATCCGACTCTCCTTCACATCCAATAAAAAAAGACAAACGCAATTTCACATAAAGGATGAAATTAGACAACTTTATTAATCGCCCGGTGCTGTCGACGGTAATCTCGATATTCATCGTCCTGCTGGGCATCATCGGACTGACGTCGCTGCCCGTGACGCAGTTCCCCGACATCGCGCCGCCTACCATCTCGGTGTCCACCACCTACAGCGGTGCCAACGCGCAGGCCGTGCTCAACTCGGTAATCGCGCCCCTCGAAGAAGCCATCAACGGCGCCGAGGGCATGACCTACATGGAGTCGACCGCCACCAACACCGGCTCGGCCACCATCAACGTATACTTCAAGCAGGGCTTTGACCCCGACATGGCCGCCGTCGACGTGCAGAACCGCGTGGCCAGTGCGTCCAACCTGCTGCCCGCCGAGGTAACCCGCGTGGGCGTGCAGACACGCAAACGCCAGACATCGATGCTGCTGTCGCTGTCGATGTACGACCCCACCCGCACCTACGGCGCCGAGTTCCTCGACAACTACCTCAAGATCAACGTCATCCCGCAGCTGCAACGTGTAAATGGCGTGGGTGACGTGATGTCGTTCGGCGCCGACTACTCGATGCGTATCTGGCTCAAGCCCGAGGTGATGGCCCAATACGGCCTGATGCCCTCCGACGTCTCCGCCGCCCTGGCCGAGCAGAACCTCGAGGCCGCGCCCGGCTCGTTCGGCGAGCAGGGCAACCAGTCGTTCCAGTACCCCATGCGATACCGCGGACGTCTCGAGCAGCCCGAGCAGTTCGAGAACATCGTCGTGCGCGCCACCTCCAACGGCGAGGTGCTCCGTCTCGGCGACATCGCCGACGTCGAGCTGGGCCGCGTGATGTACGGCTTTGCCAACACCCTCAACGGATACCCCGCCACATCGTGTATCGTCTTCCAGACCGCCGGCTCCAACGCCACACAGATCATCAACGACTGTATGAAGGAGATCGACAAGATGAAGCCGGCGCTGCCCAAGGGCACCGAGTTCGCCATCACCCTCAACAACAACGACTTCCTTAACGCCTCCATCCACGAGGTAATCAAGACCCTCATCGAGGCCTTCATCCTGGTGTTCTTTGTGGTATACGTCTTCCTGCAAGACTTCCGCTCCACCATCATCCCCGCCATCGCCATCCCCGTGGCCCTTGTGGGTACCTTCTTCGGCATGAACCTCATCGGCTTCTCGGTCAACCTCATAACACTGTCGGCTCTCGTGCTCGCCATCGCCATTGTGGTGGACGATGCGATAGTGGTGGTGGAGGCGGTGCACGCCAAACTCGACGCGGGCTATCACAGCGCCCGCCGCGCCGCAATCGACGCCATGGGCGAGATTGCCGGAGCGCTCGTCTCCATCACCCTGGTAATGATGCTGGTGTTCATCCCCGTATCGTTCATGCCCGGCACCTCGGGCGTGTTCTACCGCCAGTTCGGTCTGACAATGGCCATCGCCATCGGTCTGTCGGCCGTCAACGCGCTCACGCTGTCGCCGGCACTATGCGCCGTCTTCCTGAAGCCGCATAAGGACGACCGCTCGCTCAAGGAGCGCGTCGGCATCGCCATGGGCGCCGCCCAGGAGACGATGAGGAAACGCTACGCCGGCATCTTCCGCCTTAACCTCCCGCCCCTCGTCACCGGCATCTTCCTCGTCGCCACCATCGTCTTCATGGTACTCGGCTGGTTCAACGCCGCCCAGGTATGGAAGATTGTCGTAGCAGCCATCTGCGCCGTTATCACCATCATGGGCATCTTCGGCCAGCGCTTCCACGAAGGCTTCAACGTCGGCTTCAACCGCCTGCTCAACTTCTACAACAAGCTCACCTCGTGGTTCATCAACCACAAAATCATCTCGTTCTGCACCGTGGGCGTCTCGATAGTGGTGCTGGTATGGCTTATGCGAGTCACCCCCAGCGAGCTCGTCCCCAGCGAGGACACCGGCGTGGTCTTTGCCATGATCGACATGCCCCCCGGCACCTCGCAGGAGCGCACCGAGGCCCTTTGCGACACCCTCGACGCACACATGTTGAAAATCCCCGGCGTGAAGTACACCCAGAAAATCCTGGGCTACTCGTTCATCGCCGGCCAGGGTCCCACCTACGCCACCTTCATCGTCAAGCTCAAACCCTGGGAGGAGCGTGGTGCCAGCGAGAGCGCCAACGCCGTCATCGGCCAGATCATGGCCCTGCAGAACATCGCCAAGGACGGTCGCGTAATGTCCTTCGCCCCGCCCATGATCACCGGTTACTCGGTCACCAACGGCTTCGAGCTGAAGATGCAGGACAAGACCGGCGGCAACATCAACGACTTCTTCGGCATCGTCCAGGGCTTCCTGGCCAAGCTTAACCAGCAGCCGGAGATCCAGATGGCCTACACCACCTTCAACCCCACCTTCCCGCAGTACATGATCGACATCGACGCCGCCAAGTGCCGTCAGGCCGGCATCTCGCCCCAGACCATCCTCACCACCCTCCAGGGCTACATCGGCGGCATGTACGTGTCCAACTTCAACCGCTTCGGCAAAATCTACCGCGTGATGATGCAGGCCGCTCCCGAGGCCCGCGTAAGCACCGAGAGCCTCAACGCCATCAAGGTGCGCAACGGCAACCAGATGGCCCCCATCACCAACTTCATGAGCCTCCAGCGCGTATACGGCCCCGACCTGCTCAACCGCTTCAACATGTTCCAGTCGATTTCGGTCACCGGACAGCCCAAGCCCGGCTTCTCCAACGGTGAGGCCCTCGCCGCCATCGAGCGCGTGGCCAAGGAGACACTGCCCCTGGGTTACGGATACGAATACTCAGGCATGACACGTGAGGAAGCCGGCAACTCGTCGGCAGCCACCGCCATCATCTTCGGCCTCTGCCTGCTGTTCGTTTACCTGCTGCTGTCGGCCCAGTACGAGAGCTACGTGCTGCCGTGGGCCGTTATCCTCTCCATACCCTTCGGCCTCATGGGCGCGTTCATCTTCGCCGGCATCGAGGACGTGGCCAACTCGGTATACCTGCAGATCGCCCTCATCATGCTCATCGGCCTGCTGGCAAAGAACGCCATCCTTATCGTAGAGTTCGCCCTCGAGCGACGCCACACCGGCATGAGCATCGTCAACGCCGCCATCGCCGGCGCCTCAGCCCGTCTGCGTCCTATCCTTATGACCTCAATGGCACTCATCATCGGCCTGCTGCCCCTGATGTTCGCCCACGGCGTAGGCGCCAACGGCAACCGCGCCCTCGGCTCGGGCTCGATCGGCGGTATGCTCATCGGCATGGTTCTCCAGGTTCTGATAGTGCCCGCACTCTTCGTGGCATTCCAGAAGCTCAACGAAAAGATTACCCCCATCAAGTTCACCAAGGAAGAAGAGGGCGGCACCATCGAAAACGAGATGGAGCAGTACAACCCCGACGCCGCCGATAACGACGACGACAAGGCCCTGCCCGTCCCCGAGAAGTGAACAGATACTCCCCACAATCCTTTCAGACAATGAATATCAAGAAAATATCGACAAATATCCTGGTCGGCGCGACAATGGTTGCGCTGACCGTGGGGAGCACCTCGTGCCACATCTACAAAAAGTACGAGACCCCTCAGAACACCGCCATCACCAAGGCTTACGTCGAGGCCCGCGAGTCAGCGGCGGCCAAAGACAGCACACAGTTAGGCAACCTGCTGTGGGAGGATGTCTTCACCGACCCCGTCCTGGCCGACCTCATCCGCCGCGCTCTCGCCAACAACACCGACCTGAGCACGGCCCGCTACAACGTCGACCTTGCCCGCACCACCCTCAAGGGCGCCAAACTGGCCTATCTGCCCTCCGTGGCCCTCGCTCCGCAGGGCGGACGCGCCTACGCCAACGGCGGATGGGCAGGCGGATGGTCGTACAACATCCCCGCATCCGTCTCATGGGAGGTTGACATCTTCGGCAAGCTCCTCAACAGCAAGCGCAGCGCCGCCATCGCCGTGGAGCGTTCCGAGGCATACGCCCAGGCCGCACGCTCGCAGATTATCGCCGCCGTGGCCACCACCTACTACTCCATCTCCGCCGTCGAGGCCCAGCTGGCTCTGGCACGCAGCACGGCCCGCCTGTGGGCCCAGTCGATGCAGACCATGCGCGACCTCAAGGAGGCCGGACGCCTCACCGAGGCTGCCGTTGTGCAGAGCGACGCCAACTACCAGAGCGTCCTCGCCACCATCCCCTCGCTGGAGACGACGCGCAAGCAGCTTGACAACACCATGTCGTTGCTCATCAACGAGATGCCCCAGCACTTCGACATCAGTCCCGACGCCGTCCTCACCGTCCCCGCCTCCATCAGCGAGGGCGTGCCCATGGAGTGGCTGGCAATGCGTCCCGACGTCTACAGCGCCGAGCGTAACCTCGCCATCGCCTACTACGCCACCAACAGCGCCCGCGCCGCCTTCTATCCCGGCCTGACGCTGTCGTTCAACGGAGGCTTCACCAACAGCCTCGGCGACTACATCAGCAACCCCGGCAAATGGTTCTTCAACATCGCCGGACAGCTCGCCGCTCCCCTCTTCTCGCGCGGCCGCAACATCGCCAACCTCGAAGCTGCCAAAATCAACCAGAAGATTGCGATGAACAACTTCGAGCACACCGTCCTCAGCGCCGCCGGCGAGGTTTCCAACGCCATGACCGTCTACACCAAGAGCGGCGAACGCCTCAAATACCTCGACGTCCAGGTGGCCGATCTGGAGAAATCGGTTGAATACACCAACGACCTGCTCGTCTATGCCAACGGCACCTACCTCGAGGTGCTGACAGCCCAGCAGAGCCTTCTGTCGGCGCAGATGAACCGCATCAGCTGCGACCTCGACCGCGCCCAGGCCGTCATCAACCTCTACCAGGCCGTCGGCGGAGGCCGTTAAGCCAACGCTTCAAGCATACATAAGCCGGCGGTTTCGGCCGCCGGCTTATGTTTTACAACATATACCCTTGCATTTTACCTCAGAAACTTTTACTTTTGAGTATTCATAACTAAAAATCCTCACTACCATGATAAGCGACAGAGCACACGTCGACCCGTCGGCAAAAATCGGCAAAGATGTCACAATCCACGCTTTCGCATACATCGACAAGGACGTCGAAATCGGCGACGGCTGCGAGATAATGCCTTACGCCTCAATCCTCCGCGGCACACGCCTCGGGGCATACAACAAAGTTTACCAGGGTGCCGTTGTCGGCGCCGACCCGCAGGACTTCCGCTGGAAGGGCGCCAAGACCTACTGCATCACAGGCGACAAGGTCACCATCCGCGAGCACGTAATCATCAACCGCGGCATCTACGAGGGCAGCGCCACCCGCATCGGCAACAAATGTTTCATCATGGCCGAGACACACATCGGCCACGACTGCACGATAGCCGACAAATGCGTCCTCGGCAACGCCGTCAAGCTCGCCGGTGACGTCCGCGTGGATACCTGCACGGTGCTCTCCAACGCCGTTATCCTCAACGAGAAGGCCCATATCGGCCAGTGGTGCTTCATCAAGGGCGGCACACGCATCAGCTCAAACGTGCCTCCCTTCACCATCATGGCCCACAACCCCGTATCGTACTACGGTGTCAACTCGTACCTCATGGGCCGCGAAAACCGCTTCAGCGAGGCCGAGATTGACGACGCCGCAAAGGCTTACCGCCACCTCTACCAGACGCAGACATCGACCTTCAACGCCCTCAAGCGCATCCTCGCCGACATCGAGCCGGGACGCGTGCGCGACGCCATCGTCGACTTTGTCCGCGACTCGGACCTCAAGCTGGCCGGTGTTCCCTACTACGAAAGCGGCGACTGACAATGGGCGTCGACTACAGCAAACTGCCCCGCACGGGCAACGGCTTTGACGTCCACCGCCTTGTCGAGGGCCGGCGCTGCATCATCTGCGGCGTCGACATACCCTCGCCCGTCGGACTGTTAGGCCATTCGGACGCCGATGTGGCCCTGCACGCCCTCAGCGACGCCCTCCTCGGCGCCCTCGCCCTCGGTGACATAGGCAAGCACTTCCCCGACACTGACCCGCAGTGGGAAGGCGCCGACAGCCGCCGTCTCCTCCGCGCCGTCATGGACATGGTGCGCGAGGCCGGATACATCGTCGCCGGCGCTGACATCACCATCATGGCTCAGAAACCCAAGATGCTGCCGCACATCCCCGCCATGCGCGCTAACGTCGCCGCCGACCTCGACATCCCCCTCGACCGTGCCTCCGTCAAAGCCACCACCACCGAGGGTCTCGGCTTCACCGGCCGCAGCGAAGGCATCGCCGCCCTCGCCACCGTCCTCCTCTACCCGGCGTAAACAGCAGATATTACAATTTTGTAAGGACGCTTTTTAAAGCGTCCGCATTCGGATGGCTAATTGGCAATCCTTTGGCGGACGCTTTAAAAAGCGTCCCTACAAAATATGTATCAATCAGTTACGGCTTTCGCATTATTCCCTGCACGGGGATGATGCTGACCGTGTAGGGCGTGGCCTGGCTGTTGGTGCGGGGCTGATTGAAGTGGTAATAGAAAAGGCGGTTGACATCCCAGGTCGGGAAAGTGACGAGGCGCGTTTCTCCGGGTTCTACCAAGGGATAAACGGTGACGGTACGCTTGTGCAGCATGCGTCCGTCGGTGGTTTTATACTCAATGAGGAGGGTGAGCTCATCAAGGGCGCGAACGGAGTCCCTGTTGGTGACGAGTACTGTCTCCTTTGAGGCTCTCAGCGGTTTTTCATAGCCGGAGACGGTCACTGTTTTCTCTATGCCCGCAGTCACCGTATCTGCAGGAACTTGTCGGACATCTGTTGCCAAATCTTTGACCTTCGCCGTCTTTTTCTTGCTTTTTTTCGCTACCGACGGCAGTTTACGCAATGTATTCTGGCCGTAAACAGGGCTGGTGACAGACAAAAGTATTACGGCAGACAAAGCAGTCAGCAAAACTTTGAATTTTATGTTTTTCATAGCGTCAGAGGGAAGTCGGCGGTAAAGGCCGGATTGGGATAAACGCGGATGGCGTGGAGTTCTTTGGGCTTGTCGCCGCCACGGACGCTGAAAGTGACAAAGAGGCGGTAGAGCAGCCAGAGGTTCAGCTTGAATTTTCCACGGGGACGCAAAGTCAGCGTGCCGCGCTCGGACGACGACTCATCGGCGACAGTGACATCGAAAGTACGCATGCCTCCGGGTTTGCCGTTGTTGCCGACCGTAGTGGCGAGGCGGCCGCGGTAGGCTGTTCCCTGCAAGTCCTCCGGGACGAGACTGCCCACGCGCGTTCCGGGGGCCAGGCGCAGGTCATCGCCATGCAGGCGCATGACGGCAAATGAGCCGTCGCCCTCACGCTCTATCATCAGCTGCGAGCCGTCGGCGATGTTCCAGATGCCCTCGACGGGCGCCACCGTGCGCCCGTCAAAGCGCGCCGTCAGACTGTCGGCCACCACCGGCATGCGTCCCGCCGCCGCCAGCGGCAGCAGAATCAGCAACGCAAGGGTGAGAGCCGGCCTGTTCATTAGTTCTTAGGGTCTTTAAAGTCCTTAGGGACCTTAAGGTCTTTAAGGTACCTAGCTACAATGAGCTGAATTTGTAGGTCACGCCAAAGGACAGTATCTCCTTGACCTGTAGTTTGTGCCAGCCATCGACGTGAGGGGTGGTCGTGTCGTAGCGCAGATGGGCGTATATCTGCGTGGAGAGGTAGCGGTTGATGTCCATCGAAAGGGTGTTCTCCCAATCGGCCTGGATATAGCCGTAGTCAGTAAACGCATATATACGGCTATGCAACAGAATATTGCGGCACATCTGCCATCTTATCTTACACTCCGCCGAACTACCGTACTTGGATGCCGTATGCTTGTCGGCGTCGATGCCGTATGTACCGTGGTTGAGCAACGAGTCGGGCTTGGCGCAGATTTTCATCGTATACGACAGCGGCGAGATGGAGGCGTCAAAAGTGAACGTCTTCTTCTTGTTGGTATAGTTGTAGGTCATACCGAGGCCGACGTTGAGCTCGGCCGGCGACAGCAGCGCCGATGCCAGCTGGCGCTTGTTCTTGACGTACGAGTTGAGCACCTGCGTGCGGAACTGCGCCGACACCGAATAGTACCACCGGCGTGCGGCCTTGTAACCGAAGGTAGAGTTAATCTGCAGCAGGTCCTCGGTGACCGAGTAGTTGCGCAACGAGTCGTCCGGAGCGTTGTTTATGCCTAACTTGTACTGGAAGGTGCTCTCGAACAACAGGTTGGGGTGGAAAGCGGGATTGAGCTTGACGTTGTAATAGATGTCGGCCAGCAGGTTGAGAGCGTTTGTGCCGCCCTGATACCAGTTGGGCGAAACATAGCCCTGAGAGAACTGCAGCGTCGACGAGAACGAGCGTATCCAGTGTCGGCGCTGGATGTCCACCTCCAGCTTGTCGGGAGTTTCGGGCAGGACCTCCTGGATTTCAATCGTATACTTTTTAGGGTCGACTTTGGCGATGTATTTCTTGGGGGCCTCGGGCAACGATGCAAGATTGTAACGCACCATCGGCATATTTGCCAGCATAAAGCGCTGCAACAAGCCGTTTTCGTTGCGCTCGCGGGCAGCGGCAACCTCCACCCAGCGCATGGCGGGATTGTCGCCTAAGTCCGGCTCGAAAACAGGACGGTCCTCGCCGTAACGGAACCTGGTCCACACAGCCGGCATGAACATCGCCCGCGACAGCGGAGCAATAACCATCAGCGTATCGTTGATGGCATCCGGATTGTCAATCATCTGGCGCACGCGCCGCTCGATGCTGTCGGCACGCTCGCGGGCGCGTGCTTCCTGCTGAAATTTCAAATAATAAGGCATTTGTCCCGACGCTGTGACGGCCGAGACACATAATGTAATAGCAGCAATCAGAGTTTTAATAGTCATGAACAAGCAGTCATCAAAACGTTTTTACCTAATACAAATACCCGTTTGTATTTGCAAAGGTAGCCATTTTCCACCTATTTGCATGCACTATTCAGCTCCAATTTTAATCTCCGGCCTGCAGGGCGGTGCGCACGGCCTGACGGATGGCACGGGCATGGGATGTGTCTGTGCTCAGCAATTTCATTACCGCTGCGATGTATTCGTCCTTGTTGCCGAGGCCGCAGAGGCCGGCGACGTTGCAGCCGGGGAGCATCGACTTGTTGTTGTAGACGCGCAGGACGGCGGCATAGTCGCCCTTCTCGAAATAGCCCCTGAACTCGCGGCGGAATTGCTCGTACATGCCGCGGGGATTGATTTCGCGGGTGAGCGAGCTGATATGCTTTTCCAGTGCTCCGATGTCGGCGAAACGGCCGTCAACGCGGTATTCGACTGTGCGCTTGACGCGATGGCGCGTATGCTGCAGGGCCTGTTCGTCAATTTCCTTTCCGAACATCTTGAGCACACTGCGGCGCACCGACTCGGCCACGCGGGAGCCGTCCCTGCCGCGCGAGGCGGCGACAGCAGACACAATCTCCGGCAACAGCAGCATGTTCTCAATCTCGGCGACGTCGGGGACGAGGATGTTCTTGCGGCGCAGGTAGTCCACCTCGCCGTCATCGCGTCGGTCGCGGTCGACGATGCCCTGGGCCTTGAGATGGTGGAAACCGTTGAGGTCGTTGAAGGTGCGCGTGGCCTCGATGACTTTGTTGCAGCTGCCGAGCGGGCGCACCGTGCTGTCCGGGAAAATCAGCGGGTAAAGGCGCGAGTCGATGGAGCGCTGGTCGCCCTCGATGAAGAGGACTGGCTTGCGCGCGCCCATGATAGCCAGCGAAATCTGGTCAGTGAGGATTGATCCACGCGGCACAATCTCGTAGTCCCAGCGCTGCGTGCGCGTGTTGCATGAACGCACCCACACATACGTTGCCCCGTGGCGCGAGGCGGCGAACTCCAGGTCGTGGGTGGTGTATATCATCGTACAGTCGGGCCGCAGGCTCTCCAGACGGTTCCATACGCTCTGCATTGTGCTGGGGTGCAGGAACATCTCCGGGCTGTCCACCATCACCACGGCGTTTTCGGGGGCATAGAGCAGAGCCGTGCCGTAGTAGAGGACGGCACGCTCACCGTCCGAGAGGCGTGCGGCGGCAAAAGTGTCGTCGCTGTCGTCGCGGCCGAAGCGCATGTTACCCGTGTCCATGAGCACGCGGTTGCCGGGAAAGACTTCGCGCCAGAAGCTGATGAGCCTGTCCAGCCGCGTCGAAGGCAGCATGCGCGGCTTGTCGCCCCGGCCACGGCTGAATTTGAAGCGGAAAAGACCGGCCAGCTCATCCGAAACAAGCAGCGTAATCAGCCTTTCGAGGCGTGTCTGAGGCCGTTCCTTGTCGTATGCGGGGACACCGGAAGCCTGCTCGTGGAGCCGGTCGACGGGGTTGTGTCCAGGGTCGGACACCGTCACACTGTAGAGGGCGTCAAGGGCGTTGAGGCGGAAGGCGCTGTCACCGAGGTTAGCGGCCAGGCTGCGGGTAAAGCGTGACTTGCCGGCACCGTTGGCGCCGATTATCACCACAGTGCGCGTTTCGGAACTCAGGCGCTCGATTTCGCCGTTGAGCCGGGGAGGGAGGTTGAGGTCGGGCATGGCGATAGTGTAATGTAGAATTTAGAATGCAAAATGAAGAATTAAGAATTCTGCAGGCGGTCTAAGGTGAGCTGAGCCAGGAGGAGGCCGAAGACGGCGGTGGCGGTGACGAGGGTGCCGTTGACGCGCTTGGCGCCGTTGGCGGTGAGCGATGGCGGCAGCTCATGGCAGTTGGGCTGCGACTTGGGGCTGTACACGCACTTGAACTTGCGTGCGGGGAAGTGTCCCATGCGCTTGAAGCGGTCACGCAGGGCGCGTGCCAGCGGGCAGCCTTTGACGCTGTAGAACTCGGCCACGTCGACGGCAAGGATGTCGGTTTTCAGCGCCGCGCCCATCGACGAGACAAGGCGGGCATGGCGGCAGCGCGTGGCGCGCAGGATGAGGTCGGCCTTGGCATCGAGCGAGTCTATGGCGTCGACAATGACATCGTAACCGTCGAGGTCGAAGCTGTCGGCGTTGGCGGCGGTATACATTCCGGCGACGGCGTGGACGCGGCAGGAGGGGCTGACGTTGTGTATGCGCCGGGCCATGACGTCGGCCTTGAGCTGGCCGACGGTGGTGAAGTCGGCCACAAGCTGACGGTTGATGTTGGAAACGGCCACGGTGTCGCTGTCGACGACGGTGATGTGCCCCACCCCGCTGCGCGCAAGGGCCTCGACGCACCACGAGCCTACGCCTCCGCAGCCGAGGACGATGACGCGAGCCTCCGCCAGGCGACGCATGGCGTCGTCGCCCAGCAGAAGGCCCGTGCGCATCAGCGCCTCGCCAAGGTCGTTACTTGACCAGGACACGGCGGCTGAAGTCCTTGACGGCCACGACATAGAGTCCGGCGGGAACGTCCAGGACGTTTGTACCGGCCTTGAGCAGGCCGTAGTGGTATGTCTTGCCGTCGACGCCGTAAACGCCGGTGACGGCTTCCCCGGCCATCTCCACGACGAGCTTGCCGGCGTGGCTGTAGGCTGTCCAGCCGCGGTAGTCGCTCTCTACGCCGTCAATGCCGGCGGTGTAGTCGCCGAGGGCGACATTGTCGATGCAGAGGCGCTGGCCGCCAATCTGCCTGATGCGTATGCGCACGTTGCCGGGCTTGTTGACGGTGACGGTGAACTTGTTGTAGTTCTGCCCGTCGGTGATGTTGATGTCGGTGCCGGCCGGAGCCCATTCGCCGCCTTCGACACTATACTCGATGGCGATGGTGGCGTCGGTGTCGTTGTTCCACTTGCAGGCCATGAACTGCACGGTGGATACACCGCCTCCCTTGGCGTCAAGCATCTCGACACACGAGTCGGAGTTCTTGCCGAAGCGCAGGTAATTGTTGCCCTCGTATGCCTCGCTGGCGGCGCCGTAGACACCGGCGTTCTTTACCAGCATCCACTTGCATGCCGAGCCCTCGTATTCCTTGTCGTTGAAATACGAGCCGGCCACGCTTGCCTCGAAGGTCTCCATGAAGGGCAAGTTGTCGGTTACAGTTGCGCTGACCTCGGTGTCATCGGTGGCGTACTCACCGGCGACGGCCTTCAGTGCCGTGGTGAATGTGCCGGAGTCTTCGCTGTTGACGCGCAGGTAGATGCGGTCCTCGACGGGCGAGACTGTTACGGAGGTTCCCCACTCGTTCTTGTCGGTGGCGACCTCGAATGGAGCGGTGACGGAGATGGTGATGTTCTCGGCGATGTTCTCGATGTCAAGCAGGATTTCGTAAGCCTCGGAGGGCGTTCCGGCAACCGCCGTGATGGCAAGTTCGCCGTCGTACATGAAGGTGACGGAGGGGATGAGCTCACCGGTGGTAACAGCCACGGGCTTGGAGGTCATCGACTTGCTGCTGACGGTGTATGTGTAGGGTGTGTTGGCGTCCAGCTCGTCGCAGACGGCGCGCCCGTCGGTGGCCCTTACACTGCGGGGATAGGTGTCGACTACCTTGCCGGAGGCGTCGTAGACGTTGATGATGTAATTGCCGTTGCTGTCCTCGTCGCCGATGTAGGTCCAGTGGGCGGTGAACTGGTTGGCGCCGACGTCGGTGGCCTGGCCGGCCTCGAGGCTGCTGACGGTGCGGGCGGTGAGACTGACAGCTGTCCTGGCCTCGCCGGAGACGATTGTGAGTGTGCCTGTCGAGGTGCCGTCGGCACTGCCTTTGAAGCTGACGGTGACGGCGGTGCCGGTGGCGCCGTTGACCGAAGCGGCGGTCAGCGTGGCGGGAGTGACGGAGAAGCCTGCGCCGCTGACGGTAACAACGGCATTTTCGGTGAGTCCCAGGCCTTTAATCTGAATCTGGCGTGTGAGGGTTGCGCCGAGGGCGATGGTGCCCATGTCGACGGTGCTGCCGTTGACGGGAAGCGAGAACTCAGGCTTGACAGGAAC
This sequence comes from Muribaculaceae bacterium, assembly GCA_051890455.1. Classification (GTDB taxonomy): domain Bacteria; phylum Bacteroidota; class Bacteroidia; order Bacteroidales; family Muribaculaceae; genus CAG-873. The sequence goes on from JBJFEE010000005.1 coordinate 15,227, forward strand.
GCCGCTGCTGCTCCAGGGCTGGTCCTTTTTGTCGCCCCAGATGTACTCGGCCAGTTCGGGATGGTCGATGAAGGGGTTGCGGTTTTTCTGCTGGGCGGACACGGCCTCGTTGCGGTCGAGCTCTTTCTGGCTGACAGGATCCTGGCGGTGCCATTTCAGCAGAAGGTTGACGGCCCAGTCGGAGAAGGCGGGATAGCTGTTGTGGGCCAGCATATCGCTGTTCCAGCCCGAGATGCGGTCGTTATAGGCGGCGGCCATGTAGAAGTACGAGCGGGCGAAATCGCCCTTGTACTGGTCGTCGGGCTCGAAGACACGTCCGCTGTAGCCGGGGAAGGTGGAGGTGCCGAGCTTGCCCAGGGCCTTCACGCCGTTGTAGGTGCCCAGGCTGGTGCCGTTGGCACACTCGCCGAAGGGGAAGTTTGAGCGCTGGCCGTTGACCTTGCCGTCGGTGGGATAGAGGTGGTAGGCGTCCGAGTACATGGGTCTGGCATCGTCGAACCAACTTTTGGGGAACGAGTGCTCGCGGTTGTAGCAGTCGCCGACATTGCTGTAGTTGCCGCATTTCTGGCTCACCGACCACTCTTTGGTGGAGTACATGTCCCAGAGCTTGCCGTTGGGCTTGACGTCGGTCTTGCGGAAGAGGGTCCACAGGCCGTCGTAGCTCGTCACGGACGGATTGCCGATTTTCTTATTGAGAGCACTCAACAAAGCGGCTCCGCTTTTGCCGTCGCAAGAGCTGTAATAGCCGTCAGGCTCGGCGGCAAAAGCGCCGAGAGCGACGAATGCAGCGGCCATAGCCGCAAAAAACTTAGTCTTCATATTGCGTTTGTTTTGATAATCATATTGGTAATATAACATCGAAGATGCTGTAGGAACGCAAATTTACAAAAGATTATAAACTCGCGCAATATACTTAGGCCAAAGTTTGTGGCTGTAGTGGAGGTTTTGTCCTAATTTTTGTATATTTGCACAAACATGTCATACCATTTCGCCGGAAGGCGGAAAAACTGTGTCACTATCTTGTACCGGAAACTGCGCATAATCAGGATTGTGGTGTCGGTGGCTGTACTCCTGCTGCTGACTGCGGGACTGTGCGGACTAGGCGGATGGGCCGGGACCGCGGCCGGGCGCCTGTCGGCGCTGCAGCTCGTCGGCGCCGTCCTTGCCGGATGCGTCACGTGGATAGCCTTCTGGCTGATAGTAACGCTGACATGCGGGCGCATCTACTGCTCGACGGTATGTCCGGCGGGCACGTGTATGGACATCGTCTGCCGCCTTCGGGCGCGCAAGCTCAAAGGCCCGATGACGCAGTTCAGGGCCGCGGCGGGTGTGCCGCACCTGCGGCTGCTCGTCCTGGCGGTCTTCATCGAGGCCGTGGCGATAGGCTCGTCCACGCTCACCGGCTGGCTCGACCCGTATGCCGACTTTGTGCGGCTGTTTACGGTGTGGGGCGCGGTGACGGCGTCGGGAGTGGTCTCGGCCGTGGCGGTAATCGCCGTCGGCGTTGTCGCCTCGTGGCGCTCGGGCCGTCTGCTCTGCAACAGCGTATGCCCCGTCGGCGCAGCCCTCGGCGGCATCTCCACCGTCGCCCTGATGGGCTTTGACATCAATCCGGACCTGTGCGTGCACTGCGGCGCTTGCGAGCACACGTGCAAGAGCCGCTGCATAAATTCGGACCTCAGCCTTGTCGACAACTCGCGCTGCGTGGTGTGCTTCGACTGCGTGTCGGTATGCCCCAACAGCGCCATCCGCTGGACATCCTCGCGCACGCGCCTGCAGTGGCCCCTGCTGATGCGCACGCGCACGACGGCGCAAGCCGGAGGCCCGGCTCAGACATCGGCACCCGGGGCTAACGTATGCCGTAAAGCCTCTAACTTGAAAAAACCTAAGACCAAATGAAACAATATCTTGACCTGCTTCGTCGCATCATCGACGAGGGTACTCCCAAAAGCGACCGCACGGGCACAGGCACGCGCAGTGTCTTCGGCCACCAGATGCGCTTCGACCTCCGCGACGGCTTTCCGTTGCTGACCACCAAAAAGCTGCACCTCAAGTCGATAATCTACGAGCTGCTGTGGTTTCTGCGCGGCGACACCAACATCGCCTACCTCAACGAGCACGGCGTGCGCATCTGGAACGAGTGGGCCGACGCCGACGGTGACCTGGGCCACATCTACGGCTACCAGTGGCGTTCATGGCCGGCTCAGGACGGCACCTTCATCGACCAGATAAGCCAGGTTGTCAACGACATACGCACCAATCCGGACTCGCGCCGCCTCATCGTGTCGGCATGGAACGTCGCCGACATCCCCAACATGAAGCTGCCGCCCTGCCACGCCATGTTCCAGTTCTACGTGGCCGACGGGCGCCTGTCACTGCAGCTCTACCAGCGCTCGGCCGACTGCTTCCTCGGCGTGCCGTTCAACATCGCCTCGTACGCCCTGCTGCTGATGATGGTGGCACAGGTGACGGGCCTCGAGCCGGGCGAGTTTATCCACACCCTCGGCGACGCGCACATCTACAACAACCACCTCGAACAGGTCAAACTGCAGCTCACCCGCGACCCGCGTCCCCTGCCCCGCATGACCCTCAACCCGGATGTCAGGGACATCTTCAGCTTCAAATACGAGGATTTCACCCTTTCCGATTACAACCCCCACCCCCACATCGCCGGCCGGGTCAGCGTGTAAAAGTAATGTTATGTCTGTAACGATAATTGCTGCGGTGGCGCGGGACGGCGCCATCGGTATACGGGGCGACATGCCCTTCCATATCAGTGCCGACCTGCGGCGCTTCAAGGAGCTCACCACGGGCCATCCGCTTGTGATGGGCCGCAAGACCTTCGAAAGCCTTCCCGGCGGCGCCCTCCCCGGCCGCCGCAACCTCGTCGTCTCGCGCAACTGGGCCTGGCAGGCTCCCGGAACCGAGCGTTTCGACACCATCGAAGATGCCATTTCCGCCTGCGGCGATGCCGAAATAATGATTATCGGCGGCGGCGAGATTTACCGCCAGGCCATGCCACTTGCCGACAAGCTCCTCCTCACCGTCATCGACGCCGACGTCCCGGACGCCGACACGCATTTCCCCGCGATAAACCCCGACGAATGGGCCGTCACCGAGAAGTCCTCTCCCCAAACCGACCCCCGCAGCGGCGCCGGTTACCGGTTTGTGACGTATAAGCGAAATTAGGAATACACATCACCATTTTTTTTGTAGGGACGCTTTTTAAAGCGTCCGCCAAAGGATTGCCAAATTGCCATCCGGATGCGGGCGCTTTAAAAAGCGTCCCTACATTATTAACACAATAATATTAACACAACAAACGCAGGGGGCAGCCGGCCGGCTGCCCCCTGCGGGGATGTCAAATTAATGGAAGATTATTCGCCCTTGTCGACAATCTTGATGTTGTCGATGTGGTAGCGGAGGGCGGGAGCAGTGCCCCACTGGTCATCGCAGTTACGGATTGTAATCTGGGTGTCCTTGTCAATCTTGACACCTGTCAGTTCAATAGAAACGGGAATCCAACGATATGCATCGTTGTCCTTGAAGTCGTGGGCGGGAACCTCGAACTGAGACTCAGCGGCGCCGTTCTTGACAACTACAACAAGCTTGGTGTCGTCGAATACACCAGAGCCCTGACGCTGTACCGACCAGTCGAAGGTAATGAGAACCTTGGCGTCGGCGGGAACGGTGGTGATGGGCGGGAGAACGATACCGCTCTGGTAGCCGGTCAGACCCATCTTAAGGTAGTTACGCTGCAGATAGATCTGAGCCTTGGCCTCACGGGCAGCCTTGGCCTCGTCGTGTGCGGTGACAAAGTTGTAGCCGCGGGCGAGGAATGCGTCGTAAGTGGAAACGTCGTCAACCTTGTTGGTGCCGAGCTGCTGGGCGGTGGCGTCGGAGTTGTTGTCCTCGACGGTGCGGCCTGCGGGCTTCTGGCTCGACCAGGGCTCCAGCCACTCGAAATCATCACCCCAGTATACAATTTGGAAGAGGCCGAGGTCCTCGGCTTCGGTGAGGTAGAGGGTGTGGTTCGAACCGTCCTTGCCGGCATAGTAGCCGGTGAGTTTGACAACGTGGTCGGACAGGGTCGTCAGGTCGAAACCTGCGGGAGCGTCTACAACCTCGAGGCTGCCGCTCTTACCCTCGACAAAGAGCTTGCCGGTGGTGATGTGACCCTGAACGCTGACGTACTTGACAACGTCGGAGGTAAAGGTGTCGAAATTAGCGGTGAAATCCTCGGCTGTGCCGGGGGTGACGGTAGCTGTGCCGGTGGCGGCAAACTCGTCGCTGGCTACGTAAGGAACGCCTGCGGCGTTGGTGTACTTGCTGCCCTTTACGGTACCGGTGGCACCTACCTCAACACCCTCGGGGTTACCCGAAACGTAGACGAAGTCCTGGCCGTTGGTGGCGATGGCGCCGGCGTTGAGCTTGCTGGCGAAAGTCAGGCCGGGCATAACCACAGCGGCGTTGTCGGGAGCTGTTACCAGCTCGGCGATGCTGTAGTCGGCGATGCCGCGGTATTTGTCACCGCCCTGGAAAATCTTGACGGTGGCGATGCTCTTCTTGGTGTTGCCGCGGAAGATAACCTCAAACTCCTTGGGGTTGTCCAGTGCGCCGTCACGCATGTTGTCGGTGATGGCGATGGTAACCTCGGTCTGGCCGGCGTGGCCGGTCGAAGGAGTAACGGTGATGTTTTCGGGAGCCTCGGAATACCATTCAGCGTCCGAAGTAACCACGATTGTCTGGGGTGCAGCCGAAACGCCTTCAAAAGTAAGGCTTGAGGCGCTGGCGAGCACGGCTTTTGCCGATACTGGTCCGTCATCGTCGCTGCACGAAACAGCCACGCAGCCGACGGCTAAAGCCATTGCTAATGAAAATATCTTAAATTTCATAATTGTCTGTTTGAATTATAGTACGGAGTCACTGAATTATTCGCCACGGGTGATGTCATCCCATCCGGGGTTCTGTTTGAGGTTGGGGTTGAGCGAGAGGTCCTCGATAGGTATACCGTAGTAGTAGTCGCGGGCATCGTTCCAGGCAGCACGGGGCTGCGAGCGGTGGTAGTCGGTATAACCATCATCGTTAAGCAGGATTTCCTTGCCAATCTGGTAAACCTGCACACCTTTGTCGACGGCGGGCTTGGCCTGATTTTCTCCATAGAGGACAACGTCGGGCTTGCCGTCGCCGGTGAAGTCGAAAGCACCGGGACCACCGAAATATACACCGGCGATGTCCTGATTGTAAGCATAGCCTGCACGCCAGCGGAGGATGTCGGGCCAACGCTGACCTTCCATAACCAGCTCTACGGCACGCTCGCGACGGAGTTCGAGGATGATACCGAGGTTCTCGCCGGTTACGTTGGTGTAGCCGAAGCGGGGATCCTGCAGATAGGGATCGGGGTTGGCGTTTGCCCATGCGAGGCTGATGTGGGGCATGGCAACACGCTCACGCAGAAGGTTGACGGAGATGTCGAGGTCGTTCTGGGTGATGGTGCCGAGCTCGGCCTTTGCCTCAGCGTAGATGAGGAGGGCCTCAGCATAGCGGAATACGGGCATATCGTTGGTCGAACGCTTGTTGTCGATGTTCTGGCCGTCAGCATCGGGAGCCTGGACAAACTTGATGGGCTGGAAGCCGGTGCAAGTAGCCTGGAAGTCGGGAGCGAGGACTTCGCTCTTGCCGATACGAGTGTAGTTGAGAGTGCGGATGCTCTGCGACAGGCGGGGATCACGATCCTTTACCTGGTCGACGAACAGCTTGGTCTCCCAGCCGGCCTGGTCGGTGTAGCGCGAACCGTCCTTCATCAGGTACTGGTTGACGAGCTTGCGGGGGAAGCCGGGTGTACCGCCGGTGGGCTGGATGGTGCTCGAAGCAGCCTCGTGGAAGGCACCGGTGGCGGCACCGAAGCGGATAGCGAGGATGTACTCGTCGGTGTTGGCGTCCGAAGCGGCGAAGAGGTCGCGGTAGTCGGTGTTGGGATTACCGGTGTTGTAGAGCTTGTACTCCTTCTCGTCGATAAGCGTCTTTGCAGCGTCGGCGGCCTGCTCGAGGTACCACTTGTAGTCGTGACCTTCGAGGACGATGTTGTGATACTTGCGGAAGGTGCCCTCCCAGAGGCATACGCGGGCTTTGAGAGCCAGGCAGGCGCCGCGGGTTACGCGGTAGGGGTTGTTGGGCTCCTGTGCCTTACGGGGAGCGTTGGCGATAGCATAGTCAAGGTCCTTGACGATGTTGCTCATTACCAGCTCACGGCTGTCACGAGGGTTGTAGAGAGCCGCGTCGGCCGAGCCGAGTTCGCGGTCGTACCAGGGCACATCGCCGAAACGTCTTACCTTTTCAAAGTAGAAGTAGGCACGGAAGAAAGCGCCGATGGAGGTGTACTTGGCAACGGCAGCCTTGTCTTCGCACTTTTCGGGAGCGTACTGCATCAGTGCGTTGATGCGGCGCAGGTTGCCCCAGCTCCAGCCACCCGAACCGGCGTTGGTGGGCGTGATGCGCTTGCTGCCGCCCAGCATTTCGTCGCAGAGGGTCTGGGTGAGATAGAAGTCGTTTCTCTGTCTTTCAGGCTCTTTATCGAGCAGATTGTTGTAAAGCGGGTTCGAGAATACCTCGAGCTGGTCGCCGGTCTTGAAGTAGTCGTCAAGGCTTACACGGTCCTGCGGAGTGAGGTCGATTGCATCCTCGCAGGAGGTCAGCGCGAAAAGGCCGAGCGACAGTCCTAATAATATTTTTTTCATTGCTGGAATTTCTTAGAATGTGATGTCGATACCGAGCGTGAATGTTTTGGGGAAAGTATAGGTAAGGTTGTTGTTCTGTTCGGAGCCATGGTCGTAGGCGCCTTCCGGATCGAGCCACTTGGAGTTTTTCTTCAGGGGCGACCAGTACTGGAGGTTCTCGCCGGTGAAGAATACGCGGAACTTCTCGATGTAGGCTTTCTTTGTCCACTTGGCGGGCAGGGTGTAGCCGATGGTGAGGTTCTTCAGACGCAGGTAACGGAGGTTCTGCAGGTAGCGGTCGTTAACAAAGCTGAGGGTACCCGAAGTAGAGGCGTAAGCCATGGGACGGGGGAAGTACGAGTCGGGGTTGTCTTCGCTCCAGATGAGGTCGCGGAAGTCGGCGCGCAGGAACGAGCAGTAGCTGTACGAATAAGCGCCCCAGAATGCCATATTCTGTCCCTGGGGATACCAGTAGTGGTTACCGGTGCCCTGGAGGAAGATGGAGGCGTCGAAGCCGAAGTACTGGAAGCCGGCGGTGATGCCGTACTGCAGCGAGGCCAGCGAGTTGCCCAGGACGCGACGGTCGCCGGGATCGTCGACGGTGTTCTGGCCTACGCCAATCTTGCCGTCGCCGTTGGTGTCGAGGTACTTGATGTCACCTGCCTGCCAGCCGCCGGTGACGCGCTTGGTGACGTAACCGAGGTCGACTTCGGAGGCGTACTGCTGAGCCTCTTCGGTGGTCTTGAAGAATCCGTCTACGTGGAAGCCCCAGATTTCGCCGATGCGCTGGCCCTCGTAGTAGGCCTTGGCAAACGATTTTTTAGGATTGTCGTAGCGGGTGATGTGAGAGCGGTAGTCGCTGATGTTGAAGCCAACGTTGTAGCTGAAGGGGTGACCGAACAGCTCGATGTTGTCGTTCCAGCTGATGGCGGCCTCGTAACCCTTGGTGCGGAGGTCGGCGCTGTTCATCTGTGGGGGAGCGGCGCCGTAAACCGAGGGAAGTGCTACACCGTCGGTGAGCATGTTCTTGGTATCACGGATGTAGAGGTCGCCGGTGAAGTTGAGTCGGTTGTTGAAGAAACCGAGGTCAAGACCAAGGTCCCACTGCTTGGCGGTCTCCCATGTCATATCCGAAGCGATGGGGTCGTCGAGCGAGGTGTACACAGCCTTGTTCGAGCCGTCAAAGGTGTAGTTCGAGAAGGTGTGGTTGGTGACGTTGCGCAGGAAGGTGTAGTAGGACGATACGTTCTGGTTGCCGAGTTCGCCGTATGACAGACGAATCTTACCGTTGGAGAACCAGTCGTGGATGTTCTCCATGAACTCTTCCTCAGAGAAGCGCCAGCCCAGCGAGCCCGAGGGGAAGAAGCCCCAGCGGTGACCGCGGCCGAAGCGCGAGGTGCCGTCGTAGCGGCCCGAGAGCTCTAACAGGTAACGGCCCTTGTAGTCGTAGTTGATACGGCCGAAGATACCCTGGATGGCGTACTGGTTCTGCTCACCGGTGATGTCGGTGATCTTGTCGCCGCTGGAGTTTACACCGACGAGGTTGAAGTCGGTGAGGTCCTCGGAAATGAGGTTTTCAGCCGACATATCACGACGGATGTAGTTGCGACGCTCGTAGTTGTAACCGGCCATTACGGTGAGGTTGTGGGCGTCGGCGAAGGTGTCGCGGTAGGTGGCGAAGGCGTTTACCGAGTAGTAGTTAGTGGTGCGCTGGCTTTCGCGCAGGTCGTTCGTACCGGCACCCGAGTCCCATACGCGGAGCTCCTCACCGGGATACATGCGGAAGGTCAGGTTGTTACCGCGGTTCATGTAGTTGACGTTGAGGTAACGGTAGGTGAAGTCGCCGGTAACGGTGAGCTGCTTGATGGGGGTGATGTTCAAGCGGAAGGTGGTGGTGAAGTCGGTGCGGCGGTCACGGTTGGGGTGACGGCCGTCGATGATTTCGGAGTGACGGCTGTTGCCGATGGCGTAGCCGACGTAGGGGGTGTCGCGGATGTTCGATCCGTCAGGGTTAACCAGGGGGAAGATGGAGATGGCGTGACGGCCGAGGTAACCGAGGGTACCGTCAACGCTCGAGCGGCCCTGATAGTCGTAGGTCGAACCCATGAAGGCAGTGTTGTTGCTCATGGTGATCCACTTGTTGATGTTGAAGTCAATCTTCGAACGCATGTTGTACTTGCGGTACACGTCGGGGATGACTTTCAGCATACCTTCGTGCTTGTTGTAGCCGCCCGAAACGAAGTAGCGCACGGCCTTGTTGCCGCCCGAGATGGAGATGTTGTGCTCCTGGGTGGGACGGGTGGTCTGGAACAGGGTGTGGTACCAGTCGTAGTTGCCGTAGTAGTACCACTGGTTGCGTCCGCTGCGGTCGCTCTCGACAACCCAGGGGCGGTCGGGATTTTCAGTCTCGTCGTTGACGCGGGCAAGCAGCTGCTGCATGTCGTAGTCGTCGTACTTGACGTAGGGCTGACCGGAGTCGGCGGTGAAGAACTCGTTGACGGTGTAGGTGTGCCAGTAGCCACGGTGCTCGTATTCATCCGAGGTTGTGGACTTTACCCAGCCGAAACGGCCGCCGTAACGTACGGTGGCTTTGCCGTCGGCTTCCTTACCGCTCTTGGTGGTGACCAGGACGACACCGAAGGCTGCACGTGCGCCGTATACTGCGGCTGCCGATGCGTCCTTGATGATCGAGATGTTGTCGATGTCGTTGGGGTTGAGGTCGTTGATGTCACCGATTGAACCGTCGATGAGGATGAGGGGACCTGCCGAGTTGATGGATGTTGTACCGCGGATGTTCAGCGAACCCGAAGTGCCGGGGCGGCCGTCGGTGACGCTGACATTAAGACCGGCCACCGAGCCCTGGAGCATGTTGGTGACCGAGCCGCCGGTGCGGTCCTCAAACTTGGCACCGTCTACCGATGCCACGGCACCGGTGAGGTTGACCTTCTTCTGCACGCCGTAGCCCACGACAACTACTTCGTCGAGCTCGCTGGTGCTGGATTTCATGACTACGTTCACGGTGTTCTGGGTCGCGGGAACGTTTACCTTCTCCTCGGTGTAGCCGATGTACGAGAACCTGAGGGTCACGGCTGCGTCGGGGACAGTGATGGTGAATTTGCCGTCAACATCGGTAATGACGGCTGCCTTGGACTTGTCTTCTGTGACGGACACGCCGATAAGCGGCTCGTCCGCCGCGTCGACGACTGTGCCTTTCACCTGTCGGGCGTAGGCCGACCATGCTGTCGACAGAAGAACCGCGAACAACAGCATAAGTCTGGGTAATGATTTCATATTGGTTTATAGATATTGGTTGGTTGTTTTCAAAGGAATTCTCCAGTGTCGTGCCCGCACCTCCTTACCAGACGTAGGAGGGCAGGTCAAACTTCTTGGGACGCTCCATCTTTTCGGTGTAGGTGTTGCCGAAACGGTCTGTGGCGGTGATGGTGAGGTCGGTGTTGGCGTCCGGAGCGGTCACCTCGAAGAAGTGGGTCCAGTTGCCGGTGATGAAGTTGGGGACGGACGATATGTCGCGGTTGAAACGCTTGACACTCATGGCTTTGATGTGCAGGGGGTCGTATGCCATGCGCGGTGTGACGGGGAGCTTGTTGCCGCCTTCGTCGGTGACGGTGATGGTCCACTTGGGGTCGTAGTTCCACATGTTGATGAGCACCTTGTTGTCGTGGCGCACGGGGTAGGCGTCGATGTACTTCTTGAAGCTGTTCTGGACGCTGGTGTTCGTGAGGTTGGGGACGTCGGCCAGCGAGAACGAGACGTTGTTGAGGTCGTATGTGCGGAACTGGATGTTCTCGTCAAGGTTGGTGCCTTTGTATTTCCACTTGATGTTCTTGCCCTGGAAGTCCCAGATGCCGTAGCCGGCGGGGGTGCCGTCGTGGGCGGTGAGGGCACCGGGGGTGAGGTGGCCGCTCCACCACCAGTCGCCGCAGACAGCGCCCTGGTTGTGCTCGATGATGTTGGGATAGGCGTTGAGGATGCTTGCGGCCGAGGTTGCCACGGCGTTCTTGTGGGTGTGGCCGGTGACAAGGTGCACCTCGTTGAAGTCCTTGAGGGCCGACAGCAGGTCGCTCACACCTTCCATGCTATATTTAAACTGTGTGGCGGTAGAGGGGCCGAAGGCGGGGGCGTGCATGGTGAGCACGATGGGGGTGGACTTGTCGACGTAGCTGAGGTCTTTGCGCAGCCACTGCATCTGGGGCTGGTAAATCTTCTCGGTGTAGTTGCGCGAGGTGGTGCCGTCGTAAGTGCTGCAGTCGATGTCGTCGAGGACAACGTAGTGTACCTGGCCGATGTTGAACGAGTAGTAGCTGGGAGCCACGCTGTGCACGAAGGGACGCTTGGCCGCGGCGTTGTTGGTGGCCTTGTAGTCGTTGTCGTGGTTGCCGATGGTGTTGTAGGTGATGAGGTTCTTGAACGAACGGTTCATCAGGTCGATGTAGTTGGAGAACTGGAAGTTCTGGTCGTACCAGTAGAGGTCCCAGGTCATGTCGCCGAGGGTGATGGCGTAGGTTTTGCCCTTGATGCCGTGGGCGTTGACGTCCTTGACCATCTCGCCGAACTGCTTGATGTCGTCGTTGCGGTTGGCAAGGTGCATGTCGCCGAAGAAGAGCACGCGGTAGTTGCTCTGGTCAACCTTGTTGAGACTGAAGTCGACGCGCTCGGGAGTGGTACCCGAGCTGGTGAGCAACTTGTAGTTGACGGGCATGACGCCGTTGGTGACGGGATCGTAGCCCGAAGGTACCGACATGAAGACGTATCCGAGGGCCTTCTTGGACTGGAGCTCGTAGCGGCCCTGCTCGTCGGTGACGGCGAAGTCGACACCGTCGCTGACAACGACATTGGCGACGGGACCGGCGGCGCAGGTAATCTTGCCGTATACGGTGGTGCCTTCGGCGGGAGTCCAGCCTTCAGGGTCTTCCACTATATATTCTAATGTGAACTGGCCGATCTGACGGCGGTCCTGGCCGCGCTTGACAAACATGGTGTACGAGCCGGCGGGAACGGTTTCGGGGATGAGGAAGCTGACGGAGTTGTCGGTCACGCCCTGGACGGTGCAGTTGGTGAGTGTTCCGTTGGAACTCTGGAGCTGGATGACGTCGGAGGTGTACATCACGCTTCCCGACTGCAGTTCGAGAGTGACGGGCTGGCCTTTTTTAACCTGAATTGTCTTGGGCAGAGTAAGCTCCACCTTGATGCCTTCGTCCGTGGGGCCGTCAGGGTCGCTGTCGCTGCAGGAGGTGTAGCCGAAGCAGAGAGCCGAGACGAGGGCAAGTGTTAACCATTTTTGTAAAGATTTCATAAATGTGATATTTTGCAGCTCACAGCCGGAGCTGACGGTCATGGATTAGCGATTACTATGGGTTTGTTATTTTTGCATAAATAACGTTAAAAAATAATTGGTTTCCCCGACGGCATTTCAGCCACGCCGTAGGCGGCGCTGTGAATCAGGGTATTAGAAAGAAGTCGCCCGTGACCCCTGTCGGCGACATCGCCGCCGACTTTGCCGTCGGGGGGACAATGCGGCCTATGGTGCCGGACTATATTGGCAAAATTAGCCCCATTTTCCCGAACTACAAAGCGATTTTAAAAGTTTTTTTCAAAAAATTTGTTTCGGAAGCCTATCGTAGGCAAAAATCGGAGCGAAATTTGGCGGCGAACGTGGCCGGCCGTTCGTCACTGTGTCGAGCAACACTCGGCTTTAAGTTAAAAAGGTGTATGGGCTAACAAAAAACTTTGGTCCGGACGTGCTTGTTATGATTATTGTGGCTAAACTTGCACTGCCAATAAGGCGCAGCGGGGCGCCACAACGCCATCCCCGCAAATAAAACATTACAAATCACTAACTTAAAACAAAAATGATGACAATAGGAGACAAAATGCCCGACCTGCTCGGCGTGGACGCCAACGGCAAGGAGGTGCGCCGCAGCGACTTCGCGGGAAAGAACATCATCCTCTATTTTTACCCCAAGGACAACACTCCCGGCTGCACTGCCGAGGCCTGCAGCCTGCGCGACGGATACGCCGAGCTGGCCCGGCTGGGCTATCAGGTGATTGGAGTCAGCAAAGACTCGGAGGCCAGCCACGCTAAGTTTGCCGACAAATATCAGCTTCCCTTCCCCCTTATTTCCGACCCCGAACACAAACTTTGCGAGCTGACCGGCGTCTGGCAAAAGAAAAAGATGGCCGGCCGCGAGTACATGGGCGTAGTGCGCACCACCTTCGTCATCGACCAGGACGGCACCATCACCCACGTCATCACCAAAGTCAACACCAAAGACGCCGCCACCCAGCTCCTCCACCTCCTCGGCAAATAAAGGCTATCCGACACGGTATCGAACACCTGTGGTGTGTCAAATTATGTGATTTAAATGATGTAGGGACATCGCTTCGCGATGTTAAGCCTGAAAAACAGCAGACCGGCCCAACATGCCAAAGGCATGTCCCTACATTCAGGAAATTTTGACATACAAACATAAAAAACCGCATCTTTTGAATTTAAAACTTTTACATTATGTCAGATAAAAACACACATAACAACGGGCCCAGGCGCAACAGCAGACTGGGCACATGGATTGCAGTCGCCGTCATCGTCGCCACTCTCTGCGTGGCCGTGATGTTCTATATAGGCTGGTTTGACAACAAGACCCACGTCGACACTCCCGCCGGCGACAACATCGAGGAATCGTACAAGCAGGGCGTCAGCCGTCCCGACTCGCCCGGCGTCAACGACTGGCAGAACCCCGACCACAACAGCGTCCGCGAGGTGGTGGTGGACCACGCCGACACCGTCCGCTGACAAGTTATATTTGCCTGCCACAGTATTTTTTGCTAATTTTGCGCCGAATTTTTTTGAATTATGGCGCAAAAGACAGACTTTTCCATCAGCCGTGACTGCGGGTACGTGATGCGCGGACTGGCAATTGTGATGATTGCACTCCACAATTTCTGCCATCTCATCCCCCATGTCGCTCCCGAGAACGAGTTCAGGTTTTTCGCCACTCGCGTCGCACGGTTCGAGGTCTTCCGGGGAGACATAACGATGCACATCTTCGACATCCTGTCTTTCTTCGGCTGGTACGGCGTCCCCGTGTTTATGTTTTTGACGGGCTACGGCCTGGTGATGAAATATGAGAGGGATAAAACACCGCTGAAGCCCGGCGGTTTTATCGGGCACAACTACCTGAAGCTGTTCTTCCTGATGCTTCCGGCGGTCGTCGTTTTAGTCATCTCCTTCTTCACGCTTGACGTTCATTACGGCACCTTGGAAAACGTTTCGCCCGTCCTCGAGGCCTTTCTTCAGCTGACGATGCTGCCCGACCTCTTCGTGCCGTGGTGGTCACCCCAGCCGGGGGTATTCTGGTACTTCGGACTGACGATGGAGTTCTATATCATCTATGCCTTCTTCATCCACGGCAAGCGCTCGTGGTGGATGTGGGCGCTGGTGGCGCTTTCGCTTGGTCTGCAATTCATTACCAATCCCGGAACCATGGACATGGAATGGATTCGCCACAACGCCACGGGCTGGATGACGGTATTGGCTTTCGGAATAATCTACGGACGCACTCTGCAGGTCGATAAACGAATAATCATCGCCACTGTCGCCGCATCGCTGCTGCTTTTCTGGCCATCGATGCTCAACAGTTATTCGTGGCAGTTCTCCATCCTTGCCGCAGTGGTCATCATCATTGCCGCAGCCAAAGTTTCGATGCTGATACCGGGCTGGCGCTCCTTCTGGATCTGGATAGGCCGCCTCAGTCCGTACCTCTTCGTCGCTCACCCCGTCACCCGCAGCATCGCCTACACCCTCCTGGAGCCAAACGGCCCGTCGCTCAAGCACCTTGCCTTTTACGCCTTCATTACCCTGGTCCTTGCGCTCATCCTGCGGCCCGTGACGCAGTACTGCTACCGTCTGTTCCTTACCCCGCACAAAAAATCCGCCAAAGTTGCGGCAGGCATCAGCCGCTGACGGTTTGGTACGGACACAGAAAGTTTACTCCCGCCCGGAAATCCGGGCGGGAGCTGTTTTTCGGTCTACTGGGTTATTAAGGCAGGAAGGATAGATTTTTATGAGTTGCCGAAGATTGGCATAATGCTTTCAAAAAGCAAAAAACGGAGCCGTTAAACTGGCTCTGTTTTCGTGTGGTATAAAGAAATGTGATAATGACCGGCTTGCAGTGATTTATCTGATTGTGATGAGATTGGTTAGGTCGTATAAGTTGAGAAATGTGATAATGATTGGTTATCTGCTATCTCGTTGATTGGTTGTTTGCTAAATGTGATGTCCGGTAAGGTTATTTTTCTTTTTCCGGTTGCAGGAAATGTGGTAAAGACAAGTCTGTTATAGCGGTTTTTGTTCGGCCCCGCGGGCTGTAGAATATTAAGAAATGTGATAATGACCGGCCTGTCTAACCTTGTTATTTCTCTTTCTCTACGATGTCTAATATCTCTTTTCGCGTTGCCCGTCCGCCTTTAGGACTTCGGAGCTTGCGTATGCTTTTTCAACTGCCCGTTTCCGCTGTAAGGCAGGGCGTTGCCGTCGTTTTTGTTTTTCATTGCAAAGATACGATGGCAATGTTACACCGCTGTTACACCAATAATACAATACTACAACATCACCACCCAATTTTAACTCTTTTAACATCACATATTAACATCTCCCGTTGCGGTTTTGTCACATTTTTCCTGTTTTGCCGCTTATCTCATAAAAGTAAAGAGGGTTTTACAGGGCGAAGATTTTTATTTGTCGGTACCGGGGTAGTAGCGGGTACGGGGGCGGAGGGTGTAGAAATCGTCGGGGGTGCAGAGGCGCACGACGAAATAGCTCAGTGCCGTAACGATGAGCATGGGCCAGAAAAGGGTGAAGGTGGCGGTCATCTCCAGAACGATGAACAGTGCCATCAGCGGAGCGCGTATGGCTCCGGCCATGACGGCGCCCATGCCGAGGTAGGCGAAGTCGGTAAGGGGGATGTCGATGCCCCAGTGGTTCAGGACGAGCGCGTACAGCAGCCCCACCATACAGCCGGCAAAGAGTGTCGGGGCAAAGTCACCGGCGACACCTCCCGAGCTGTTGGTGGACGAGCAGGCGAAGGGCTTGACGAGGCATATCGCGGCCGCCGCGCCGACGGTGAGCCACAGTCCGCCGAAGTCACGGAAGATGCTGCCCTCGACCAGCTTAGACACGTCGCCGCCGAGGATTTGCGCCATGACACCGTAGCCCTCGCCGTACAGCACCGGAAAGGAGAAGACACAAAGAGCGAGGATGGCGCCGCCGATGACGTTACGCAGCCACGGATTAGAGATGCGCCGGAATCCACGGTCCATGCGGTCCATGACGTGCGAATAGTAGTAGCCGTAAAGCCCGCAGACAATACCCAGCAGGCAATACCACGGCAGCAGGTGCGACTGGTAGACATGTGTACCTGCGAAGGCCATGTCGAAGGTGTAGCCGGACATAACGTAGGCCGTGGCTCCAGCAGTCACCGAAGCCGTCAGCAGCGCCACCACCGCCGATGTGGTCATGCTGATGCGCAGGACCTCAAGGGCAAAGAGAAAGCCGCCGATGGGACTCTTGAAGATACCGGCGATACCGGCCGCGGCGCCGCAGCCCAGGAGGACGCGCTGCAGCTCGGTCCGCAGTCCGAAAAGCCGCGCGGCGTTGCTGCCGATGGCGCCTCCGGTGTAGGCAATAGGCCCCTCCGAACCTGCCGAGCCGCCGAAACCGAGGGTGAGTATGGCGCCTATCATGGGCGAGACCATCACACGCGCACGGATAACATAGTCGTGCACCTTCAGCTGTTTCAGCATCTTATTGGTGCCCTTGGTGATATCGAACCGTACGACATAGCGCACGAATATGCCCGTCAGCACGATACCCACGACCGGAAAGACCAGCAGTTGCCAGTTTTCGTGCGCCATGGTCACTCCGGCGGTGACGAGGTGCGAGACCAGAGCGATGCCCTTTTTGAGCAGCACGGCGCACATGCCCGTGACAAAGCCTACGGCCACGGCGAGGATGAACATCACCGAATATCGCGAGATGTTCCTCCGGCGCCATCCCCGAAGATGGTGCACAGCCCGTATCGTTGTCCTTGGGTAACGCATTGAACAGAAAGGCGTCTGTTGCGGATGCACCGGGGTGCTTCCCTATATTCTCGCCGCCTTACTATAAAACACGCCGCGCCCGCTACTGTTTGGCGGGTGCGGCGTGCGTATGGTGCATTATCCTGTTCAGCAGCACGACGGATAGTAGGTGCCGGAATACACCGTGACGGCGGGGCCGGTCATCTGCATGTGGCCGTCGGCGTCGCAGTCGATGAAGAGGTTGCCGCCGATAAGGCTCACCGTCACAGGCCATTGAGCGCGACCCGTTGCCACTGCCGCTGCCGCCGCCGCGCAGGCGCCGGTGCCGCAGGCCATAGTCTCGCCGGCGCCGCGCTCCCAGGCGCGCATCGACAGGTTGTGGGCGTCGTCGACACGCACAAATTCGATGTTGGCCTTCTCGGGCCAGACGGGATGGCATTCAAGAGCCGGGCCGAGGGTGCTGACGGGGTCGCCGTCGAAGGTATCGACAAAGACCACGCCGTGCGGGTTGCCCGTCGAGACGGCCGTAACGGCCACCTCGCGGCCATTCACCATTACGGGCTGCTCGAGCATCTGCGGGCCGTCGAAGAGCACCGGTATGTCGGCGGGACGCATGATGGGCGCGCCCATGTCTACCGTCACCGTCTCGGTGAGGCCGTCGGTGCCGACGTGCACCTCGATGCGGCGGATACCGCTGAGCGTCTCCACCGTTATCGACGGCTTGCGCACTATCCCGTTGTCATATATATACTTGGCCACGCAGCGTATGCCGTTTCCGCACATCTGTGCCTCCGTGCCGTCGGCATTGAAGATGCGCATACGCACATCGGCCGTCTCGCTGGGCAGGATGGCGATTATGCCGTCGGTGTCCATGCCCGTGTGGCGTCGGCTCATCTCCACCGCCAGCTCGGACAGGTTGCCCAGCGTGCGGTGCATGCAGTCGACATAGACAAACTTGTTGCCCAGGCCGTGCATCTTGGTGAAGGGGATGTCGTGCGGCGCCTCGGCCACGACAGTTGCGCCGGCCTTCTCGTCAAGGGCGGCGACAGCCTCGCGCAGACGGTCGAGGCCCTGCCGCAGGATACTGCGGGGGACGCCGATGTTCATACGCATAAACCCGCGTCCCGGCTCACCAAAGCTGATGCCGTCGCTGAGGGCGATGCGACCGCGGCTCACCAACAGGTTCACCAGGCGCTCCTGGGGCAGACCCAAGGCCGAGAAGTCGAGCCAGACGGCAAACGACGCCTCCGGGCGGTACATCTTAACCTGCGGCAGCTCGCGGGCAAGGTAGTCCTGCATAAAGTCCACGTTGGCCTGCAAGTACTCGAGGGCCTGGTCGAGCCACTCCCCGCCGCCCTCGTAGGCCGACTGCGTGGCCACCATGGCAGCGATGGGCGGAGCGTTGAACTCGCTTGCCGTCAGCCACTTGAAGAACGGCTCACGCAGGCGCTCCGACTTCACGGCCGTCCAGGCGCTGACGATGCCGGGGATGTTGAAAGTCTTTGACGGCGAGCCAAGGGTGACCGTCACCTCGGCGGCCTCGGGCGACACCGAAGCCGTGGGGATGTGGCGGCGTCCACCCAGCATCATGTCGCCGTAAATCTCGTCCGACACCAGCACGATGTCGTTGCGGCGGCATATCGCGGCTACGCGACGCAGCGTCTCCTCGCCCCACTGCAATCCAATGGGGTTGTGGGGATTGCATACAAACATCATGCAGGGATGCTCGGCGGCGATAAGCTTCTCCAGCCCGTCGAAGTCCATGCGGTATACGCCGTCGGCGTCCCTCACCAGCGGATTGGTGACGACACGGCGGCCATCGCCCTCGATGACGGTGCGGAACGAGTGGTAGACAGGCGGCTGTATGACCACGGCGTCGCCGGGAGCAGTAAAGAAAGTGACGCAGAGGCTAAGACCCTTCTTCAGACCGGGCAGAAAGGTCACCTCG
Source organism: Muribaculaceae bacterium (assembly GCA_051890455.1). Taxonomy (GTDB): domain Bacteria; phylum Bacteroidota; class Bacteroidia; order Bacteroidales; family Muribaculaceae; genus CAG-873. The sequence goes on from JBJFEE010000005.1 coordinate 33,986, forward strand.
GCGGGGTCCACTCCCCAGCCGTGACGGCGCCGCTGCCATCCGGTGATGGCGGCCCAGAAGGTTGCGGGAGGCGTGGTATAGCCCAGGACGGCGTGGTTGAGGCGCTCGCGCAGGCCCTCGATGATGCACGGGGGAGCGGCGAAGTCCATATCGGCGATCCAGAAGGGTATCAGGTCGTGACGCCCGAATTTGGCGTCCATCTCCTCAAGTTTAGTAGCGCAGGTGTCGTGGCGGTCGACGACACAGTCAAAATTGTACCGTTCGATTTTCATAGGTCACAAAGGTACGGCTTT
>JBJFEE010000006.1:0-33846 GCA_051890455.1 Muribaculaceae bacterium
CTTAGCCATTCTCCCTAAGTGCGTTTGAGGCCATTAACTGAATATCCCTACTTAAATCTTGCTCAGTGGGAGGGTAATGGACTTGCAAAGCTGGTTTCTTGTTTCCCGATAGTCATCGCCGTGGCTTTGGTGTACGTCATCGTCAACCACCTTCTGTGCGCAAAAGTCCTCTCCAAAAAACTGATTACGACCGCCGAGAGCCTGCTGGCCCTAAACATCGCAATCATGCTCTTTAACGACTTCTTCTGGCCCTTCTTATTCCGTCTCTAACCCTTCACCATCCGAAGTTTTTCGGGAAATTCGGCTCCGGATGGTGAGGTTATCTAAAATTATTGCTGCCGTTGACGGTACGGCAGGCGGATTGTGAGCTGGAGCATGGGGGGGGACGGGTAATCAAGGCGTCGGCCTTGATTTTTTGTTGTGCAGTGATAGAAATTGCCGATTTTTAGCTACTTTTGCACATTACAAACGCGTACTGTTTACGCGGATATAGCAAGAGGATAGACTTATGATATACATGCAGGTTGAGGAGCTGACCAAGAGTGTTGGCGACCGCATGCTTTTTCAGGATGTCACCTTCGGTGTCAACGAGGGCGACAAAATCGGCATAGTAGCCAAAAACGGCACGGGCAAGAGCACTATGCTGCGCATCATCGCGGGCCTTGACAGCGCCGACTCGGGCACGGTGACTACTCGCACGGGCATACGCACCGTATTGCTCGAGCAGGAGCCGACGTTTCCCGACGGGGCAACGGTCGCCACGGCCTGTCCCGAGCTGACGGGGCACCCCGACCGTGCGTTGCTGTTCGAGCGTCTGCTTGGACAGATGGGACTCGACGTCCACAAGGGCGATGCCGTGACAAACCTGTCGGGCGGACAGCGCAAACGCCTCGCCATCGCCCGCGCCATCGCCTCGGAGCCCGACCTGCTCATCCTTGACGAGCCCACCAACCACCTCGACATCCCCGTCATCGAGTGGCTCGAAGGCTACCTCCGCCGCAGCCGCATGACGCTGCTTATGGTGACCCACGACCGCTACTTCCTCGACCGCGTGTGCAACACCATCCTCGAGATTGACCGCACGCACGTGTACATGCACAACGGCAACTACGACTACTACCTGCGGCGCCGCGCCGAGCGCATCGAGGCCATGGGCGCCGAGCTGGCAAAGGTGCGCAACACCCTGCGCCGCGAGCAGGACTGGATGTCGCGCCAGCCCCAGGCCCGCGGAGGCAAGGACAAAAGCCGTAAGGACCGCTTCTACGACCTCAAGGAGCGCAGCCGCATCGACCTGCGCGAGAAGACCCTCGACCTCAAAGGCAACTCGACATACATCGGCTCAAAAATCTTTGTCGCCGACCACATCAGCAAAAGATACGGCGACAAAGTCATCCTCGACGACTTCAACTACGTCTTTGCCCGCTACGACAAAGTGGGCATCGTCGGCCCCAACGGCGTGGGCAAGTCCACGCTTATCAAGATGTTGCAGGGCCTTGTGGCGCCCGACTCGGGCCACTTCGACGTGGGCGAGACCGTGCGCTTCGGCTACTACAGCCAGGACGGCATAGCCTTTGACCGCAACAAAAAAGTCATCGACGCCATCTCGGAGGTGGCCGACGATATCGAGATGACCGACGGCACGCGCGTCAGCGCCAGCCAGTTCCTGAGTCATTTCCTCTTCCCCGTCCCCGACCAGCAGAAGTACATCCACACCCTCAGCGGAGGCGAGCTGTGCCGCCTGCACCTTGCCACCGTGCTGATGCGCCGTCCCAACTTCCTCATCCTCGACGAGCCCACCAACGACCTCGATCTGGTCACCCTCGGTGTCCTCGAGGAGTACCTCGCCGACTTCAAGGGCTGCTGCCTGATTGTCAGCCACGACCGCTTCTTCCTGGACAACATCGTCGAGCACCTTTTTGTCATGGAAGGCAACGGCACCGTGCGCGACTTTGCCGGCAACTACACCGAGTACCGCGAGTGGCAGGCCCTGCAGCAGAGCCGCGACGCCGCCGACACGCCCAAGGCGGCACCGGCAGGCCGCAAAGACCGCACCGACCGGCCCGTGCGCCTCTCCTTCAAGGAGAAGCGCGAGCTGGAGCAGCTTACCGCCGACATCGACACCCTCACCGCCGAGCGCGCCGCCCTCGAGGCTATCTTCAACAGCGGCGAAGTCGTCGCCGACATCGCCGACAAAGCCCGCCGCTACGAGGAGGTCAAGAACCTCCTCGACGAAAAAGAGATGCGCTGGCTCGAACTCTCCGAGAAAGAAAATTAACAGACTATGATTGAATACATCACCGGAGCCATCGACCGGCTCAGCCCCACCGACGTCACCGTCAGCACCGGCGCCATGGGTTACCTGGTAAACATCTCGCTCAACACATATACAGCCCTCGAAGGCAAGAAGGAATGCCGCCTGTGGACACATCTGCGCATCCAGGATGACGCCTGGACGCTCTACGGCTTCGCCACCGCCGACGAGCGCCGCCTCTTCCGCCTGCTCATCGGCGTCAGCGGCGTGGGCGCGGCCACGGCGATGCTTGTGCTGTCGGCCTTCGGTACCTCCGACCTCGAAGTCATCATTGCGCAGGGCGACGCCAAATCGCTGAAGTCGGTGAAGGGCGTAGGCGGAAAAACCGCCGAGCGCATCATTGTCGACCTCCGCGATAAAATAAAAGCCGATACCGCTGCGTTATCAATACAGGCACCGGCACTGTCAGCCGTCTTCGACGAAGCCCTGGCCGCGCTTGTCATGCTGGGCTACAAGAAACCCGAAGCTCAGAAGGCTTTGAAAAAACTTTTCGAGAGCGAGCCGGCCTTGAGGGTCGAGGCCGCCATCAAGAAAGCCCTGGCAATCATGAAGTAGCCCGCCGCATCGCACGAAGTAGCCATATCGAATAGCCCGGTGTCGCCATCCCGCAAATGTCCCCGAACAGCCGCAACCAATCATATATCACACGCCCCTCAGCCACATCACGACCCATAGCGGTAGCGGTGTGCTTTGTCGTGCTTGTGGTATGCGCGGCCCTGTGGGGATGGGCGCAGACCCCGCAGCAGGCCCCCGTCACCCCCAAGGCGCCGGCTCCCGCCGCCTATCCGCCGCCGGCGCCGCAGCCCGGCGTCGACAGCCTCATCCTCCCCTTCCCCGTCCAGCATACCGTTCCGCAGAGCTACGACGACCTCATGGCCGAGCAGCTCGGCTACGACCTCGCCACCCCTTCCAACATCCGCACCGACGTCCAGTACGACCCCCTCACCAACACCTACGTCGTGCGCACCCTTCTCGGCGATCAGGTCATCTCCACCCCCTTCATGCTCAGCGAGGCACAGTACAACAACTGGCAACTGCGCCGCTCGATGCAGGAATACTACCAGCAGCGCAACATGGAGTCGCTTGAGAACCAGAAGGAAAAGCAGCCGTTCAACATCTTGGACATGAATTTCGCCCTCGGTCCCCTTGAGAAAATCTTCGGTCCCGGCGGCGTGCAGCTGCGCACCCAGGGCTCGGTTCAGCTGGCTATGGGCATCAAGAGCAACAAGACCGACAACCCGAGCCTTTCGCTGAAATCGCAACGCAAGACCTACTTCGACTTCGACCAAAAAATCCAGGCCACTATCGGTGCCAGCGTGGGCGACAGGCTGAAGTTCAACATGACCTACAACACCGACGCCACCTTCGATTTCGACTCCAAGAACCTCAAGCTCAGCTACGAAGGCAAAGAGGACGACATCGTCAAGAACATCGAGGCCGGTAACGTGTCGATGACCACCGGGTCGTCGTTGATACGTGGCTCGACGGCCCTGTTCGGCGTCAAGGGCAAGTTCCAGTTCGGCAAACTCACTGCCACGGCGCTGATTTCGCAGCAGAACTCCGAGAGCAAGACCGTCAACACCAGCGGCGGCGCCCAGACAACCAAGTTCCAGATCAACGCCGACGAGTACGACCAGAACCGCCATTTCTTTCTGGCCCAATATTTCAACGACAACTACGACGAGTTCTGCAAACGCCTGCCCGTCGTCACCTCCGGCATCAACATCACCCGCATCGAGGTATGGGTCACTAACAAGAACGGCCGCTTCGACCAGAGCCGCAACATTGTGGCCTTCATGGACCTTGCCGAGCACGACCGCACGGCATCGTCGCACTGGACGCCCAACCCTGCGGTCCCCGTCCCCGCCAACAACGCCAACAACCTGCTCAGCACCATCAAGCAGGACTATCCCGGCGCCCGTTCCATCGCCACCGTCACGCAGGCCCTCGAGCCGCTGCAGGCCTACGGCATCAACGGCGGCCGCGACTACGAGAAAGTGGAGAGCGCACGCCTCCTCAGTGAGAACGAGTACACCCTCAACGCCTCGTTGGGATACATTTCGCTGCGTTCGGCTCTCAACAGCGACGAGGTGCTGGGCGTGGCCTTCGAGTATACCTACCGCGGCCAGGTCTACCAGGTGGGCGAGTTCTCCGGCGACATCACCGACACCAACCAGTCGATTTACGTCAAGATGCTGAAGAGCACTACCGTCTCGCCCAAGCTGCCCATGTGGCGCCTGATGATGAAGAACGTCTACAACATCGGCGGCTACCAGATTCAGCAGAACCGTTTCCGGCTGAACATCAAATACCTGAGCGACACCACCGGCACCGCCATCAACTACCTGCCCGTGCCCTCCATCTCCGACAAGTCGCTGCTGCAGGTGATGAACCTCGACCGACTGGACGCCAACCAGGAGAGCAACCCCGACGGCTTCTTCGACTTTGTCGACGGCTACACCATCATCCCGTCGCAGGGCAAGGTCATCTTCCCTGTCGTCGAGCCTTTCGGCCGACATCTGCGCAAAGCCATCGGCAACGACGCCATCGCCGAGCAATACGTCTACGAGCAGCTGTACGACTCGACCCTCGTCGTGGCACGCCAGTTCGCCGACAAGAACAAGTTCCTGCTGCAGGGCGAATACATAGCCTCGTCCGGCTCGCAGATACGCCTCAACGCCATGAACGTGCCGCGAGGCTCGGTTGTCGTCACCGCCGGCGGCGTCACCCTCACCGAAAACTCGGACTACACCGTCGACTACGCCATGGGCATAGTCACCATCACCAACCAGAGCATCATCGACTCGGGTCAGAACATCAGCGTCACCCTTGAGAACCAGTCACTGTTCTCGATGCAGCGAAAGACGCTTTTGGGACTTGACCTGCAGTACGAGTTCAGCAAGAATCTTAACGTCGGAGCCACCGTCCTCAGCTACGGCGAGAAGTCGCTGACCGAAAAAGTCAACATCGGTGACGAAACGGTCAACAACACCATGGTCGGCCTCAACCTGAGCTGGAACACCGAGTTCATGTGGCTCACCAACCTGCTCAACAAGGTGCCCACCTTCAGCTCGCTGGCGCCCTCCAAGCTCAGCCTCACCGCCGAGTACGCACGCCTGCTGCCGCGCAAGCAGAAGACCGGCTCGAACAAGGGCTCGTCCTACGTAGACGACTTCGAGTCGACGCAGACCGGCATCGACCTGCGCTCGCCCTACTCGTGGTTCCTGGCATCCACGCCTTACGACCCGACGCCGGACGCCCTCTTCCCCGAGGCCGCCCTGTCCAACAACGTCGACTACGGCAAGAACCGCGCCCTGCTCAACTGGTACTTCATCGACCGCATGTTCACCGAGCGCAACTCGTCGCTGGCCCCCGGCTACCTCAAGGCCGACCTCAAACAGCTCTCCAACCCGTACGTCCGCGAGGTCAAGATGCGCGAAATCTTCCCCGGCCGCGACGCCAAATACGGCGAGAGCCAGATTGTGCAGACCCTCAACCTGTCGTTCTACCCCACCGAGCGCGGCCCGTACAACCTCGACGCCGACAACATCGGCAGTGACGGACGCCTGCAGAACCCCGAAAAGCGCTGGGGCGGCATCATGCGCCGTCTCGACAACACCAACTTCGAACAGTCCAACATCGAATACATCCAGTTCTGGCTCCTCAACCCGTTCCTCGACCCCGACAACCCCAACCCCGAGGGCGGCGACCTGTACATCAACCTCGGCGAAATCTCCGAGGACATTCTCAAGGATGGTCTCAAGAGCTACGAGAACGGCGTACCCGTCGACGGCAACAACCAGTATATGCGCGAGACGGTATGGGGACGCGTATCGTCGCAGAACTCGCTGACCTACTCCTTCGACAACAACTCCAGCGCCCGCGTCACCCAGGACGTCGGCCTTGACGGGCTATCCAACAACGACGAGTTCCAGTTCCCCAGCTACCGCGACTATGTCAGCCGCCTCCAGCAGCGCCTCGACGCCGTCACCCTCGACTCGATGCAGCGCGACCAGTTCTCGGCCCTCAACGACCCCGCCGGCGACAACTACCACTTCTACCGCGGCTATGACTACGACGAACAGCGCTTAAGCATACTCGAGCGTTACAAACGCTACAACGGTGTCGAGGGCAACTCGCTCTCGCCCCAGGACGCCCCCGACCCCCTCTACCAGACTTCGCGCTCGACCCCGGACGTCGAGGACATCAACCAGGACAACACCCTCAACGAGTACGAACGCTATTTCCAGTACAAAATATCCATCCGTCCCGAGGACCTGCAGGTAGGCCGCAACTACATCACCGACCGCCAGCAGTCGTTCGTGCCCGTCCCCGACGGCTCGGACCAGCAGGCCGAGTGGTTCCAGTTCAAGATACCCCTCTCCGAGTTCGAGAAGGCTGTGGGCGGCATCAGCGACTTCTCCACAATCCGCTTCGCCCGCATCTTCCTCACCGGCTTCAAAAAGCCCGTGCACCTGCGCTTCGCCACCCTCGAGCTTGTGCGCGGCGAGTGGCGCGGCTACGACTTCAACCTCAACAACCGCGGCGACACGCCCGCCGAGGGCAACCTCGACGTGTCCGTCGTCAACATTGAGGAGAACGCCCGCCGCGAGCCTGTCAACTACGTGTTGCCTCCCGGCGTGACACGTATCACCGACCCGGGTCAGAGCCAGATTACCCAGCTCAACGAGCAGTCGATGTCGATGCGTCTGACCGACCTCGCCGCCGGCGACGCCCGCGGCGTATACCGCAACACCCAGCTCGACCTGCGCAACTACAAGCGCATGCAGATGTGGGTACACGCCGAGCGCCTCATCGACGACCACACCAATCTGCAGTCGGGTCAGCTGTCATGCTTCATCCGCCTGGGCTCGGACGTCAAGAACAACTACTACGAGTACGAGGTGCCCCTCACGCTGACGCCTCCCGGCAACTACAGCAACGGCTCGTCGCGCGACCGCGCCGAGGTGTGGCCCGCCGACAACTACTTCAACTTCAACCTGCAGACCCTCGTCAACCTCAAGCTCGAGCGCAACCGCGCCAAGCAGGAGAACCAGGAGGGCGTGGGCTACGGCACCGTATACCGCAGCCATGACCCCGACAACGAGCGCAACACCATCGCCGTGGTGGGCAACCCGTCACTCAGCGACGTGCGCGTGCTGCTTGTGGGCGTCCGCAACAACTCGGCCAACACCAAGGACGGCACGGTATGGGTCAACGAGCTCAAGGTCACCGACTTCAACGAGGAAGGCGGCTGGGCCGCCAAGGCCAACGCTACCCTCAACATGAGCGACTTCGCCACCGTCAACATGGGCATGCACCGTGAGACCGCCGGCTTCGGCGGCGTCGACCAGAGCCTCAACGAGCGCCGTCTCGACGACTACGAGCAGTACAACGTGGCCGTCCAGGCCGACCTGGGCAAGCTCGTACCGCAGAAAGCCAAGCTCACCGCGCCGATTTACTATTCGATTTCAAAGGAGAAGACCTCGCCTAAATACAATCCCCTCGATCAGGACGTGCTGCTAAAGGACGCACTCGACATGGCCGCCGACAAGCACGCCCGCGACTCAATCTCGGACTACGCCATCCAGCGCACCACCATCCAGAACTTCTCCATCTCCGGCCTCAAGTTCGACGTCCAGAGCAAGACGCCCATGCCGTGGGACCCCGCAAACTTCATGTTCAACTTCTCGTTCAGCAAGCAGAGCAAGCAGGACCCCACGACGGAGTATGAGCACACCAACGACTACCGCGGCTCGTTCCAGTACACCTATTCGCCCTACATCAAGCCCTTCAAGCCGTTCTCGTTCATGAAGAGCAAGAACAAGAACCTCAAGTTCCTGAAGGATTGGGAAATCCAGTGGCTGCCCAACAACATCACCTTCAACACCAACATGAGCCGCTACTACTTCGAACAGCAGACGCGCTCCGAGACAGACACCAACTTCCGCCTGCCCGTCTCCGTGTCGAAGAACTTCCTGTGGGACCGCCAGCTGTCGCTGACATGGAACATCCTCAAGTCGCTGTCGCTGACCTTCAACTCCAACACCGCAGCCCGCATCGAGGAACCCGTCGGCGCCGTCAACAAGAAACTCTTCCCTGACGAGTACCGCGACTGGAAAGAGAAGGTATGGGACTCCATCCTCTCGATGGGCACACCCTGGAACTACAACCAGACTTTCACCGGCGCCTATAAGGCTCCCTTCTCGCGCATCCCCGTCCTCGACTTCCTCACCGCCTCGGTCAACTACAACGCCACCTACCGCTGGGACCGCGGCGCCACCGTCGAGGGCATGCAGATGGGCAACAGCATCGCCAACCAGGCCGCCTGGACCGCCGACGGCCGCGTCAACTTCGAAGGTCTGTGGAACAAGATACCCTTTGTCAAGGACGTCAACCGCCGCTTCAGCAGCGCGCGCCGCGGCCCCACACGCGAGCGCAAGCCCAAGAAGTTCGAGCGCACTTTCCAGCTCAAGGCCGACACCACCCTCACCATCAAGCACAACCTGCGCACCACCAAGGTCAAGGTTACCGCCGTCAACGCTGCCGATGACAAACCCTTCCCCATCCGCTCGAAGATTGTCGACGCCAACAACGTCGAAATCCTGACCAAGGGCGACCAGAACATCAAGTTCACCGTCCTCGAGATTATCAAGGACGAGAAGAGCCTGTGGCGCGAGGTGGGCGAGTATGCCCTGCGCTTCGCCATCTCGCCGCGCTCGCTGTCGGTACGCTACCGCAACACGCGGTCGATGACCCTGCCGCTGTTCGCGCCCTCTATCGGCAACGTCTTCGGCCAGAGTACAAGCTACGGCCCCATGTCGCCGGGTCTCGACTTCGCCTTCGGCTTCAACGGCGAGGATTACATCGACAAGGCGCTCAAACGCGGGTGGCTCATCACCGACGATGGTCAGACGTCGCCGGCAATGACCTCGCGCGCCAACGAACTCAACATCGAGCTGCAGCTCGAGCCCATCAAGGGTCTCAAAATTCAGCTGACCAGCAACCGCACCGACAACCGCACGCGCCAGGTACAGTTCATGTTCGACGGCATGCCCACCAGCTACGCCGGCTCGTACACCAAGACACACATGGCACTGCGCTCGGCACTGCGTAGCTCCGGTCCCGACGACGGGTACCACAGCGACGCCTTCCAGCGCTTCCTCGACAACATCCCCGTCATCCGCGACCGCATCGAGGCGCAGTACGCCGGCATGCGCTACCCCAACGCCGGCTTCCTCAGCAACAGCGGCTATGCCGGACAGGTTTACTCTCCCGAGGTCGGCGCCGTCTCGCGTACCTCCAGCGATGTCCTCATCCCCGCCTTCGTCGCCGCCTACACCGGCACCGACGCCCGCAAGCAGTGGCTCGACCCGTTCCCCTCGTTCAAAGACGTACTGCCCAACTGGCGCGTCACCTACGACGGTTTCATCCAGCTCGGCAACCTCAAGAAGTGGTTCAAGACCTTCACCCTAACCCACGCATACCAGTGCACCTACTCGGTAGGTAGCTACTCGTCGTACCTCAACTGGGTTGAGGCCGGAGGCGTCAACACGGGCTTCACCCTCGACGAGCTCACCGGCGCGCCCATCCCCTCATCGCCCTACAATATCTCGTCCGTAGCCATCACCGAGCGCTTCGCTCCCCTCATCGGCATCAACGTCACCCTCAAGAACGACCTGCAGATCAACGCCGAGTGGCGCGAGCAGCGCACCCTCACCCTCAACTCCTCCGCCGGACAGATTGTCGAGGCCAACCAGCGCGGCCTCAAGCTCGGTCTGGGCTACAAGATTATCGGCTTCAACACCGTGCTCAAGATGAAAGGCTCGGGACAGGGCGTCTCCAACGACCTGACCATCAACGCCGATGTCAGCTTCGACAACAACCAGGCGCTGATACGCCGCATCGAGGACAACGGCTACACCCAGCCCACCAGCGGCAGCAAAAGCTTCAACATCAACTTCACCGCCAACTACGTCCTCTCGCGCAAAATCACCGTCGGCGCCTACTTCGACCACCAGGTCAACACCCCCATCGTCACCAACGCCTCCTACCCCACCTCCAACACCAACTACGGCATCTCCATGAACATCTCCCTCGCCCGCTGACCGACCTCCCGGCGGATTAGCGGAACCTGGCTAAGCGACTGCCCTGATAACCCCCTCATTAAGGCTTTGGATAAATTGAACGCCGGCCAATGTAGGGATGCGCCCTGGTGCCTCCGAAAACAGTTATAGGCAGTCTTTTGTATCGGGACAAAAAATGTGGCACAGAATTTTGTTATTCGATTTTATATTACGATATTTGCGTTACGGAAAAAGCGTAACGTGAATTGCGTAACGCAAAAGCCGCAATAAAGAACAATGAAGCCCAGTAATCCTTTCCTCATATCCGGATATTATAGCCCGGAATATTTCTGCGACAGAGAAGCCGAGACTGCAACTGTCCTTGATGCCCTTGAAAACGGGCGAAACCTGACTCTAATAGCGCCCCGACGCATGGGAAAAACCGGATTAATCCATCAGGCTTTCCATATACTGAAGGAGCAGCAGAAGGACGTTGCCACGTTCTACATGGACATATATTCCACGCGCTCGCTCGGTGACTTCGTCCAGATTTTTGCAAGCACAATCCTCGGACAGTTCGACCCTGAGCCGCACAAGACATTGGCACGCCTGGGAAAGGTTCTGCGTATGTGCCGCCCTGTGCTGACAGTGGACGAGCAGACCGGGGTCCCGAAACTTACGGTAGACATAGCCCCGGACAAGGAAGAGCATTCCCTTAAGGAAATTTTTGACTATCTGGCATCCATAGAAAAGCGCTGTTATATCGCCATCGACGAGTTTCAGCAGATTGCCGAATATCCCGAAAAAGGCGTGGAGGCGCTGTTACGCAGCTACATACAGTTTGTTCCGAACATCAATTTCATCTTTGCAGGCAGCAAGCAGCATGTAATGAGCGAAATGTTTGCCTCATCAAAACGCCCGTTCTACCAAAGCACTCAGTTGCTCTCCATCGGCACTATCGGCAAAGACAGTTACGCCGCGTTTGCTACAGGGAAATTTGCCGCGAAGGGCATTACCCTATCGGCTGAAGTCTTTGACGTTATTTACGACAAATTCGAAGGCCACACATGGTATGTACAGGCCATTCTCAATCGCCTTTACGGCTACGGCAAAACTCCTGATAACAGTCTTGTGGGCTATGCGATAAACCAGATTGTCGATGAAATGTCCTATACATACGCCGACCTCTGCAAGTCGCAGACCAGCGGTAGCCTTAAACTGCTCAAGGCCATCGCCAATGAGGGTTGCGTGGCCGAAATTACGGCCGGAGATTTCATCGCCAGGTACAGACTTCGTGCCGCCAGCAGCATCAGCACCGCCCTGAAAAAGCTTGTAGCGAACGAAATCGTATACCCGTCCGACAACGGCTATACCGTTTATGACCGCTTCCTGGCCGAATGGCTCCGCCGCCAACCCTTCTGAGCAGCCGATTAAACGCGATTAATACAACTTTTGGCGGGGGAATGGGGGATATGTGCTAATTTTTGTGTAATTTTGCGGAAAATGGTAAAATTTGCGAAATATCATCTTATTATGTCTGCTGCTGTAGGGCGTTTTGTCACGAAGGCTTTGGGGCACGCTGTCGCCGTAGCGGCGGTCTGCGCGGCTGTGCCGGTCAGCGTCGTGTCCTGCTCCACCGAGGAGAACAATGTGGCTACACGGCAGGGATATATCGATGTGAGGGTGAGCATGCAGCCGGAGTTCCGGATGCCGGACGGCACCATGCTGACGCCTGACGCCGGGCTTATCCCAAACCCCGACTCGCTGGCACTGACGTTGTCGAATGAGTCGGCCAGCCATACCTGGCCCACCGTCAAGGCGTTCCGCGACGATGCCCAGAGTTTCATGGCCGGAGCTTACACAATGAAGGTTGCCGGCGGCATGCCAGACGGACCACGTTTCGAGGGCGTGAGCGACCTTGAGCTACAGGCCGCAGAACACACATCGGTAGACATCACCGCCACACCGTCGGTGGCAATGCTCCACTCCATCTACACCGACAACTCGACACGCTATACCCTCGACAGCATAATGGTTTTCGTGCCCCTGCAGGGCTTCGTCACCGTTGCCAGCAGTGATTCGTTGCTCTATGTCAGCCCCGGCGCCATCACCACCTACGCCCATATCAGCGACAAAGGCGCCGACAAGTCGGTGATGATAGCCATGCCGGGACAGGCGGCGCTCAACAGCGCTCAGGTGGCACGGATGGGTCTCACGCTCACCGATGACGATATTACGGCCGCCATCGACGGCACTGACGCCGGTACGGTCAACCTCGCCGGCGGACTGCCCGACAACTCCCCCGTCATCATCCCCTCCGGCTTCACTCCCGGCACACCTATCTCCATAATAGAAGGCCTGACGCTCAGCGAGCCCGTCACCATGACCGTCTCGTCGCCCGCCAGCCCGCTCCGCCACGTCAATCTCGTGGTCGAAGGGCCCATCCTCGAGCAGCTCAACCTCGAGACAAACTCCATCGACCTCATCAACCTCTCGCCAGAAGACGCCAAATTCCTTGAAGACAGCGGCATCCGCTTCGAAGTCGCCAAAGACCGCCGGTCGGCCAAAGTCGACTACACCGAGGCGCTCGAAGACATGGCCTCGTTCGTCACCACCGTCTCGCATTTCTCCATCATGGCCGAGGACGAGGCCGGAACCTGCAACAACCCCGTCGAGCTTGTCGTGCGCACTCGCGTCATGAGCCTCACTCTGACCGGTCAGGGCACCGCCACCGTCGGTGTCAACCGCGCCATGCTGTCGATACTCGCCGGCTCGGATGTCGTCGAGGAAAACGACTTCTCGGTATACACCAAAGACAGCGACGGCACATACACCGTCGCCCTCCCCATCGCCTCGAAGAGCCACGACAGCGGCGCGACAATAAATCTGTGGTTCAACGTCCCCGCAGGCGTCAGGGACATCCCGGTGCAGGTACGCTACCTGGGCCAGCCTCGCCTCGAGACCGTCATCAAACGCGTCAATCCCATCTTCTCGCTCAACGCCGACCCCTTCGCCACCACCGCCGTCCTCTCCGTCGGCGACATCGACTCCAGCCTGCCCCAGCCCGACTCCGTGGCCGCCCAGATTGTACGGTACGCTTCGGTGACGGTGGACGGACGCGCCGCCTCGATATGGACACGCGACCCGTCACACGGCGTCCTCATCATCACCGGTCTTACCCCCGGCTCGCGCTATAACGTGGCGCTGACACTCGCCGGGAACACTCCCGCGGCAACGGCCGCACTCACCACCGAAAAGGCCGAGAGCGTGCCCATGGGCGATTTCAGCGACTGGGAGCGCAGCATCAAATACGAAAACCTGCCCTGCGGCGGAAAATTCTCCGCCTCGTCGGCACCCGTGGTCAACCGCCAGAATTTCGTCAACGTCGACGTCAACTGGCCCAAGCACAAATGGGCCTCGATGAACGCCAAGACCTTCAACCGCAAGGCCGCCAACCACAACACATGGTACATGCAGCCGTCGGCCATCCTCGAAAACATCAGCGAGGACACATACACCAAGGCCATCGCCATCAGCTCGACCGGCTATGACGCCAACGGCAAAGAAATCCCCGACTACATCCAGGAGGAAGGCCAGCGCCTCCCCTACTCGGCCAATGTCCCCGAGGTCAAAGGCCGTGCCGCAGGACGCCTGTGGCTGGGCTCGTACGATTTCAACCCCGCCGACGGCAGCGAGAAGATAAACGAGGGCGTGCCATTCGCCTGCCGCCCGTCGGCACTCAACGGATATTTCAAATACCTGCCCGACCTCATCGACGGCTCGGACTACGGATACGTCCGCATCGAGCTGGTCAACATCACCGACGGCAAGGAGACCAAGATTGCCACGGGCATGCTCAACTTCCGCACGCAACCCGACTACGCCGCCTTCCGCTGCCCCATAAACTACCTCGTCTACGACCTCAAGCCCACGCATCTGCGCATGATGTTCGTGTCGAGCCACCACGCCGACTGCGGCGATACCGCCAACGACCGCCTTGTGCCCGTCACTCCCGACCTGCCCAACGCCCGCATGCGCGGCTCGACGCTGTGGGTATCGCAGCTCACTTTCTCTTACTGACAATACGCACCGACAAGACCAATCCTATACAGAACCCTGATTTCAATCACATTTCCTAAGAAAAAAGCCAAGAACTTATCATACGATGAAGCCTAACGCCAAAATATCGTGGCGCCGCGCCGTGCCGGCACTGATGCTGGCTCTGGCCATAGCTTTCGCGCTGCCGCAGAAAGCCCGCGCCCAGGAAGAATTCAAGCGTGACATCGAACAGATTTCGTTTGTCCCCAAAGGACAATGGATAACCGGTGTCAGCGTCAGTTACACACAGTCGTCGCAGGACAACTACCAGTTCCTTGTGGTCGAGAACCTCAACGGCGACGCCTACACCTTCAAGGTCAGCCCGATGGTGATGTACGTCTTCAAGGACAACCTCGCCGCCGGCGGCCGCGTGGCCTACTCGCGCCAGCGTGTCAAGCTCGACCAGGCCGACGTCGTCCTCGGCGAGGACACCAACTACAACGTCGACCACCTCTACTCCATCAGCCACAGCTACTCGGTTGCAGGAGCCTTCCGCAACTATATCTCGCTGGGCAACAGCACGCGCTTCGGCATCTTCAACGAGGTGCAGCTGCAGATTGGCGGCGGCCAGTCCAAACTCGAGAAAGGCCAGGGCGTCGACTACACCGGTACCTACGAGAAGAACTTCAACCTCAATATCGGCGTCGCCCCCGGCATGGTGATGTTCCTCAACAACTACTCGGCCATCGAGGTCAACGTCGGCGTCCTCGGCTTCGACTACCGGCGCACCAAGTCCACCACTGACCGCATTTACGTCGCCCACCGCGACTCCAAATCAGGCAATTTCCGCATCAACCTGTTCAGCATAACCTTCGGCTGCACATTCTATATCTGACACCGCCATGACCGCAAGAACAATTTTATCCGCAATCCCGGGCCGCATCTCCATGCTGGCCGCAGTATCGGCAATGGCGATGACGGCACTGTGCGCACAGGCCGAACCGTCACAGGCAGCAGCCTCGACAGCCGACACGATAAACAAAGAGCGTCTCAGCCGCCTCAACACCGTCATCCGCAAGGACGCCGCCGCCGACCGTCGCCGCATCCTCGCCGACCAGAAGGTCATCGTCGGCGCCGACACCGCCTCCATCATCCTGCCCGAAAAGAACTTCGGCCGCTACGACCGCGGCCTGTACAACTACCTGTACATTCCCAAGAGCAAATGGGCCTTCGGACTAACCGCCAACTACGGCGAGTTCAACTCGGAGGACATACAGCTGCTCGACATCATCACCAACTTCAACTTCAAGGGCAAGCTCTACTCGATACACCCCACCGTCTCGTACTTTATCCGCCACAACCAGTCGATAGGCCTCAAGGCCACGTACTCACGCGGTTCGGCATACCTGGGCGACCTGTCGGTGGACTTTGACGACGACCTCAATTTCGACCTCCACAACGTGTCATACGTCAACGAAACGTATGCCATGGGCGTTTTCTACCGCAACTACGTGGGCCTCGACCGCGGCCGCCGCTTCGGCCTCTTCAACGAGGTCGACCTCATGTTCCAGACCGGAGCCTCGCGCTTCAAGCGCACCATCGGCGGTGAACTGCGCGACACCCGCACCAACATCACGCAGGCCTCGCTCAATTTCAGCCCCGGCGTCTGCTGCTTCCTGCAGGAGAACTTGGCCTTCAACATCTCGTTCGGCGTCTTCGGCCTGCGCTGGCGTCACGAAAAGCAGACAACCAACGGCGAGTTCAACGGCTCACGCTCCTCGTCGGGCGCAAACTTCCGTTTCAACATCTTCAATATCAACTTCGGCCTGATGGTTGTAATCTGACACTGACATGAAACTACGCAATATCATATATGCCCTTCCGGCTCTGGCCCTGACGGCCACGGGCTGCATCGACAACGACATCCCCTACCCCCACATCCAAGCCAACTTCCTCACCATCTCCGCCACCGGCCAGGAGACCACGGCCTACATCGACGCGACCAACCTCGAGGTAACCTTCTACCTGCCCGAGCAGGCCGACATCCGGGCCGTCACCATCGCCGACTACACGCTGACTCCCGGCGCCGAGGTCGTCGGCGATGCCCTGTCCAAGCCCCTCGACCTGAGCACGCCCAAGGATGTGACCCTGCACCTGTACTACGACTACAAGTGGAAACTGTCGGCCGTGCAGGGCATCAAGCGCTACTTCACCGTCGAAGGTCAGATCGGCGCCTCGCAGATTGATGTCGAAAACCACACCGTCACCTTCACCGTCAACGACCGCCTGCCCCTTGACCGCCTGCACGTGCTGACATGCAAGCTTGGCGCCACCGGCAGCGTGATGACGCCCGTCCTCGAAGGTCAGGACGTCGATTTCACCCGGCCCGTCGAGGTCACCGTCAGCCAGTGGGGCCGCAGCGAGACATGGACAATCACCGCCAACGTCGTCGAGACACTCGTATCCACCGTCAGCGTCGATGCCTGGACACAGGTGGCATGGGTCTACGGTACTACAGAGGCCTCGCGTCCATACGGCGTCCAGTACCGCCTGCAGGGCACCGAAGAGTGGACCGACGCACCCGAGGCATGGCTGACACGCGAGGGCGGCTCGTTCCACGCACGCCTCATCCATCTGTCGCCGGCAACAGCATACGAGGCCCGCGCCGTCAGCGGCGACCAGTACGGCGACATCGTCGCCTTCACCACCGGCACGAACCAGCAGCCGCCGAACGCCGACTTTGACAACTGGTGGCTCGACGGCAAGGTATGGTGTCCGTGGGCCGAGAACGGCACTCCCTACTGGGGCACCGGCAACAAGGGCGCCACGACCCTCGGCCAGTCCAACACCACCCCCAGCAACGACACACCCACCGGCACAGGCATGTCGGCACAGCTCCTGACCAAGTTCGTCGGCATCGGAACCCTCGGCAAACTCGCCGCAGGCAACATCTTTGTCGGCGAGTATGTCCGCACCGACGGCACCAACGGCATCCTCGCCTTCGGCCGCGAGTTCACCCAGCGTCCCACCAAGGTGCGCGGTTACATGAAGTACACGACGGCCCCCATCTCGCACACCACCACCGGTTTCGAGAGCCTGAAAGGCCAGCCCGACACCTGCATCATCTGGTGCTCGCTCATCGACCAGGACACGCCCTTCGAAATCCGTACCCGTCCCAGCAACCGCCAGCTCTTCGACTCAAAAGGCCCGTACGTCGTGGCCTACGGACAGATTGAGAGCGGCGACAACATCACGGAGTGGGTTCCTTTCGAGTTCGAGCTCAACTACACCTCCACCGGCCGCGTGCCGCGCTTCCTGCTCATCACCGCCTCGGCGTCCAAGTACGGTGACTACTTCACCGGCGGCAACGGTGCCACGCTCTGGCTCGACGACATTGTCCTCGAATACGACTACTGACGCCCGTGCGTAAGACATTAGCCATAGCAGCGCTGACGGCCTCCGCCCTCACGGCGGCGCTCTCGGCGTGCGGCAGCGGCAAGGGCGGCGACGGGGCCGACACGGTGGTGACACACCCATTGCCCGACACCCTGCGCGTGGCCACGCTCTACTCGCCCACAAGCTACTTCATCTACCGCGAGGAGGAGATGGGCTACGACTACGCCCTCGTCGCCGACTGGGCCTCTGACAAGGGCATGGTACTCGACATCCGTGTGGCGCCCAAGCTGGAGACGGCCATACAGTGGCTCGACTCGGCCAAAGTCGACATCATAGCATACCAGGTACCCGTCACCGACACCTACAACCGTCAGGTACTCCACTGCGGACCCGTGTCAGAGACAAGCCAGATTCTCGTGCAGAAAAAAGGCCGCGACACCCTCCTAACCGACGTCACTCAGCTCGTCGGCCACGACGTCTACGTGGAGCGCAACAGCAAATACCACCAGCGCATCAGCAACCTCAACTCCGAGCTCGGCGGCGGCATACGCATCCACCCCGTCTACCGCGACACCCTCATCACCGAGGACCTCATGGAGATGGTGGCCAAGGGCGAAATCCCCATGACCATCGTCGACAGCGACATCGCCAGGGTCAGCCGCACATACTACCCCGGCCTTGACATCTCGCTCTCGCTGAGTTTCGGGCAGAAAGCCCAGTGGGCCGTCGCCCGCGACCGGGAATGGCTGGCCGACTCTGTGAACGCCTGGTTCGCCCAGGACCTGCCCAGGCTGCACACCCGCGAGGTCTACCGCCGCTATTTCGAGGAGAGCAAGACCATGCCCTCGCATACCGCCGCCGTCACCTTCCGCGGCGGCAAGGTCTCGCCCTACGACCATCTTTTCAAACAGTATGCCAAGGAGATAGGCTGGGACTGGCGCCTCCTCGCCGCAATAGGATTTGTCGAGAGCGGCTACGACAGCAGCGTCGTCTCGTGGGCCGGAGCCCGCGGCATCATGCAGATTATGCCCGTCACGGCCCGCGCCATGGGCTCCACGCCCGAGGCCATGACCGACCCCGAGACCTCAATCCGCGTCGCCGTCAAGGCCATAAAGTCCATCGACAAAATGATGGCCCGCTACATCTCCGACCCGCAGAAACGCCGTCCCTTCGTCATCGCCTCCTACAACTCAGGCGGCGCCCACATCATCGACGCCATAGCCCTGGCCAAAAAGCACGGGCACAACCCCGAGCAGTGGCACGGCTCAGTCGACATGGCCCTGCTCATGAAGTCCGACCCCGTGCACTACAACGACCCCGTCGTCAAATACGGATATTTCCGCGGCACCCAGACCGTCGAATTCGTCCGCCGCGTCGAAAACTTCTACAACAAGGCACAAAAATACGTCAGGCAGTAAACTTTCCGCCCGCTTGTTTTTTATATGATGTAGGGACATCGCTTTGCGATGTTTAGCCTGCAAACCCGTTGACCGGTCCGACATGCCAAAATGCCAAAGGCATGTCCCTACATTCAGACTGTTCTGACACGTTTCAATTTTAAACTTTCAATTTTATGAAAAAATCCTACATCGCAGTCGCCCTCGCCGTCGCTATCCTCGGCGGCTCAACCCTCACCTCCTGCATCGGCTCCTTCCAGCTCACCAACAAACTCCTCACCTGGAACAGATCCGTCGGCAACAAATTCGTCAACGAACTCGTCTTCGTCGCCTTCTGGATTCTCCCCGTATACGAAATCTCGGCTCTCGCCGACGTCCTCGTCATCAACAGCATCGAGTTCTGGAGCGGCAGCAACCCCCTTGCCCACGGCACCAAGAAAATCCAGGGAGAGGACGGTCAGATTTACCTCGTCAAGGCCGACCCCAAAGGCTATACCATCACCAATCCCGACGGCACCAAGACCCGCCTCGACTTCAACGCCGCCACCAACGAATGGTCGACCAACATCAACGGCGAGGACGTAGTCTTCCTGGCCTGGGTTGACGACACCCACATCCGCGTCCCCGGTCCCGACGGACAGATGCACACCTACACCGCAGACCAGCAAGGCCTCTACGCCTACCAGGCCCTCGCCGCCGCCACCAACATGGCCGCAAAATAACCAAAAGAACTTAAAATTCACCTCTTACAGGCGCAAGGCTTCCGGCTTTGCGCTTTTTTCTTTAATTTTGTAAGATAAACCAGGAAACTCACTTTCTGCAGAAATCTTACAAATGAAATTCAGGATACTGATACTGCTTGCCCTCCTGCCCTGCCTGGGTGCCTCGGCCTCCGTCGCCGACCCGCGCACACGGCTGGAGACGTCGCGGATAGCCCGCGAGGCCGCCATGCGCAAGGCCCGTGCGGCCACGGACGAGCCCACGCTCTACACCTCTCTGATTGTCCGTTTTGACAGCGACGACGACCTGCGGCGCATAACCGACGAGCTGGGCGGCGTCATCTTCCACACCCGCGCCGACATGGCGCTGTGCTGCATTCCCCGCGACAAGGTGGAGGAGCTGGCGCGCGGCAACTACGTGGACAGCTACGCCATCGCCCGCACGGCCACGGCCGGCTGTGACCGCCAGCGCCAGGGCGTGCGCGCCGGCGACATTAAGGACGGTGTCGGCGTTCCCCTCCTGCCCGTCACGGGCAAAGGTGTCGTCGCGGGCATCTGCGACATCGGCGTGGACCCGTCGCACATCGCCTTCAGGGACAGGCTGGGGCTGGTATCGACCTACGTCGACTCGCTCGCCATAAGGGAGGTGTGGGCGCCGGGGTCATCGCTCGATACCGGCGCCACGCTCCGCCCCGACACCGACGACGACTGGCACGGCACACACGTGCTCAACATCGTCGGCGGCTCGGACACCGGCACGCCATATTACGGCCTGGCCACGGGGTCGGTGCTGGCGGCCTCGCGCAGCTACCTCACCGACGTGGCCATGCTCTCGGGCATCGAGGACATCCTGGCTTACGCCAAAGAGCGCGACATGCCGTGCGTGGTGAACCTCTCGGTGGGCTCGTACCTCGGTCCCCATGACGGCAGCGACCTGATAAACCGCTACCTGAGCCTGCTGGGCCGCGAGGCCGTGATAGTCTTCAGCGCCGGAAACAACGGAAACAGCAAGGACAGCCTGCGGCATACCCTCGGCACCGACTCGCCCGGCACCGCGGACGGCCTGCCCACGGTGGGCACGATGTGGGAGAGCTCGAAGACCTGGGACGGATTCAACGTCCGCGGCGCAATGGACATCTGGAGCGCCGACGCGAAGACATGCGACGTCCGCATCGTCGTCTGGGACCAGGTTGACCGCCGGTTCCTCTACCGCACCCCATGGTACGGCCCAGCCACGGGCAAGGCCGAGGGCGAGGCGGTCTTCGACGCCGCCGACGCACCCGAGACAGCCGGGCTGCTGAAGGGGAGCCGCGTAAACGTGGCCTGGGGCGTCAGCCCGGAGAACAACCGCTACGGCATAGCCATCGACTTTGCAATGATTTCGGAGGCCACGCTGCCCGGCACCGCCTGGGCCCGCTATGTCATGGGCTGGGAGGTGCGCGGACGCGAGGGGTTCAGTTTCGACGCCTGCACGGACGGCATACAGACCTTCATGCGCAACTACGGCACTCCGGGAAAAATCGACGGTACGTCCGTGCTCTCCATCAGCAACCTCTGCTGCAGCGACGCCGTCATCGGCGTTGGCGCCTGGAGCACCCGCAACACGGTGCCTGTATGGGGGTCGGACAAGGAGCAGACTTACGGTTTCGGTCTCGATGAGCCGGGTATCTTCAGCTCGTACGGCACCCTGCGCGACGGACGCGTCATGCCCGACGTCTGCGCCCCCGGCAACACAGTCGTCTCGGCCATCAGCAACGCCTACCTGGCCGGCCATCCCGACGAGACTATCGCCTACCGACAGACTGTGGACGGCAGGGAGTACTCGTGGGCCCAGCAGTGCGGCACGTCCATGGCCTCGCCGGCCGTGGCGGGCGTGATAGCGCTGTGGATGCAGGCCCATCCCGACCTCGATGTCTTCACAGCGCGCAAAGTGGCCGCGGAAACGGCCTATATCCCCGGCGACGGCGCCAATCCCCGCTGGGGCGCCTCCGGTGCCATCGACGCCCGCGCCGGCCTGTACAAGTTGAACGAAATGGCGGGCATCGAGGCCATCATCCCCGACAACACCGCCGACGGCCCCGCCGAATACTTCGACCTCACGGGCCGCCGCGTCACCGTCCCCGGCCCCGGCCTTTATATCGAGCGCCGCGGCTCCAGCGTCAAAAAAATCGTGCTGCGGTAATACGGGACGGAATAATTTCACTAATTTTGCAAAAATCCGCAACGACGTCCAGCATGAAAACTCTTGCAAAAGCACTTTTGGCCTTCTTTCTCCTGTCAGCCGTAACCGCCGCCTCCGCCGCCGGTTCCGCTTCGGCGACGGGACGCACCCCGGCCGAGGTCAGTGCCGCCGACACGGTTGCGCGTGTCTTCGACTCGCCTTTCGGCATTCGCGACATCGCCTACTGCAGCCTCATGGACTTCAATTTCATGTACGACGTCGAAAACACCGAGGCGGTGCCTGACGAAAACGCTGTATCCGTCCACCAGGCCCTGATATCCCACGGATATACCGAGGACAAGGGTTACAAAATCCTCTACATCGACGAAAACGGCGATGACGGCGAGATACAGAATTCACGCCTCGAGATTTCTCTGCCCGCCACATACGCCTTTCCGATAAAAAGCCTGCATCCCCGCGAGGCAGTTATCTCGCGAACGCCCGAAAACGTCACGGAGGAGTACGTCTTTGACAACAAAGGCGACGGGCAGTCTGCGGCGGCTCACTTCCGCAGGCTGTTCCGGGCCATGAAGGCCTCGCGCGACGAGGAGTCGGCTGGTGAAAGGTACGATTACTACGGCCAGCAGGTGTTCACCGTCGACGAAACAGCCGAGAGCACTACCGTGTCCTGCCGGTACCGCCGCAAACACGCCTGGTGGAGAGTTCCGGCAGGTTATTATCCCGCCTGGGGATGGACCGAACTCCCCGCCGACGGTCCCTACAACAACGGCGCGGAAAGCTTTGCCTCTTTCATAAAGAAATTCAACGCAGACGCCGGGTTCCGCATGGAGCGCACTGCCCACTCGGACTTCTCGCAGCATGAGGAGCGGCTGCAGGACAATTTCTTCACGATGGACAATTTCTACAAGATGGTGGTGAGAGCCGCAAACGCGTGCGGGCTGTTTCCGCTGCAGGGCCGGGCCGTCAAAAACCCCGAAAAGAAGGAATTTGACGACTGGTACGTTGTCGGCGAATGGATTTTCCCCACTGCCGACAAGGTAATATACAGCGGCTGGGACAGACGCAAATGCGACGAATATGACAATAACTCCGTGATGTTCCTTTTCGAGCGCCTCGACGACGGCAAATGGTACTGCACCGGCGCCACGTTCTTCGGCTCGATGATGGACGACGCGGTACAAAAGCAAATGAATTAACCGTTCACCCGAAAACAAGTCAACTTATGAATAAAGTATTGGTGCGGGCACTGTCAGGTGCCGTCTACGTTGCCTTAATCGTGTTCTGCACACTGGCCGGGGGCTGGTACTTCTTTGCCATGACGGTGCTCTTTACCGTTTTGGGCATACACGAATATCAGAACCTCATGGCGCACAAGCAGGGAGCACCCGTTCCGTGGGCCATCCGCGCCCTCGACATGTCGTCGGCCATCCTGGCTGTCTGCATAACGGGCATGGTAGCCTACAGTTTCGACTATACCGACAATACGTTCATCCGTTTCCTCTTCGAATCCATAGCGTGGGTGGCAGCCGGGCTGATGATGCTGATACTGTGTCTGCTGGCCCGTCTGACGGCCTCGCTGTGTCTGCAGAAGGGCGACGCCGTGGCGTCGTGCGCGGCCTCGCTGACCGGCTTCCTCTACATCGCCGTACCGATGTGCCTGCTCTGCTTCCTGGGCATGCTCACCGATGCCGGCACCCCCGGCGCTGCCGTAACCTTCGCCCCCGGCATCTTCACTTACGCCGTGCTTACGATGTTCATCCTCATCTGGGTCAACGACACGGGCGCCTTCTGCTTCGGCTGCACCCTGGGCAAGCACCGCCTGTGCGAGCGCCTCTCGCCCAAGAAGAGCTGGGAGGGTTTCTGGGGAGGCTTCGCCTGCAGCGTCATCGCCGGAGCCCTGCTGGCCGGATGGGCAGGCATGAAGGCCTGGTGGGCCGGAGCCCTCTTCGGAGCCTGCGTGAGCCTCCTGTCGACCTGGGGCGACCTGTTCGAGTCGCAACTCAAGCGCACCGCCGGTGTCAAGGACTCGGGCAACCTCATCCCCGGCCACGGCGGCATCCTCGACCGCATCGACTCGCTCCTCTTCGTCGCTCCCGTAAGCTTCGTTTTCCTCATGCTCTTCCATCTCCTCTGATTATATCTCCCTAAAAACCAATCATTAAACCTTGGACATGAAAAACATAATTCTTGCAGCGGCTGTCCTTACGGCAGCCTGCTCCCCTTTTGCCGCGGCACAGGTAAGCCCGCTTAAAGTCAACCAGATAGGTTATCTCACCGAAGACATCAAAGTGGCCGTATATTCCGGCGATACACCCGTGGACGGGCTGCGCTTCACCATCAGCGGCCCGGACGGCACAACAACCGTCGACTCGGTTCGCGTGACCGCCCCCTGGGCCCCCAAGAAACACGCCGCCCGCATCTACTTCTCAGGGCGAAAGGCTCCCGGCGAGTACACACTGAACATGCAGGACGCAAAGGGCAAAACCCTTGCGTCGCGCACAATCTATATCGGTGACGACGCCTACTCGCGCCACAAACTGCACGAGATGCCGCTCGTCTATATGCGCCAGCAGCGCTGCGGCTTCAACCCGGCGCACAACGATTCGTGCCACACCCATGACGGACGTCTCGTACTTTCCGGCGACCGCGACGGCGAGCATGTCGACGTCACCGGCGGCTGGCACGACGCCTCCGACTATCTGCAGTACCTCACCACCTCGGCCAACGCCGTCTATCAGATGCTGTTCGCCTACCGTCAGAACCCGACCGTCTGGGGCGACACCCACAACGCCGCCGGCCTGCCCGGCGCGAACGGCGTCCCCGACATCCTCGACGAGGCGCGCTGGGGCCTGGAGTGGATGGTGAGGATGAACCCGTCCGACACGCTCTTCCTCAACCAGATTGCCGACGACCGCGACCACCGCTACGGCGGCGCTCCCGCAGGCGACAACGTCGACTACGGCTGGGGAGCAGGCAAGGACCGTCCCGTCTTCCCCTGCATAGGACATCCCGTCGGACTACGGCAGTACAAGAACGACTCGAAAGGCCTGGCGTCGTCCGTGGCCAAATTCGCCTCATCCTTTGCCCTCGGCGCCGAAATCTTCGGCGAGAGCGACCCGGCCTTCGCCCGCGACCTCGCCGCACGCTCGGCAAACGCCTACGCCGTCGCCAAAGCCAACCCGGGCGCCTGCCAGACGGCATGCACGGCCTCACCTTATTATTATGAGGAGGACAACTGGACCGATGACATGGAGCTGGCCGCCATGGCCCGTTACCGCCTCCTCGGCGGCGACAGCGCCTTGATAGCCGATGCCGTGGCCTACGGCCGCATGGAGCCCGTCACACCCTGGATGGGCGCCGACTCGGCCGACCACTACCAGTGGTACCCCTTCGTCAACCTCGGCCATTACGAACTGGCGGCTCAGTCCGACGGACGCCGCCGCGACGAGTTTGTGCGTAATATGCGCTCAGGCCTGCGCCGCGTGGCCGAACGCGGTCAGGACAACGCCTTCCTCAACGGCATACCCTTCATCTGGTGCTCTAACAACCTCGCCGTGGCCTTCGTCACCCAGGCCATGCTCTACCGTCAGCTCACCGGTGACACGCAGTTCGCCGAGACCGAGACAACGGTGCGCGACTGGCTCTTCGGCGCCAATCCCTGGAACCAGGTGATGATGATTGTCCCCGACGGCATCGCCGCCTCGCCCGCCGACCCGCACTCGGCCATGACCGACCTCACCGTACAGGGACGTCACGGACGCGACTGGCTGACAGGCGGACTGGTAGACGGCCCCATCTATACCGCCAAATTCAAGTCATTGTGGGGTGTGCACCTACGCCGCGGCCACGACCCGTACGCCGACGTGCAGAACGATACCGTCGTATACCACGACGACTACTCGGACTACTCCACCAACGAGCCCACAATGGACGGCACGGCCTCGCTGACCTTCATGCTCGGCATCCTCTCAGCCGCCGGAGCCAAATAACAATGCCGGTTGCGCAATGCCCGATGCGGCGTATTTGCCGCATCGGGAGAAACATTGAAGCAAAAAATTTTGTTATACTGACAGCAAAACGTTAACTTTGCACTGACTAGGGCTCCACGCCCTGTCAAAGCCTTAGATTAATACACAATTAACATAACCACAATCTCCCCCATTACCCATTATGGCCAACAACACAGACCTCATTAAGGAAGTCACCGCTAAAGCTCAGCAGTGGCTCAGCGCCGAGTACGACGAAGCTACCCGCAAGGCAGTTCAGGAAATGCTTGACGCCGAAGACAAAACAAACCTTATCGAATCGTTCTACAAGGACCTCGAATTCGGCACAGGCGGCCTGCGCGGAATCATGGGCCCTGGCAGCAACCGCATGAACATCTACACCGTCGGCGCCGCCACCCAGGGCCTCGCCAACTACCTCAAGGAAGCCTTCCCCGAGGGCGAAATCAAAGTTGTCGTAGGCCACGACGTGCGCCACAACTCGCGCTACTTCGCCGAGACCGTCGCCAACATCTTCAGCGCCAACGGCATCAAGGTATATCTCTTCGAGAACTTCCGCCCCACCCCCGAGCTGTCGTTCGCCATCCGACACCTCGACTGCCAGAGCGGCGTAAACATCACCGCCTCGCACAACCCCAAGGAATATAACGGCTACAAGGCTTACTGGGCCGACGGCGCTCAGGTGCTGGCTCCCCACGACGCCAAGATTATCGAGCACGTCAACAAAATCAAGAGCGTGAGCGAGATAAAGTTCAAAGGCAATCCCGACCTAATCGTCAGCATCGGCGCCGACATCGACGCCGACTTCCTGCAGGCTGTCAAGAGCCTCTCGCTCGACCCCGAGGTCATCCAGCGCCACCACGACATCAAGATTGTCTACACGCCTATCCACGGCACAGGCGTCAAGCTGGTTCCCCAGTCGCTGAAGAACTACGGCTTCACCAACATCATCCACGTTCCCGAGCAGGACATCCCATCGGGTGACTTCCCCACTGTCGTCTCGCCCAACCCCGAGGTTCCCTCGGCAATGGCAATGGCCATCGAGCGCGCCAAGGAGACCGACGCCGACGTCATCTTCGCCTCCGACCCCGACGCCGACCGTATCGGCTGCGTGGCCCGCGACCGCAAGGGCAACTACGTGATGATCAACGGCAACCAGATTGTAATGATTCTACTCAACTACATCATGGTGCGCTACCGCGAGCTCGGCCTGCTCAAGGGCGACGAATACGCCGTCAAGACCATCGTCACCACCGAGACCATCCGCTCCATCGCCGACAACCAGGGCATCAAGCTCTACGACTGCTACACCGGCTTCAAATGGATTGCCAACGTCATCCGCGAGCAGGAAGGCGCAGGCCGCTACATCGGCGGCGGCGAGGAGAGCTACGGCTTCATGGCCGAGAGCTTCTGCCGCGACAAGGACTCCGTCTCCGCAATCTCCCTCATGGCCGAAATCGCAGCATGGGCCCGCGACCGCGGCATGAACTACATGGACATGCTCCAGGAAATCTACCTCAAGAACGGCTACAGCCACGAGGAGGGCATCTCCGTCGTACGCCCCGGCAAGACCGGCGCCGACGAAATCAAGGCCATGATGGTCAAGTTCCGCGAGAACGCTCCCAAGGAGCTCGGCGGCAGCCCCGTCATCCGTCTCAAAGACTACCAGAGCCTCACCGACACCGACCTCACCACCGGCAAGGTAACCAAGTTGGACTTCCCCGCAACCTCCAACGTCCTGCAGTATTTCACCGCCGACGGTTCGAAAGTTTCGGTACGTCCCTCGGGTACAGAGCCCAAGATTAAGTTCTACATCGAGGTACACGATAAGATGACCGACGTATCGCAGTACGACGACCTCAACGCCGTCGCCGCCGGCAAGATTGAAGTCATCAAGAAAGACCTCGGCATAGCCTGATAGCCTGACGGCATTACATACACCGACACCCGCGCCTCAACCGGTGCGGGTGTCAGTTTTTATGCCCGGCCACAGCCATGAACCCCCTGCCCCCGTCCGTTGTTATATAGCTGAAACGACTACTTCAGTTAATTTAGCTAATTTAGCTAAGATAGCTATATTAGCCACTCACCTACAACCAACTCAACAAAACTATGAAATACGGAATATTCTACGGATCACAGACCGGCACTACCGCCGACGTGGCAAAAAAGATAGCCGCCGCCCTCGGCGTTGCCGAAAGCGACATACACAACGTCGCCGACACCGCCCCCGACAAGCTGGGCGACTATGACGTCATCGTCCTCGGCACCTCGACATGGGGAAACGGCGAAATCGAGGATGACTGGTACGATTTCCTCGACGGCGCCCAGTCGCTCGACCTCAGCGACAAGAAGATGGCCCTATTCGGCTGCGGCGACGAGTCCATGACAGACACCTTCTGCAACGGCGTCCACGACCTCTACAAGCGTATGAAACGCACCGGGGCGAAACTCATCGGCAAATACACCGCCGTTCCCTTCAAATTTGACAGATCGGAGTCTGTCGACAGCCTCCACTTCGCCCTCGGCCTGCTCCTCGACGAAGTCAACCACGCCGACCTCACCGACGCCCGCATCAGCGACTGGGCCGCCCATGTCCGCAAAGAAGCCGAAGCCTGAAAAACGGCCACTCTCAGCTATTCTGTTTAAAAATTCAAAAAAAAGCCGCTTCCCCAAAACTTTGGGGGTCGGCTTTTTTATGTTAATGGCAAAAATTGTTATCTTTGCAAAATTAAGAGCTTATTTAATAATAAATGTTGACGGCAGGGTCGCATAGCTTGAGCTGATTTTTGTCTTGAGACGAAGGAGTGTACTGGAGTACACGACTGAGGAACAAGGCAAAAAGCGGCCAAGATATGCGATGTAACAAAAACTTTAGTATTAAATTTAGGCTCCGTAAAATTAACATCCATTTAACTCTGACCATGTCAATTGTAAACAATTTCGGTATATTTACATCGGAGCTGTCATTCGCCGGCATCTTTCCATTTGTTCTTCGGTCGTTATGGAACCCCATAACTCCCTCATCTCAAATGAAAATCTGCTCGACGACTGACAGCCCTGCCGTTAACATTTATTGTTAAACAAGCTCTAAGACTGGGAGGCCGGAGTTATTGAACCGAGGCTGACCGCATCACTTACAATGGAACCCAAATTCAACCGCGAAGACTTACATCGGCTCAAGGGCCTGCTCAACGGGGCGCGCAACGTCGCCCTGGTAGGTCATCTCGCCCCTGACGGCGACGCCCTGGGCTCGACGCTCGGCCTGGCGCACGTGCTGCGCGGGATGAGCAAGGAAGTCCGCGTCTTTACTCCCGACGAGCCGCCGCACTACCTGCGGATCCTGCCGGGGGCACGCGACATCATGGCTTTCTCGAGCTTCGGCGAAAAGGCCGCATCGTGGATAAAGAATGCCGATGTGGTGCTTTGCATGGACTTCAACGCCACATACCGCGTGAGCCGTCTGCAGCCCGTCATCGAGAACGTGCGCGGAAAACGCGTGCTAATCGACCACCACGAGGGTCCCGAGCACTTCGCCGACATAGAATTCAGCTTCCCTCTCCTCTCGTCCACGTCCGAGCTTACCGCTCATCTGCTCAAGGCTCTGGGCTGGTGGAACAGCGTCAACACCGATGCCGCCACCTGCCTGATGGGAGGCATAATCACCGATACCGGCGGTTTCCGCTACAACTCGTCGATGCCGTGCCTCTACCTCGTTGTCGCCGACCTGCTCCGCAAGGGCGTCGACAAGGATCGCCTCGTGCGCTGCCTGGTGACCACCACCTCCGAAAACGCCATGCGCCTCGAAAGCTACGCCCTGGCAAAGAAGATGGAGGTCTTTCACGAGGCCCATGCCGCCCTCATCGTCCTCACCCGCGACGAGCTCAACAGCTACAGCTACAAAAAAGGTGACACCGAGGGCCTGGTCAACCGACCACTCGAAATTCCCGGCATAGTCTACAGCTGCTACATGCGTCAGGAGCCCGATTATGTAAAGGTGTCGATGCGCAGTCTCGCCGACTTCCCGGTCAACCTGCTGTGCTCGCGCCACTACGGCGGAGGCGGCCACCTCAACGCCGCCGGAGGCGAATTCCGCGGCACAATGGAAGAGTGCATACAGCTCTTCAAAGACAATCTTCAGGAAAATTTCAAACTCATGTCGCCGGCAGCACTCAAAGCCGCCGACCGTTAAAAACGAAATATATCTGCCGGGATTCCGGCCTATCATCACAAATTTCACCGAATGAAAATCCACCGTATAATCGCACCTCTGCTGATGGCCTTCGCCGCCGCGACGGCCCTGACCTCGTGCAACGATGACCAGAGCTACGCCGACCTGCTGACCAAGGAGAACCAGTCGACAAACGTCTTCCTGGCCGACCAGCGCGTAATCAACGAGATTCCCACCGATACCAACTTCGTCTTCCAGACCGGTCCCGACGCCCCCTACTATCGCCTCGACGAGGACGGCAACCTGTACATGCAGGTAATCGACCCGGGCACACGCGGCAACTACGCCAAGCAGGACGAGATGATTTATTTCCGCTACACCCGCTGGAACCTCGAGACTTACGCCAAGACCGGCGACCTGGGCGAGGGCAACGGCAACGAGAGCAACATGAGCAGCGACAACACCTTCTTCCGCTACCAAAATTTCACGCTCAACAGCTCGAGGCAGTGGGGCACCGGCATACAGATGCCTCTGACGCTGCTCCCCGTCGACGCCGTAGTCAACCTCGTCGTCAAGAGCCAATACGGCTTCGTCAACGACCAGACCTACGTCATCCCCTTCCTCTTCCGTCTGCGCTACTACCGCCCGCTGACATAACCCCCTGAATAATTCACATTAGCCCTATATACCTAACTCTATAATAAACCATGACACTCATCAAGTCAATCTCAGGTATCCGCGGCACCATCGGTGGCGCTTCGGGCGAGGCCCTCACCCCCATGGACATCGCCAAGTACACAGCCGCTTACGCCACTTTCATCGACCGCACGACAACATTGCCCTACCGCTCGATAGTCGTAGGCCACGACGCCCGCATCTCGGGCCCGATGGTTATCGACATCGTAGTGGGGACCCTCATGGGTATGGGCTTCGACGTCATCAACATCGGCCCGGCCTCAACCCCCACGACCGAGCTGGCAGTGACCTTTGAGGAAGCCTGCGGCGGCCTCATCCTCACAGCCTCGCACAACCCCAAGAACTGGAACGCCCTCAAGCTGCTCAACGAGAAAGGCGAATTCCTCTCTGCCGCCGAAGGTGAGGAAGTTCTGCGCATAGCAAACACCAAGGACTACGTCTTCGCCGACGTCGACCACCTCGGTCACCACCTCAAGAACACCACATACAACCGCCGCCATATCCAGAAGGTCCTCGCCCTGCCTCTCGTGGACACCGAGGCCATCCGCAAGGCCAACTTCACCGTCGCCGTCGACGCCGTCAACTCGGTGGGCGGCGTGGTCATCCCCGAGTTGCTGCGGGCCCTGGGCGTCCAGAACGTCATTGAGCTCAACTGCGACCCCACCGGCAACTTCGCCCACAATCCCGAGCCTATCCCCGAGAACCTCAGCGAAATCTCCAATGTCGTCAAGGACAACCACTGCGACGTAGGCTTCGTCGTCGACCCCGATGTCGACCGCCTCGCAATCGTCATGGAGAACGGCGAAATGTTCGTCGAGGAATACACCCTCGTCGCTATCGCCGACTATGTACTCTCCAACACCCCCGGCCCGGCCGTCTCCAACCTCAGCTCGAGCCGCGCCCTCAGCGACATCGCCGACAAACACCGCTGCCCGTATGTGGCCTCAGCCGTCGGCGAGGTCAACGTCACCACGCTGATGAAGCACATCCGCGCCGTCATCGGCGGCGAAGGCAACGGCGGAATCATCTACCCCGAGCTTCATTACGGCCGCGACGCACTCGTCGGCGTAGCCCTCTTCCTCACCCTCCTGGCCAAGAGCGGCAAAAAAGTCAGCGAGCTCAAGAAGACCTATCCCCAGTATTCAATCGCCAAGACAAAAATACAGCTCACGCCACACACCGACGTCGACGCCCTCTTCAAAGCAGTCAAGGCAAAATACTCGCAGGAGAAAATCACCGACATCGACGGCGTCAAAATCGACTTCCCCCACAGCTGGGTACACCTGCGCAAGTCCAACACCGAGCCCATCCTCCGCGTCTACAGCGAAGCTCCCACCATGGCCGAAGCCAAAGACCTCGGCAAGACCATGAAGGATCTCGTCCTCACCATGACCGCCGAAATGGAAGCCAAAGCCGCCCAAAAGTAGCCCCACCCTCCACCAAATACCGAGCCCCGAAGTCCATCCCGGCCCCGGGGCTCGTTTATTGCTTCGTAAACTCAAGACCTTATCGCATTTCACAATCTCAACTAAGCAGGAATTCGCGCAGCGACTGGTGGCGGATTCCGTTGAGGGTGTTAGGAGAGGTATCGCGGAGAGTGATGACGGTTTTTTCGTAATTGTCTGGTATTTTGGCTAAGTTGCCGAACTCACGGGCAGCAGTGTCACCATCGAGGACGGTAAGGGCGACCTGTATGTAGCGGTATTCGTTGTCTTTCTCAGCAATGAAATCTATTTCGCGGCCTTGCGGCATTACTCCTACCGAAACTTTATATCCACTGCTACGCAAGTAGTTGTATACGACATTCTCCAGTAGACCGCCGATGTCGTTGGGGCGATAGCCGATTATGGCGTTGCGGATGCCAAGGTCCTCGAAATAGACCTTCTCGCCTATCACAAAGAAACGCTTGCCATCAATGTCCCAGCGGCGCGCGCGGTTGACAATAAAGGCCTCCTCCAGATAGTCGATATATGACTGGACGCTTGATGTACTCGACGTTATGCGCTGCGATTTAAGATAGTCGGCAATCTTTTTGGCCGTGAATATATTACCGACATTATCGGCAAGATAAAGCATAAGCCTTTGCAGAAAGTCCGTTCCCCGCAATGCATGACGGCTTACTACATCGCGGTACACAACGGCATCAGTGACACCGGTAAGGTATTCGTTCCAGGTACTCTGGTCCGGCAGATTTCGCAAATACGGCAGGCCTCCAAAACGCAGATATGCCTGAACAGCCTCGTCAGAATCCTGCCTGGAGTGAAATTCAAGAAACTCGCTGTAGGTCAGTGGATGAACATGCACTTCTATGCTACGGCCCGCCAGACGCGAAGCCATCTCGGACGAGAGCATGCTTGAATTACTGCCCGTGAGGTAGATGTCATTGCCCGGGTCAAGTATCAGCGAGCGCACTACACGGTCAAAATCGGCAACCTCCTGTATCTCATCCAGGAAAATGCAATTTTTACGACCGGCCGCAATGCGCGAGGTTATCTCCGAATATAGCGCCGCCGCATCCTTTATATGTGAGAAAGCAAAATCCTCAAGGTTTATGTTGATAAAGTTTGCCTCGGGGTTTTGACGGCGTATTTCTTCGGCAACAGCCCGAAGGATGTAACTTTTTCCCACACGACGTTGTCCGACCAGTGTCTTTATGATGTTTTTACCGATATATGGCCTAATTCGGTCCATATATAATGGTCTTGCAATAATATCTCCGGCTTCTTCCATAATTAAAACTTTTTGCAAATATAGTAAAAGTTTCCAATATATTGGAAACTTTTACTAATTTTGAGGAAATGTTTAAGTTATGATGGAAACTTTTGGAGGCGGCAGGGGTCAGTTGGCGTGGGCAGACATGGGGTGA
>JBJFEE010000007.1:0-5581 GCA_051890455.1 Muribaculaceae bacterium
ACGGAGCAAACCCATACCGTCATCAGGACACTATGGCTCTGAGAATGGCGGTCGAAACGTTGCAGCACATCGTTGACAGCGGACAAGCGGGAAGCGCATACATACCCGACAAGGGTACTTCGGGAGAATATCGCGAGGTATCGCTCGACGAGGCGCGTAGGCTTCTCGTTGAGTTCTCCGATGAATACGCTTTCCGCACCGGTGAGCAGACGCAGACTCCGCAGGTCGTTTCTACTACTCCGACCGGAACACCGCCGCCGTTGACGACTACGCCGGACGGTGGCAACGTTGACAAGTTCGCCGCCGAAAAGGACTGGAAAGAACGGCAGGAGGCACAGGCTCGAATAGACTACGCCACCGGCGTTAAGGACTATCTCGCCTATACAAAGGAAATGGACCGCATCGCGGTCGAGTTCTACCGCCGTCAGCTTCTGCACACCGACCTCACGGAAGCGGAACGCCTCACCATATCCGCAAACTATGCCGAGGCTATGCAGAAGCAGACCGAACACACGCTTGCCGCTACGCTCGAAGCAGAGGAAAACTCTTACAACGAGCGTGTTGCCAACGCCAAGCAGATGTATATTGACGGTCAGTACACCAAGGAAACCTACGACCTCGCTCTCGAACATCTCGAAATGGAGCATCAGCGCAATATCATCGCTCTTACCAAAGAAGGCAGTAAGGAGCGCATCGCCGCCGAGAAACGGCTCACTGAATTGCTCATTTCTGAAACGGAACGTCGCCAACGTGAAACCGCCGCTCTTGAAGCCAAGTATGCGGCTATGAAGAAGGACTACTTCGGCGACAATCCGCAGGAGCGTCAGGCGAAGTATGATGCCGACATCGCTATGCTTGATGTCGTCTATCAACGTGAGTTGCAAGCCGCAGGTGACAACGCCGCCGAGAAGTTGCGCATTGACGAGGCTTATCAGAAAGCCAAGCTCGCACTCCAGAAGAAGTACGGCTTGCTCGAAGAAGAAGATATGCGCAATCGCGCTCAGAAAATCAACGATGATTTCCTTGAATGGCTCGACGGCGACGGCGGCAAGGCTCTCACCGGCTCGATGAGCACGCTCGTTTCGGGTATGTCGGCTATCTTTTCGCAACTCTCATCGCTTATGCAAGCGGAGTTGGAGATACAGACTGCCGCCATTAACAAGCGTTACGATGCCGAAATCAGCCGTGCCGAGGGCAACTCTTACCAAGTCAAGAAGCTCGAAGCGCAGAAACAAGCCGAAATCGCCAAGGCTAAGAACGAGGCGAACCGCAAGATGTTCGCCATGCTGGTAATCCAAGCCGTAGCACAGACGGCACAAAACGCCTTGTCAGCATACGGCTCTGCCGCCGCCATTCCTGTTGTCGGCTACATTCTTGCGCCTATTGCCGCCGCTATGGCCGTAGCAGCAGGTGCTATCCAAATTGCGGCTATCAAGAAGCAGCAGCAAGCTTCGGAAGCGCAGGGCTACTCTGAGGGCGGTTTTACTCCCGAAGGTGCCAAGGACACCGCCGTCGGCGTGGTCCATGCCGGGGAGTGGGTAGCGTCGCAGAAGCTGACGCACAACCCCAAAACTCGCCCTCTGCTTGAAGCTCTCGACAACGCCCAGCGCAACAACACGATTGGCTCTTTGACCCATTCGGCTGTTTCCACCCTCATTCCGGGGTCAGCCATTGCATTGAGCACATCTGCCGAAGCGACGCAGAACGCGATCCGTCAGTTGCCACAAGAGGTCGTTATTCGCACCGAAACCTCCGGCTTGCCTACGGATCCGGCACTCAACGACACTCTCAATCGGCTCAATGAACGGCTCAACGAGCCAATCGGTGCAGTCGTAACTGTCAGCGGCGACCAGGGCATAGCCCGCGCCCAAGACGAATACGACAACCTTATGCGTAACAAATCCCCCAAATCCAAGAAATAATGCAAATCTACATCAATAAATCCACCTCGCAGAACCCTGTATGGGCACTCGCTGCCTTGAAGCAAGGCACATCGTTTGAATACGTTTCGGAGAATAGATTGTTCAGCGGTAGCGACGGCTACACGCTGACAATCACTTTCCCTCTGAAAGATTGCCCTCAAAATCAGGCTATCTTCGGACACATCAACCGTGCCGATGTGTCAACGGGCAAGTGTGTGTTTGACTGCGAGATACGCGACAAGCACTTCTACAAGTTCGGCTGCATCGTCATCACGGAGATTTCCGAAGCCGAGGTCAAGACACAGTTCCTCGACGGTCGCTCGGAACAAAACTTTGATAAAACTTTCGACAAGGTTTATATCAACGAACTCGACCTCGGAGAGTGGCCCAACTCCATTGCCGCTAACTACCAGCCACCTACCGTATGGCAGGGGTTGGCTTTCGGGCAGAACGCTGTGGCTCTGCCGTGGGTCAACGATGCGTCGGGCAACATTCAGAACTGTGCGACATTTACACCTCGCACCGACGGACAGCCCGGCGGCACTTATGCCTGGCACTCTGACACTCATGGCTTGTCGTGGCAGCCATACCTTATTTATATCACAAAAAAGATTTGTGAAGCGGTTGGCTACTCTTGCGACTTCTCCGAGTGGGAGAGCAAAGAGGAGTACAAGTACCTGCTCATCTGCAACACGTTGCCGTATTCGTGGTATGTACACGAATATGCCCGTGCTTTGCCTCACTGGACTGTCGAAGAATACTTCGAGAAGTTGGAGCTGTTTATGAATTGTGAGTTTGACTTCGACCACCGCAACAAGCGCATCGGTTTTGCCTTTACCAAGGACATTCTCGCCGCCAAGACTGTCGTTAAGCTCGATAATGTGGTGGAGGAACACTCCACCGAGGTAAAGGTAGAGGAAACACGATGCGAATATGCCGAAGCCAAGAACCTTGTCTATAAGGAGTGCGACCACGAAATGTGGAAGTTCTACTCTTGCCCTTGGTTTATCAAGAGCTGGGAGAAGAACGCTGTGAAGTACAACACTATGCGAGAGTTGTTGTCTGCCAATAAATGGCTCTCAACATGGAACGGTGGCAGTATGCGTGGCGCAAACATCAACAAGTTGCTCTATGCAGCCGATGTCAATGCGTACTTCATTATCCGTGCCATAAGTCGCGTATTTGAAAAGTATATGCTTGACGGCAAGACAATACAGTGGAAATACAAGTGCATCTTGCAACCCGTCAATCTTCTCGGCGGTCGCATCGTGGACGATAGCGAGGACGCCGACGAGCAGGAAATCGAGTTTGTACCTGCTTGGATTGACTACACAGATGACACTTACGGCTGGTGCCTGTACTTGAAATTGAACGGCTACGACGAAGAAGGTACTTCTTATTCGGGGCGGTCGCAATATGAAGTGTGGAGCGATGAATGGTACGCCGAGCGCAACAATCGTTTCGCTCAGACCTTTCCCGCTCAATCGCTTGCGGCAGGTGAAGCCGACAAGAAAGCCGAGTATTACGACCGCATATACATTGCTTGGTGGGACGGTGCCACTGATGCCAACGACACGTTCCCATATCCCCACGTTTTTGACATTAAGGTCAACAACGACTGGAGCAACTACCGCAATGTACACTTCTCGCTACGATTGAACGACAATCTCGCTCCCCGAAGTGTCAAGTCCTACAACATCGAGCCTACTATGAAAACGACCTTCAAATTTCTCGCCGACCGAGTGCCGGACGTGCGCTCTCTGTTCCTCATACGAGGCAAACGTTATGTCTGCGAAAAACTAACTGCGACCTTTTCCGAGAACGGAATGTCGCAGTTAATCAAGGGCGTTTTCTACCCGGTCAAGGAGTGAGCCGAGGGCAGGGGTTAAAACCCCTTGCCCTTGGTGCGCTCATAGACGATTTCTTTCTGTGCGTCGCAGTCCTCTATGCGGAAGTGAACGGCGCAGCCCTGTGGTATGTCGGCAGGGAGTTGTGCGACCAACGCCTTGATAACGGAGTCCACATTCGGGAACCCGATGTCGTTGACTTCTCCCAACACCTTGCCCATGAAATAGGCGCGACCTCGCACCATTTTCTTCACAGAGAGTCGGAAGAGTTTATCTTCCGGCTCTTCTACGTCTTTAGCCTTTCCTTGCTTGCTTCGCTTGTCGCTATAGAACACAAAGTCAATGACCTTTGCGTTCAGCTCCCACGCAGGAGTAAAGTCTATCTTGACGTAGCCGCGAGTTACCTTCAAGCCGTGGCTGTGGTTCATGCCGAATGCCACTTCATATAAGTTGGCATCGCAATCGTTCTGCGCTATCGTACCCCAAGTGTGGCGGAACGTATAGACGCAGTAGTAGTCCTCTTTCTTCATGCCCATATCCTGGCATATCTTCTTGATGCCGTTGTTCACGTTTGCGCTGAAGCTATCACTATCGCAATAGCGATTGTGGAACGTGAACAGAAACTCGTCATCTTCGGTAGCAAGGTACTTCTCGAAGATAGGCTTGATAAACGGCTCAACACGCATCTCGATATAGGCTTCATCGGCGCGGCTGTGCTTTGTCTTGGCTCGCTTGTAGCCGATAACGCCATTGTGATAGTTGGACTTCTTCATGTAGAATAAGTCCACCGTGTTGATACCGCCAAGGCAGAGGACGAGCATAGCCACGTCACGCCCAAGCTCCGGCAACGAAGAAAGCATCTTCGTTTGGGGGAGTGGTCGATTGAAGAACTCGCGGCAAGCCTCGGCACT
This sequence comes from Muribaculaceae bacterium, assembly GCA_051890455.1. Classification (GTDB taxonomy): domain Bacteria; phylum Bacteroidota; class Bacteroidia; order Bacteroidales; family Muribaculaceae; genus CAG-873. The sequence continues at coordinate 4,681 of JBJFEE010000007.1, forward strand.
AATTGCTCGCTGTGCCGCTTTGTCGGACTTCGGTATCTGAACTTTGAGCCAAGGATTGAACTTTATGCGGATCAATCCTCTTTCCTCGTCGTTCAGTTCCACGAGTGCAGCCTTGAAGATTTGACGGACGCATACGGGGTACATCTCTTTGGCGCGGTTGGTATTCGCAAGGCTACCAATCCACTTGTTGAGCACGGTCGAGGACATCATGGCGAAAGTTACCTGCGTAGTGCCAAGATATTTTTCAAGGTGCGCAACCGCCAACTTGTAGTTCTTGGCGTTGCGTGCTTGACCGCGTTGCTCCATTTTTCTAATGTGCAACTTGGCGTAGTCGCTGAAACTTTCAACCTCGTTCTCTTGGGTCAGATACTCGATAACCTCCATTACCGAAAAGGAAGATATATCCTTTCGGTTGAGCATATCGGTATATTTGAGTATCATGCGAGAACAATACTCATTAACGACAACATCTTTCAGGTCGCCGTTAGATGTGATGTACTTCGGGCTGATGACCTTATCGGTCTTAATGTAGCCCATTCTTCTGCGGTGTACAATTCGGATATACACCGGGTAGAGGCCGTCAGCTCTCTGCTTTCTTACAACTGCTTTTAAGTTTGCCATTTACGTTTCATTTGTGAGGTGTATGCATCTGTGTATGCACGGTGTATGCGCTCAATCTTCTTAGTGTATGCATAGGTGTATGCAAATCTCGTTTATTTGGCTACAAAAGCGTTTCCAACTGTACGAACCGTCTAAGAACAGCTTAGGCTGTAACCACTGAGTCTCCAGTGAGTTACAGCCTAAGTGACTTATGTGTTCAGACTAATGTCTTAGTCCTCTATCGCGGCCTGCGCCGCTGCGACGCGGGCGATGGGCACGCGGAAGGGTGAGCAGCTGACGT
>JBJFEE010000008.1:0-32727 GCA_051890455.1 Muribaculaceae bacterium
GTGCGCATGTTGTGCAGGCGGTCGGCCATCTTGATGAGGATGACGCGGATGTCCTCGCTCATCGTCAGCAGCAGCTTGCGGAAGTTCTCGGCCTGTGCCGAGGCGCGGTCGCCGAAGATGCCGCCGGAGATTTTGGTCAGTCCCCAGACAATCTGGGCCACCTTGTCGCCGAAGTGGGCGCGTATGTCCTCGACGGTGTACTCGGTGTCCTCGACGACGTCGTGAAGGAGGGCGGCGCATATCGACGTGGAGCCAAGGCCAATCTCCTGGCACGCTATTTTGGCTACCGCTATGGGGTGCAGTATGTACGGCTCGCCCGAGCGGCGGCGCACACCGGCATGGGCGTCTTTGGCGAAGCGGTAGGCCCGCTCGATAATCTCCACTTTCTTGCGGTGGTTGCTGGCCAGATAGCCGTTGAGCATATCGCGGAAGGCGTCGTCCACCATCCGGTCTTCCTCGGGAGTGGTAAGATTGGCTTTGTTGTCCATAAGGCGTTGACTTTTTGCGCGTTAGGGGGTGTTCGACCACCATGGCCGCGGCCACGGCAGGCTTCTTGCCCGAATTAGCCACAAATATAGCAATTATTCGTGAGTAGTACAAAAAGAGGCCCGCCGAAAAGGCGGGCCTCCTGATAACTGTGCTGTACGGATGGATTATTGTACGGTCACGGTGTAGGGGAACTTGGACAGGTCAACGGTTACGGTCTTGTTGCCGGCACCGGGGGTCTTGATGTTATCGCCGCCTACGGTGAGGTTGTCCATATTGCCTCCGAGGTTGTAGTCCCAGTTGTCGTTGAAGCGGATCTTCCACTCGCCGCTGCCCTTGAAGTTGATAGTGCCGCGGTAGATCATGGGATTGTCCGAATCCTGTACCAGGTTGGTCTGGCCGTCCCAGCCTTTGGGGGTGGCGTCGCCGATTACACCGCAGCTGGTCATGAGGGCTATGCTGTACTCGAGGGTGGCGATGTTGGCTGTCACGTAGTAGCAGCCGTTGGCTTCTACCTTGATGTTGCTTCCGCCGGGAGTGAGCTTGCCGTTGTCGGCGCCCCAGTTGACGTCCCAGTTGAGCGTGCCGCAGAATTTGAACATGCTTGCAACGTGAACAAAGCCTTTGTAGTTGACATAGTCGGTGGTGTAGATGGGGGTTGAGGCAGCCTGGCTCCAGCTGTTGGCGTCGCCGGGGGTGTAGAGCTGCGGGTAGGCCGTGTAGATCTCGAAGTACTTTGTCTCCATGTTGAAGGAGAACATGTGAGGGCCGTTGAGGTCGAGGTTGCCGGTGGTGCCGGCGGTCATTGTGCCTTTCTGGCCTTCGCCGGCCCACTTGACATCTCCGGCGGCGTTGGTGACGTACCAGTCGGAGGCGCCGTTGAGGTCGCATACGACGCTGAATTTGGGATCGTCGTAAACGCTCTCGTTGCCGGCATGCTTGAGGGCTACGCTCTTGCCGTTGACCACGAGGGTGTAGCTGTCTTCGATAACCACGGCGGGATCGAAGGGCTTGATGGTGAGAGTCTCGTCACCCATGGTGTAGCCGGGGCCGCCGAGCAGGAACGAGCTGTTCGCGTTGGTCAGCTTGGCCTTGGGGGTGAAGTTGACGCTGATGGTGGCAACGGCGGGGTCCTTGGTGATGGTGTTGAACTTGTCGTTGAGGACGTCGGGAGCCACATAGACGGTGTCGTTGACGGTGGTGGTGGGCACCTGGACGGTCTTGCCCTTGTAGGTGACGTTCATCGTCAGGTCGAGCAGGTAGTTTGCGGGCCAGTCGACGGCGTGGGCCAGTGCTACGGCTATCTGCTGGCTGTTGGCGTTTGCAGTGGTGAGGTCGAGGGTGGCACCCTCGTTCACTGACAGAGAAGCCACCGAGAGGTTGTTGATGTCGAAGGGAACCTCGGCGGGATTGCTTTGTGCCGGAGGATTGGGCAGTTCGTAAGTGCCTGTGCATGAAGCCAGGCCTGCCACTGCCATCACCGACAATGCGATTGCTAATTTTTTCATCGTTTTATAGTGAGATTTTTTGTCAGCCCCGTGGCGCCGCCGGGCGTGAGTGCCCGGCGGGCACGGCGGCTATTGTCGGTTACTGATCAGTTGTTGAAAGTTACGGTGAGCTGTTGGGTGTTGGTGTCGAGGGATACCGAGAAGGTGCCCGAGGTACCTACGCCGGGGAAGTTCCAGCTGCCCTTGCCGCTGACGTAGCTGCCGGAGAAGACGCCGTTGGTGACGGTGGCGTCGACGGGGCTGTCGGCCTCTTGGGCGCCCAGCGAGGCACCGCCGTCCCAGCCTGTCAGCTCCGAGTAGATGCGGAACATGGGGGCTTCGGTGTATGTGAAGGGCTTGTCGGGACGGCTGACGTATACGCCGCTGCCGTCCATGTCGTAGATGCGCCAGTCGGCCAGCGAGCCGGCGTTGGCTTCTTCGGGGCCTTTCCAGCCGCTGACATTGCCGATGATGTACATGCAGGGGAGCACGTCGTAGTTGATGTTGCCGGTGATGTCGATGCGGACGGTCATGTTGTTGGTGTCGACGGTGAGGCCTACCATAGTTTCTTTGTCGAGGTTGAACTTCCACGAACCCTTGCCGTTTACGGCCGGACCGTCGTAGATGCCGTCAAGGAAGTCTCCCTGGATGTCGATGGGGTTGTCCTCGGCCTGCGAGCCCAGCGATGCGCCGCCGTCCCAGCCGGTAAGCTCACGGTAGAAGCGGAACATGTTTTCGCCTGCGGGGAGCTTGAAGGTGTTGTAGAAGATGCCGGTGCCGATGCCCGTTTCGTTGAGCTGCCATTTTGACAGGGTTGCCTCCGACTCAGGATCGGGTGCGGGCCACTTGTTGGGACTGCCGACGAGGTAGATCTGTCCGGGCTCCATGATTGCCAGGTAGAACTTGACGTTGTTGAGGGTGATGACGTTTGACACGCACTCGGTGCCCTCAATGCCCTTTATCTCGCAGGTGGCGCGCAGATAAATCTTTTCGGCGGGAAGGTCCTGGTAGTTCGAGGCTGTGAAGCCGTGGAGCTCGCACAGTGCAAGGGCGAGGTCCTGGTCGAGGATTTCGATTTTGGCCAGTGCGGGGTTGACGGGGTTGAGCGAGCGGTAGTCGGCGAAGTCTTCGGTGAGCGAGACTTGCATACCGTAGGTGGCGGTTGCTGCGTAGCCGTAGTCGGGCTGCGTGCAGGTTACCTCGAAGCTGTTGCCCTGGGTAAGCTGAAGGTACTGGTCGGCAAAAGCCGGCTGGTTGAGTACGAAGCTGTGGTCTTCGGGTATGGTGAGCTTGGGGTCGGTGTTCTGTTCACAGGATGTGAGCCCGAACATTGCGGCTGCGCAAGCAAAAAATATCGAAAGTTTTTTCATTGCTTTTTCTTGTATCAGGTAGTTTGGTAACAATGTTTCGGGTTATCAGTAACCGGGGTTCTGCTTGTAGCCGGCCTGTGTGACCACTGCCGAGGGCAGGGGGTAGAGGTTGAAGTTGGCCGGGAAGTCGGTGCCGTTGGGCACGCCGCCCTTCCAGTTCCAGGTGTAGCCGCTGATCCATTTGCCGTAGCGGATGAGGTCGGTGCGGCGGTTGCACTCGGTGTAGAGCTCGCGGCAACGCTCGTCCTGGAGGGTCTCCAGGGTGAGGTCGGCGGCGCTCCAGGGCTCAATGCCGGCGCGCTCGCGGATGTAGTTGACATATTTGAGGGCGAGGGCGCGGTCGCCGCCACCCTGCAGGGCTGCCTCGGCGTACGACAGATAAATCTCGGCCAGACGAACCATGGGATAGTCGACGTTGAACTGGTTGGGGATGGCATTACCCGATGCTTCGGCGTCGATGTTGCCGAAGTCGTCGATTACCCAGTTTGTGAACTTGACGGGGAGGTAGCCGTTCTTGCCCCAGTTGGCCTGGATGAAGGTGGCGTTGCCGATTTTGAAGCCGTGGGCGCTGGTGCCCCAGAAGCGAACGCGCTGGTCGGCGCTGGTCGAGCACTCGGCGTCGTCCCAGTCAAACTTGCGTACAAACTGCTCGCGGGCGGTGGCGCACTTCCAGCCGTCGCTGACGTTGTAGTCGGCCAGCTTGACCTGGCAGTCGTCGTTCTCACCCAGGAAGGCGTCGATCATCAAAGTCGAATTGCCCCACGAGTAGGTTTTGTCGGTGCAGCTGGGGATGGCCCAGAGGATTTCCTGTACGGGGCTGTCTCCGCCGGGGGTGAACTTCTGGTTGCCCTGGCCGAAAATCTGGCTGTAGTTCATGCAGAGGCCCGAGTTCTGGAAGCCGTTGCCGGCGTGGCGGTCGATGATGTTCTTGGCGTGGGTGCAGGCGTTGGCCCAGTCGGGTTGGCCGCAGAATACGCCGGCGTTGAGGTAGAGTTTTACAAGGTATGCTTCGGCGGCGTCAACACCGAGGTAGCCGTAGGCTACGGGGCGGTTGGCGGCCTTCATCTGTGCCACTACGTCCTCGAGGTCGGCCACGGTGCGGCGGTAAACCTCGGCGCGGTCAAGCTGTGCGGGGGTGGAGCCGATGGGGGTTGTCTCGTCGGCGTAGGGCACGTTGCCGTAGCAGCTGAGCAGGTAGAAGTAGCAGATGTTGCGCAGGGCGCGGGCCTGCAGGCAGTAGTCGGCTGCCTTGGCCTGGAGTTCGGGGGTGTCGAGGGCGAAGTCGCCGTTGTTGACGGTCTGCAGGAACTGCACGCACAGGGCGACGTTGGTCATCAGACGCGCGTAGCCGGCGGTGGCGCCGGTGTTGGTGGCGTCGACGATGCCGTAGGTCATGCGGCCGAAGTTGGTGTCCTTCTCGGCTATCCAGTTGGCCTCGTCCGAGGGTACTTCCTCCATGTTGAAGATGGCACGCTGGAAGGTGGACATACCGCCGTCAAAGCTGTGGATGATGGCGTTGCCGCCGGGGCCGTACGACTGGAAATTGAAGAAGATGTCGGCGAAGACGAGGTCGAGGTATTTCTCCGGATCCTGGGGGAAGGTGCCCGAGGTGGTGCTGTTGGGGTCGTCGGATATCAGATCCAGGTCACCGGTGCAGCTGCTCATTGTGGCGGCTGTGGCCACCACTGCAGCGCCTATGAAAAGTTTATTGAGTAATTTCATGATTTTTTATATAACGGTGTTGTGGTGGTTTAGAAGTTGGCGGTCAGACCGAAGGTGACGGTGATGGGACGCGGATAGGGATCGTTGTCGACACCATTGAACTGTTCGGGGTCGCGGCCGGTGTACTTGGTGAGCACGAACGGGTTCTGTACAACGCCGAAGAGGCGCAGGCGCAGGCGGCCCAGCAGGTTCTCGAAGGTATAGCCCAGCGAGATGTTGTCGCAGCGCAGGAATGAGGCGTTCTCAACAAAGTAGTTGCTCAGCTGCAGGTTGGTGTCTTCGGTGGGGAAGAGGAACGAGTTGGCGAGCACGTTGTTGAGGCCGTAGCCGCCACCGATGTTGTTGATGCGGCCGTAGGTGAACTTGGGTCCGTTGTAGACGTAGTTGCCGATGTTGGCGCGGAGGGCGATGCCCAGATCCCAGTTCTTGTAGTTGAAGGTGTTGTTCCAGTTGAAGGTGTACTTCGGGTCACGCGAGTGGTAGACGATGCGGTCGTCCTCGGTGATTTTGCCGTCGCCGTTCTGGTCGACATACTGGCCGGGGATGGGGTTGCAGTTCTTGTCGTAAACCTGCTCGTAAACGAGGTACGAGAAGGGCGACTCGCCTACGAGGTGGTACTCGAGAGACGAGCCTGTGCCGCCGGGAGCGTTGACAACGCCGATCTGCGATGTCTTGCGGTCGCCGGTGAGGGCTGTGATTTCCGATTTGTTCCATGCCCAGTTGATGCCGGTCTTCCAGACAAAGTCCTTGGTGTCAATCACACGGGCGTTCAGGTTGAGTTCGACGCCGATGTTGCGCAGGCTGCCGATGTTGCGGTCGGCGTAGTCCGAGGTGGTCAGGATCGACACGGGAGTGTAGGCCAGCAGGTCGTCGGTGTTGCGCAGGTACCAGTCGGCGCTGGCGGTGATGCGGTTGTTGAGGAAACCGAAGTCAAAGCCGACGTTCCAGGTGGTGGTAGTTTCCCAGGAGATGTCCTCGGAGTAGGCCTTCGGGTAGAGGGGGTAGATCCACTGGCCGTTGCCGTTGGGGTCGGGATAGTAGAACTGGCCGTGCGACGAGAGGTACTCGGCCTGTGCGGGGAAGTACGAGCCTATGTCCTGCTGGCCGGTCTTACCCCAGCCGAGACGGAGCTTGAAGTCGTTGAACTCTTCGCGTATACCCTCGAAGAAAGGCATGTTGGCGATTTTCCAGCCCAGGGCGACGGCGGGGAAGAGACCCCAGCGGTGACCTTTGGCGAAACGTGACGAGGCGTCGTCGCGGAGGGTGAAGGTGAGCAGATAGGTGTCGTCGAAGCTGTAGTTCAGACGTCCGAAGAACGAGAGGAGCTGCAGGTGGTTGCCCCAGCGGTGGTTTGAGTTGTTGACCTGTGTGCCGATGGCGGGGCTGTCAGGGTTCCACTGGATGTCATAGACACCGCCGGCGAAGGGGATGTTGCCGTTGGCGTCGGTGAGGAAGCCGGGAGTGTTGATATAGTTGGCCTCGTGGCCGAAGTAGCTGAAGCGCTGCCAGTCGTAACCGGCGGTGACGTCGAGGTTGCTCTTGATGGCCTCGAACTCCTTGCGGTAGTTGAGGTAGAAGGTCAGCATGGTGTTGCGCTGGAGCTCCCAGCGGCGGTACTTGGTGCCGGCACCGGCTGCGCCCATGTTGAGCAGGGTGGCGTTGCGCCATGCGTTCATCGAGTTGGGCTCGACGAAGTTGCGGTCGTTGTTCTTAGATACCTGGTAGCCCAGGTTGAGGTTGAGGTGGAGTTCGGGGAGGAAGTGGAGAGCGTAGTCAATCTGCAGGTTGCCGGTCGACGAGTAGACTTCGCCGACTTTGTTGCGCTCGTCCATAACCTGCTGTACGGGGTTGACTGCTGCCTGTACCAGCGAGCCACCCGAGGGGAGCAGATAGTTGAAGTAGCCGTTATAGGGCTCCATCACCGATCCGGTGGTGTAGGGGTACAGCCACTTGACGGGAACGGTGGGGTTGAAGCCTACGGCGGCGGCGAGAGCGCCGGTGTTGCCCTGCTTGGAGTTGATGTAGGTGCCGTTGGCGTTGGCGTTGATCTGGAGGAGACCGTCAAAGAACTTGGGCGAGAGGTTGAAGCCCACGGTGGTGCGCTGCATGCCGCTCTCCTTGAGGATACCCTGGTTGTTGGTGTACGAGGCGCTGACGCGGTAGGGGAGCCAGCCGCTGGTGCCGGAGAGGCTCAGCGAGTAGTCCTGCGAGAAGGAGGTGCGGAGGACCTCTTTCTGCCAGTTAGTGTCGCGGCCGCCCAGCATGCCAAGGATGCCTTCGTTGTCGGGGTAGACTTTGTGGACGAGGGCGCGGAACTCGCTGCCGTTCATCATGTCAAGGGTCTTGCGGGCGGTGTTGACGTGCCAGTTGGCGGCGAAGTTCACTTTGGGTTTGCCGCTCGAGCCTTTCTTGGTGGTGATGATGATGACGCCGTTTGATGCGCGGCTACCGTAGATGGCGGTTGCCGATGCGTCCTTGAGCACGGTGATGTTCTCGATGTCCTGAGGGTTGACCATGCTCATGGCGTTTGTGCCGCCGAAGTTGTCCTGGTTGGTCTGGGGCACACCGTCGATAACGATGAGAGGGTCGTTGGTGGCGGACAGCGAGGAGCCGCCGCGGATGCGGATTTTACCATTGCCGGTGGGGTCACCGCCGTTGGTGGTGACGGTGATGCCGGGGCTTGCGCCTACCAGCAGGTCCTGTGTGGAGACAGCGATACCGGCCTCGATGTCATCGGGCTTGAGCACGGCTACCGAACCGGTGGCGTCGCTCTTCTTGACGGTACCGTAACCGATGGCGACAACCTCGTTGAGCATTGTGGTGCTGTCCTTGAGGATGACGTTGATCTGGGTGCGGCCGTTGACGGCCACGGTCTGGGTTTCGTAGCCTACGCCCGAGAACACGAGAGTGCCGTTGGCGTCGACCGAGATGGAGTAGTTGCCGTCGATGTCGGTGGCTGTGCCCATCGTGCTGCCCTGGGCAACGACACTGCCGCCGATGACGGGTTCGCCGTACTCGTCGGTCACCGTACCGGTGACCGTGATCCGCTGCGCTAAGGCAGGGAGCGAGAGAAACAGCACGAACAGCGCTGTCATCCACGCTTTACGACTCGTCTTAAAACAGAAGTTCTTCATGTGAAAGAATAGTTTTTTTAGAGTGTTGTTTTGGTTAGTATTTGTGTTTTATCAGATTGTCTGTATGTGTTTTACCCGTTTGAGGGGAGTGTGCGTGACCGTCAGGGGCCACACAGGTCGCTTTTTGTTGTCGGGAAAATAGTAATTTTGTCGTCAGAGCTTATGTGTCAGATGGTTAGGTAATCAGGCTGAAACGTTTGATGTTTGTCGGGCCTTATGTCTTTTTGTTAGGGTTATGAGGCGCCGGAGCGTCGGTGGGGTATGTAGAGAAAGGTGCGCAATGTTGTTTTTCATGGGGATGAAAAAGAGAGTACCCACAACACCGGGGTATGCTTATAACAGAGCACAATTGTCCTTTACCCGGCAAATATAGCACAAAAAATGCAATAATTAGCATTTTTTAGCAAAAAAAAATTGAAAGGAGCGTTAAAATGCTGTCGAAAGTCTGCCGGGAAGCATTGTAGAGTGTCCATTGTCAAAACTTTGGCTGTAATTTTTGCGCTCTCAAAAGAATTATGTAACTTTGCGCTGCATTTGGCCGGGCAGTGTGTCCGCGTCGGTGCACCGATAGTCTTGTGGTGTAATGGTAGCACAACAGGTTTTGGTTCTGTTTGTCAAGGTTCGAATCCTTGCAAGACTACCACAACGACAGGCGCCGTGTCAGCTGACACGGCGCCTGTTTTGTCTTACAGGGTGTTTGGTAGGGTCGCGGCATGCCGCGACCTTCTTTCTGTGCATCTTAGGCCGCGGCATGCCGCGACCCTACAAGGAAAATCCTTTTTTTTGGTGGGGGCCATTATCACAACGTCACCTTGTGTGCGCCGTCGCTGATGACGACGTCATAGACAGCGGGGGCATGGCCGTAGCGGGCCTCGAAGCGGGCTTTGGCGGTGGTGATGAAACTGTTGCGGAGGGTGTTGGGGACGAGGTTGATGGTGCAGCCGCCAAAGCCGCCGCCCATTATGCGCGAGCCGGTGACGCCGCACTCGCGGGCGACGTCGTTGAGGAAGTCGAGCTCTTCGCAGCTTACCTCGTAGTCGCGGCTGAGGCCTTGGTGTGTCTCGTACATCATGCGGCCGACGGTGTCGTAGTCGCCGGCGTTGAGGGCGTCGCAGACGGCGAGTACGCGGTCTTTCTCGCCGATGACGAAGCGGGCGCGGCGGTAGTCCTCGTCCGTGATGTCGCCGCGGACGGCGTCGAGCATCGCCATGTCGGCGTCGCGCAGGGTGTCGATGCCCAGGCGGCGTGCCACGCGCTCGCAGCTCTCGCGCCGTTTGTTGTAGGGGCTGTCGACCAGCTCGTGCTTGACGTGGCTGTCGACGAGCACCAGGGTGTGGTGTTCGGGCGCAAAGGGGAAATATTCAAACTCCATCGATCGGCAGTCGAGGCGCATGAGGTTGCCTTTCTTGCCCATCACTGAGGCAAACTGGTCCATGATGCCGCAGTTGACGCCGCAATAGTTATGTTCGGTGGACTGGCCTATGCGTGCCAGCTCGAATTTGTCTATCTTATTATCGTTGAACAGGTCGTTGAGGGCGAAGGCGAAGCAGCTCTCCAGGGCTGCCGATGAGCTGAGGCCGGCGCCGAGGGGAATGTTGCCGGCAAAGACGGCGTCGAAGCCTTCGACACGTCCGCCGCGTTTGATGATTTCGCGGCAGACGCCAAAGATGTAGCGTGCCCACTGTGCCTTGGGGGCGTCGGCCTCGGTGAGGCCGAACTCGGCGCTGTCGTCCATGTCGGCCGAGTAGAGGCGCACGCGGTCGGTGCCGTTGGGGCGTATGTCGGCCACGATGACTTTGTCGATGGCGCCGGGGAAAACGAAGCCGCCGTTGTAGTCGGTGTGCTCGCCGATGAGGTTTATGCGGCCGGCCGAGGCGTAGAGCGTGCCATCGCCGCCGAATTTCGCGTCAAAAATTTTTTTGATTTTCTCTTCCATGTCAGATTGAAGGTAGATGTTTGGGGACGTTTGTAGGGACGCTTTTTAAAGCGTCCGCGCCCGGATGGCGGTGCCGATGAGAGGGTGTGTCAAAATAGCCTGAATGTAGGGACATGCCTTTGGCATGTTGGACCAATATGCTGTCTTTCAGGCTTAACATCGCAAAGCGATGTCCCTACATCATTAAAATCACACATTTTGACACACCGCCCTACATGGGCTTATGTAATGTTTTTTTCAACAAAAGGCCGTGCCGCAAACGGCACGGCCTTCCGGTATTTTGTCAGGCTGCGGTCAGCTTATTTTACAAGCTGCTTGTAGGCCTTGTTGCCCTTGCGGACGATGACAACGCTGCCGACGGCGGGGTTGTCGACGCGAACACCCTGCAGGTTGTAGTATACCTCGGCGGCATTCTCGGTGTCGGCGATGATGCCTTCTACGCCTGCTTCGTCAACAGCCTCGGCTTTGAAGTTGTCGACAAACCAGCGGTGCTGGCCCGATACGCTCCACTGTTTGTCTTCGGGACGAACTTTGATAACGGTGCTGGCGTCAACCTTGACACCTTTGAGTGTAACCGAGGTGGGGGTCCAGCTCATTACGGCACCATCTTCGATGTCGAGGGTGGGAACGGCGAACTGGGTTACTTCGGTGCCGTTTTCAACGATGACGACGAGCTGGGTGGGGTCGTAGAGGCCCGAGCCCTGACGCTGCTTTGTCCAGTCGAACGACAGCTTGACAACCTTGCCTTCGGGGCATACCATCGAGGGGAGCTTGAGACCGGACTGGTAGCCGCTCTTGCCGAATTTCAGGTAGTTGACCTGCAGGTAGCAGCTCTGGCCGGCTTCGCCTTCGGGTTTGCCGTTCTGGGCGAGAAGGATGCCGTAGCCTTTGGCCTCGAGGGCCTGCTGACCGCTTACTTCGTCAACTTTGGGAGTGTGGATGTAGGGGCAGTATACTCCGGGGTCGTTTTCGCCAATGGTGTTGCCAACGTGTTCGCCCTTATCGTTGGTGTATGCCGACCAGGGAGCCAGCCACTCGAAATCGTCCTCGAAGATTACCTGGGCGTTCATCGACATAGCGCCGCAGATTGCGATAGCAGAGAGTAAAAGTTTTTTCATAAAAAGTAAATTAGGTATTAGTTAATAAATAATTAGTTTTTCGTCTGATAGGTTTGTAGGTTTGCGTCTTCATGGAGGGAGTGCCTAACAATTCACAAAAGTAAAAATTTTTACGACTGTTGCAAAGAAATTTTACCAAAATTTTGCAAGAAACCGCAAAAAAAGTTTTCAGGATGGCCGATGAACGGTTAAAATGAATAGACGTATTGGAGGGTGGTGGAGGGGCGTGTCAGAATGGTCCAGATGCTAGGAGCCTAGAACGAAGGGTGAAGGGAACGTACTAACGTACGTGACCGAACCCGCCTGTCCGTAGCGACGCCGCAGATGAGCCGTTATCACACGCCCCTCTATATTATAATGTGTATTCGACGGTCAGGGGCTTGCGGATGTCGCGGGCGGGTATCTCGAGACAGGGCAGGCCGGTGGCGGGGTCGGTGGTGAGGGCGCGCTTGCGGCCGTCAACCTTGACCTTGGTGCCGGCGGCGAGGCCGGGGAGGAGCAGGCGGTATGCGCGGCGGAGGGTCTGGCCTTTGTAGCTGCCGTCGGTGGCGCCGACGGTGACGCGGGCTGCGTTGCCTTTCTGACTGTAGGTCAGGGGAGTGGTGGCGCAGGCGCCGTTCTCGTAGTCGAGGCTTACGCCGTCGTCCTCGTAGAGCGTGAAGGTGTTGTCGGCATCACCGGCGCTGGGATAGACGCGCATGACGAGCGTCTCCAGCCTGGCAGTGGCGGGACGCGGGGTGTAGGGCTGCATGGGCAGTACCCAGCCGCCGCGGACGTACATCGGGAACTCGTCAAGGGGCTTCTCGATGTCTTTTGTCGTGCCGCCCTCGTGACGCTCGCCGGTGAAGAAGTCGTACCAGACCTCGCCCTTGGGGAACCACACCTTCTGCGAGGCGCGCATGTCGTCGCCGGTGCCGGGAGTGGTGATGGGGGCGGCGAGGATGATGTCGCCGAAGGTGAACTGCTGGGGCTGGTCGAACGACTCGGGCTGGTCGCCGTAGTCGATGAACATCGAGCGGTTGAGGGGCACCATCGTGTTGGATGTCTGCCATACCGAGCTGTAGATGTAGGGCATGAGCTGCGAGCGCATATGGTACATGCGTCGGTTTGCCGAGGTGAAGGGCTCTCCGTCGATCCAGGGACGACGGTCGAGGGCGGCGTCCTTGGTGGAGTGGACGCGCAGGGCGGCCGACAGGGCCGAGAACTGTGTCCAGCGTGTGGTCAGCTCGGGGTTGGGCTTGCCGCGGAACCCGCCGGTGTCGTGTGCCCAGTAGTAGCATCCGCCCTGGCCGCTGCAGGCTGTCAGCTTGACCTCGAAGGCCAGCATGGGCCAGTTGGCCTGGGCGTCGCCCGAGAACTGGATGGGATGGCGGTGGTCGCCCCAGCCGGCCCAGCGGCTGTAGCCGGCGCCGCGCTGGCCGCGGCGTTTCGAGTTGCGGTAGTATAGCTCGTTAATCCACGACAGCGAGGTCGAGGCGTGGCCGCGGACGTAGGGGAAGAGGTAGTTCTGCTGCCAGTCGAGCCACCAGAAGTCGACGCCCATATCCTCGGACGGGCCGTGGGCATGGCGGAAAAAGGCCTTCATGTAAGTCGAGTCGGACAGGTCGAACAGAGGCACCTGGCCGGGTGCCAGGCCAAGCTCTTTGGCAAAGGCGCCGAAGTGCTCCTCGTGGGGGCGCAGGCCGTCGTGGGGATGGTCGTTGAGCGAGACGGTGATGCCGCGGGCGTGCACCGAGTCGATCAGGGCCTTCGGGTCGGGGATGAGTTCGCGGTTCCACGTGTAGCCGTTCCAGTTGAGATGGCCGTTGTGGCCCGTGCCGACGGTGGCGTCGTTGGTGTGCCAGCCCATGTCCATGACAAGGTTGTCGAGGGGGAAGTCGTTGGCGTCGTAACCGCGCACGATGTCGAGGAACTCGTCGGCGGTGTAGTCCCAGTAGCGGCAGTACCACACGCCGTGGATGTACTTGCGCGTCAGGGGCACCTTGCCCGAGATGGCGCCCAGCGAGGCCAGGGCGGCCTTGTAGTCGTTGCCGTAGATAAAGCAGTATTCGTCCTGCACGTGCTTGCGTGTGTCGCGCGGCTCGATCCAGCCGTTGCGCAGGACGTCGGCACGCTCGTCGTCGATGATGTACCAGCCGTTGCGCGAGAGGATGCCGTCGTTGAGGGGAATGGGGCCGGTGACGCGGTCGAGTGTCTCGACGGGGCCGCCGAGGTTGTTGCTGAGGATGAAGCGGTTGGTGAAGGTCTTCTCCTTGCCGTCGAGGTTGTATTTCACCTTGAGGTTGGATGTGGAGAAGGGGAAGCCGTCGGCGTGATAGCTGATGTCGAGGGCCGGGGTGGTGATGCGGTAGTGGCCGTCGCCCAGGTCGGTGACGTCGATCGAGTCGGTGCTGAGCGTGTTGCTGCGGTCGATGGCGAACAGCGTGGGCTCGTCGATGAAGGCGGCGTCGTGGGCGTATTCGAGACGCAGCAGGGTGGGGGTGATGATGGTCATGCGGCTGTTGCCGAACACCAGCGGGTTGGTGTCGGGATGCGCGGCCGAAGCCGTCAGCGGAGCAAGCACGCCGGCCAGGGTGGCAAGCCAGGGTAACAGTTTTTTCATGGAGGCGTTTGTTTGTGATTGGGTTTCTATATAAGTCCGGATGGTCCGGGGTGGTGTCAGAACGGTTCAGATGCTAGGAGCCTAGGACGAAGGGTGAAGGGAGTGTACTTAACGTACACGACCGAACCCGCCTGTCCGTAGCGACGCCGCAGATGAGCCGTTATCACGCCACCCCGTTAAGCGAGGTCTACGATGTGCAAATCGATACCATTCTCCTCGAAGCGGTGGGCGATTTTGTCGGGGACGCCGGAGTCTGTTATGACCATGTCGACGTCGGTGAGGTTGGCGATTTTGCTGAAGCCGCGACGGCGGAACTTGGACGAGTCGGCCAGGACGATGGTCTTCTGGGCGCAGCGCATCATGGCCTGGTTGAGCTCGGCCTCGCGGATGTCGGTGGTAGTGATGCCGAAGTCGAGGTCGATGCCGTCGACGCCGAGGAAGAGCTTGCTGCACGAGAAGTCGGCCAGCATCGTCTCGGCGCTCTTGCCCACCACCGACAGCGAGCTGTGGCGGACGGTGCCACCGAGCTGGAACAGGTCGACATCCTCGTTGCCGCCGAGAATTTCGGACACCTGCAGTGATGCCGAAATCACCGTCAGCCGCCGCGAGGGGCTGATGGCGCGGGCCAGCGCCAGCACCGTCGTGCCCGAGGCGATGATGATGCTGTCGCCGGGCTCGACCAGCGAGGCGGCGTACTGCCCGATGTGCTCCTTCTCGCGCCGGGCCAGTTTTTCCTTTTCGTTCACCGACCGGTTGTTGATGTATGGGTTGGCAAGGATGGCGCGGCCGTGGCTGCGGTACAGCTTGTTCTCGTTTTCGAGCTCGGTGAGGTCTTTGCGTATGGTGACCGTCGACACCGACAGCAGCGAGGCCAGCTCGGCCACCTGTATCGACTCGGCGCTGATAAGGTTTTCAAGGATTAGTTTGTGGCGTTCTTCTTTATTCATTATATGTGTGTGAGGGGATTGTCGCTGTGGGGCCTTTAAGAGGGAAGTTGTCGCCTTTAAGGGGGAATTGTCGCGGCAAGGTCTTTCTGTGGGGATTGTCGCGGCAGGGTCTTACTGGTGCAAAGGTACAAAAATTTCGGAAAGCGCAACGCCCGGTCGGGGCTAAAAACGATTACGAAACGAAATTTCTTGGCTTTTGATACAAAACTTCGGGCTTTCGTTTCTTTTGTTTTAAGAAAGTTTAGAGTTTTGTTTGACAATTGAATTATTTTTTTTATTTTTGCGACGAAAATCAATCATACCAGAAAAAATGCGGCAAGCCGCACTGATCCAATGCAAAAAAACACTACCACCTACGATGTAATAATCATCGGTGCCGGTGCCACGGGTGCCGGTACGGCCCGCGACTGCGTAAAGCGCGGTCTGAAGACCCTGCTTGTGGAGCGTCTCGACTTCACCGCCGGCGCAACCGGCCGCAACCACGGCCTGCTGCACAGCGGTGCGCGCTACGCTGTCACCGACCAGGAGTCGGCCACCGAGTGTATCCGCGAGAACATGACCCTGCGCCGCATCGCCCGCCACTGCGTGGAGGAGACCGGCGGCCTGTTCGTGACGCTGCCCGAGGACTCGCTCGAATATCAGAAAAATTTTGTCGAGGCCTGCCATAAGGCCGGCATCAACGCCGAGGAAATCGACCCCAAGGAGGCCATCGCCCTCGAGCCCGCCGTCAACCACGAGATTATCGGCGCGGTGAAGGTTCCCGACGGTGCCGTCGACCCCTTCCGCCTCACCACCGCCAATGTCGTTGACGCGCGCAAGCACGGTGCCGACGTCATCACCTACCACGCCGTCACCGACCTGGTAATGGACGGCAACCGCGTGTGCGGCGTTGTCCTGCGCGACCACTACACCGGCGAGGAGACCCGCTACGAGAGCCGCATCGTGGTCAACGCCTGCGGCATCTGGAGTCAGGGCATTGCCGCCAAGGCCGGTATCCGCATCAACATGTTCCCCGCCAAGGGCGCCCTGCTCATCTTCGGCCACCGCGTCAACAACGTCGTCATCAACCGCTGCCGCAAGCCCGCCGACGCCGACATCCTCGTTCCCGGCGACACCATCTCGCTCATCGGCACCACCTCGAGCCGCGTCCCCATCGACACCGTCGACAACATGGACGTCACCGAGGAAGAGGTTGACATCCTGCTGCGCGAGGGCATCAAGATTGCCCCGGCGCTGGCCTACACCCGCATCCTCCGCGCCTATGCCGGCGTGCGTCCCCTCATCGCCAGCGACGACGACCCGTCGGGCCGCTCGATCAGCCGCGGCATCGTCTGCATGGACCACGCCCTGCGCGACGGCGTAGAGGGCATCATCACCATCAGCGGCGGCAAACTCATGACCTACCGCCTGATGGCCGAATGGGCCACCGACATGGTATGCAAGAAACTCGGCCACGACGGCGGCCCCTGCACGACAGCCACCGACCCGCTGCCCGGCTCGGAGACCAGCACCGGCGAGGAGCGCCGCATAAGCAGCAAGAAGCACATCATCGAGCTGTCCACCGAACAGAAGGCTCAAGAAGGCCGCCACGGAACCCTGTCGGCCGAAATCACCGGCGAGAGCGGCGATGACGCCCTCGTCTGCGAGTGCGAGCAGGTTTCGGTAGGCGAGGTCAAATACGCCGTCAACCATCTGCACGTCAACAACCTGATAAACCTGCGCCGCCGCACCCGCATCGGCATGGGCACCTGTCAGGGCGGCCTCTGCGCCTGCCGCGCCGCCGCCATCCTCGGCCGTGAGAGCGGCAACGAGCAGTTGGCGCTCTGCGACCTCAGCTCGTTCGTCAACGAGCGATGGAAGGGCATGATGCCCGTGGCATGGGGACAGACCCTGGTGGAGGCACAGTTCATGTCATGGATCTACGAAGGCCTCTGCGGCATCGACAAAGTCGACTGTTCCGAAGAGACGCTGAAACGCCTCAGCAAGGACACGGATAAAGAAACCAACAAACAAGAGCAGAAATGAAATACGACGCAATAATACTGGGAGGAGGCCTCAGCGGCCTGGTAACGGGCATCGCCCTGTGCCGGGCAGGACACAGCACGGCAATAATCAGCTCGGGACAGAGCGCCCTCCACTTCAATTCGGGCTCTTACGGCCTGTTAGGACATGTCGACGGCAAGGAGGTCAGCGACCCGTCCGCCGCCATCGCCTCGCTTGAGGCTCCGCATCCCTACGCCCGCATCGGCGCCGCCAACCTTGCCGCGCTGATTGCCGAGGCAAAGCAGATTTTCGCCGATGCAGGCATCACCCTCGAAGGCAGCGACACTGCCAACCATCACCGCCTTACCCCCGTGGGCGAGGTCAAGCCCGCTTGGCTGTCGGCCGCCGGCAGCCCCGTGATGGAGAAAATCAGGGAAGCCGCCAAGAACGGCCCCGTCCTCATCGCCTCCATAAAGGGCTATCTTGATTTCTATCCCGCTTTCCTGGCCAACGGTCTGAAGCGCGAGGGCATAGAAACCAAAACCGTCTCGGTCACCATCCCCGCACTTGAGCATCTTCGCACCAACCCCACCGAGTTCCGCGCCCCCGGCATCGCCCGTCTGCTCACCGGACAGGCCTTGGCCGACTTCGCCGCCGAGCTGCGCAAGGCCGCCGGCGACGCCTCGGCAGTCATCATGCCCGCCGTCATCGGCATGCGTGACGAAAAGCCCCTGGCCGAACTGGAGCGCCTCACCGGTAAAAAGATATTTTACGTCCCCACCACTCCCATGTCCGTCACCGGCATGCGCCAGCAGGCTATGCTCCGCCGCTACTTCGAGCACCTCGGCGGCGTCTATATGTTAGGTGACAAGGTGACAGAGGGACGCATCGCCGACGAGTCGCTGAAATCGCTCAGCACTGTCAGCCTCGGCGCCGACAGCCTCACCGCTGACCAGTTCGTGATGGCCACGGGCAGTTTCTTCAGCAGCGGCCTCGTCGCCCGTCCCGACAGCATACGCGAGTCGGTGTTCGACCTCGACGTCGACGCCCCGGCCGAACGCAGCAAGTGGTTCAGCAAACAGGTCTTCGACGTCCAGCCCTACATGAGCTTCGGCGTCCACACCGACGGCAGCTTCCGCGTCAGCAAGGGCGGTAAGACTATCGCCAACCTCTACGCCGTCGGAGCAATCCTGGGCGGCTGTAACTCGCTTAAGGAAGAGTCCGGAGCCGGCGTCGCCGTCCTCACCGCCCTGACAGTGGCCAGGGAAATCGACAAAAAACTCTCCGGACACAAAAACTGACACGCCATGGAATATCAGATAAAAAACATCAGCCCCAACAACCTCGAGCAGTGCATCAAGTGCACCATCTGCACCGTCTACTGCCCCGTGGCCGCCGTCAAGCCCGAATATCCCGGCCCCAAGCAGGCCGGCCCCGACGGCGAGCGCTACCGTCTCAAAAATCCCGACTTTTTTGACAAGGCGCTGAAATACTGCCTCAACTGCAAGCGCTGCGAGGTGTCGTGCCCCAACAACGTGCGCATCGGCGACATCATCCAGATGGCCCGCATCAACTACGAAAAGGGCGCTCCCAAGCTGCGCGACCGCATGCTGGCCGAAACGGATTTCGTAGGCACCATGGCCTCGGCCTTCGCTCCCGTGGTAAACCTCACCCTCGGCCTCAAGCCCGTCAAGTTTGTCCTTGACAAGACTATCGGCGTAGACAGCCACCGCACCTTCCCCGCATACTCGGGCAGGAAATTCGTGTCGTGGTTCAAGAAGAACGCCGCCGACAAACAGGCGCAGTTCCCGAGCCGCATAGCCTACTTCCACGGCTGCTACGTCAACTACAATTACCCGCAGCTCGGCATTGACTTCGTGCGTATCATGAACGCCTGCAACATCGGCATCACGCTGATGGAGAAGGAGAAGTGCTGCGGTGTGGCCAAGGTTGCCAACCGCCTCATCGACCGAGCCCGCAAGGACGCCGCTACCAACGTGGCCGAGATGAAGGAGGCCATGGCCCGCGGCGCCGAGGCAATCGTGGGCTGCAGCTCGACCTGCATCTTCACCATGCGCGACGAGTATCCCCATCTGCTCGGTGTCGACAACAACGCTATCCGCGATGATATCTACACCGCCACCGCCTATCTGTACCGCCTCATCGAGAAGGGCGAAATCAAGTTGGCCTTCCGCAAGGACTTCAAGATGAACGCCGCCTACCACACTCCCTGCCACATGCAGAAACTGGGCTGGGGCGTCTACTCGGCAGGCCTCATGCGCATGATTCCCGGCATGAAACTCACCACCCTCGAGCAGGCATGCTGCGGCATAGCCGGCACCTACGGTTTCAAGAAGGAAAACTATCCCACCTCACAGGCCATCGGCAGCGAGCTCTTCGGTCTCATCGACGAGTCTGGCGCCGACGTTGTCATCACCGACTGCGAGACATGCAAGTGGCAGATTGAGATGAGCACCGGCCGCACGGTCCTCAACCCCGTCACCGTCCTGGCGCAGGCCCTCGACTTCGAGGAGACGGCACGCCTCAACGGCGGCAAGGCCTGACACAGGCACATCACATTTCGATTTCAACTATTTTTACACATATATAATATAGGTATAACAGAAAGCGACTATGCATTTCAGGTGTATAAACCGGTAGTAGGGATGCTCCAGGGAGCATCCGCAAATAAAACGGGTTTCGAGGGTGTGTCAAAATAGCCTGAATGTAGGGACATGCCTTTGGCATGTTGGACCAATATGCTGTCTTTCAGGCTTAACATCGCAAAGCGATGTCCCTACATCATTAAAATCACACATTTTGACACACCGCCTTACATCCCCGAAAAATGCATATTCAATCTTAAACTATAATAAACCATGAGTAAAGAAAGCATTTACGGCAACTGGTCGCCGGAAGTGATAAAGAAATTCAAAGGCTGGCAGCTGCGCACCATCGTCGTGTCGATGATCGGTTATGCCATTTACTATTTCCTGCGCAAGAACTTTTCGGTGGCCATGCCCGGCCTGACGGCCCAGTACGGCATCTCCAACACCAGTTTTGGCATCATTATCGGCGTCAGCTCGCTCATCTACGGCGCCTCGCGTTTTGCCAACGGCTTCATCGTCGACCGTTTCAGTTCGCGCGTCATCATGGCCCTGGGCCTGCTGCTCTGCGCGGCATGTAATCTGGCCTTCGGCTTCGGCGTCAACGTCAGCTCTTGGGTGACAGGTGTGGATGCCGGCCCCGACTTCCTTAATCTGCTCATCCTGACAATGGGCATCACCATTGTCTTCAACCAGTATTTCCAGGGCATGGGTTATCCTCCGTGCGCACGCATCCTGCCGTCGTGGATTCACCCGTCCGAGCTAGCCACAAAGATGTCGATATGGAACACCTCGCACTCAATCGGTGCCGGTGCCGCCGTCTTCTTCTGCGGTCTCATCATGACCAACATGGGTACCGACATGAGCGGCGACCCCGCCATCATCAATACCATCGCCAAGAACCTCAATCTCGACCCCTCCAACTCGGAGAGCATGAAGCAGATCATGCAGTACGCCCAGCACTGGGACGCCTGGCGCTGGTGCTTCTGGATCCCCGCCATTCTCGGTATCCTGGGCGCCCTGTGGCTCTTCGTAGGCCTGCGCGACGACCCCCGTTCGGTGGGTCTGCCCGAGCTCCCCGCCACCAACACCGGCAAGAAGGAAGGCGAAAAGGTTTCGCACTCCAAGTTTCTCAAGGCCATGGTATGGACAAACCGCTGGATATGGACTCTCTGCATCGCCAACATCTTTGTGTACGTGATGCGCATGGGTATCCTCGACTGGGGTCCCAAGTTCCTCACCGAGGCCCGTCACATGTCGCTGGCTCTTGCCGCAATCTCCGTGACAATCTTTGAGGTACTGGCCATTGTGGGCACAATCGCCGCCGGCTGGTGCACCGACCACATCTTCAAGGGTAAGGCCCACCGCATGTGCCTCGTCTGCATGGTAGGCGCAGTGGTATTCCTGACGCTGTTCATCTTCCTGCCCAACCTGCCCTTCGCCGTCTCCATCGCCATCCTCGCCGGCGCCGGCTTCTTCATCTACGGTCCCCAGGCCCTTATCGGCATCGCTTCGGCCAACCAGGCCACCAAGGAAGCCTCGGCAACGGCAAACGGCCTGGCCGGTATCTTCGGCTATGTCGGCTCGTTCCTCTCCGCTATCGCAGTCGGCATCGTCGCCGACGCTTTTGGCTGGAACATGGTATTCTACCTCTTCATCGCCGTCGGTATCATAGGCGCCATCACCTTCGTGAGCATGTGGAATGCTCCCCGTGACGGTTACGAGCGTTCGCAGAAGTTCTACGCCGCCGCCCAGTCGGAGCAGGAGAACAAAGCCAGCGAGCTCAACCAGGAGAACTTTGACATCTGATTTTGACAATATACATTGAAATCTGACATGACCCCCAAGACACAGACCCCCGATTATTTCTCGCCGAAGACTTACGACGAGATGATGGCCGCCTGCCGCCGCATCAAGCACGTCGCCCTTGACATGGACGGCACGATATACATGGGCTCGACGCTCTTCCCTTTCACCAAGGACTTTCTGGCGCGCCTGACACGCCTGGGCATCGGCTACTCGTTCCTCACCAACAACCCCACGCGCTCCATCGCCGACTACCTCAAGAAGCTTGCCAAGCTCGGCATCGAGGCCACCGACGAGGAGATGTATACCACTGCCGTGGCCACCATCGAGTACCTGAAGGCCCGCATGCCCGAGGTGAAGCGCATCTATGCCCTCGGCACGCCGTCGATGCTGCACGAGTTCGAGGAGGCCGGCTTCGAGCTGGCCGCCTGCGACCCCAACGACCGTCCCGACGCGCTGATTGTGGCCTTCGACACCACACTGCAGTACGACCGCCTGTGCCATGCCGCCTGGCTGGCTCAGCAGGGACTGCCCTACATCGCCACCAATCCCGACCGCGTGTGTCCCACCGACCAGCCCACCGTCCTCGTCGACTGCGGCTCGCTGACCACCTGCATCGAGTATGCTACCGGCCGCAAGCCCGACCTGGTAATCGGCAAGCCCAATCCTGACATGCTCTCAGGTATCATGTACCGCTACAACCTGCAGCCCGACGAGGTTGCAATGTGCGGCGACCGCATCTACACCGACGTGGCAACGGCGCAGAACGCCGGCGGCATGGGCGTCCTCGTCCTCTCCGGCGAGACCACCAAGGAAACCGCCCTCAACAACGACCCCATGCCCGACATCACCTGCCGCGACATCAGCGTCCTCGGCGACCTCCTCGAAGCCTCCCACGCCTGACCCCGACCAATTCTAACCCGACATAAAGCCCGGTGCCCCGCAAGTCCTCCCCGACCTGCGGGGCGCCGCCTGTTTTTGCTGAACCTCGCCTTTTCGGCTTGGTGCTTGGTTGAAATTTTACTGAATTAATAAATTCATAGTTTATTTTGGTTGAATTATTCCAACAAGATTAACCTTTTCCCAATCTTCCCAAATTCAATAAGTCTAATTTCCCTCTGGACTGAATATGAAAGTTGACCGGTCAAATTACCTAAAATTAGGTAGGGATACTTAAAATTAGGTACTGTGTAAAGGTATGTGGTTTAGGTGTATATGCTTGAAAATACATGAATTTTGGGTATTGTGGGGGTGGGGGAGAGTGTCTAATTTTGCAGACGAAAAAACTAATATTAACCACATATCAAAATTCATTTATAGGATGAAAAAATACGTATTTCTTCTGCTTATGGCTGTGGCGTGGTCGGCTGCGGCTGCCGGGCATTCGCTCAGGCTCAGCCTCAAGGACGGCACGACTAAGGTTTTCAATTTGTCCGAGAAGCCGGTCATTACATTTAGCGGCGAGGATATGACCATCACTACACCCGCTGTCAGCTCGACATGCGCACGCTCCGAGGTCGCCTCGATATCGTTTGGCGACGCGACTGCCGTCCTCGATGCCGTTGCTGACGAGACTGTCTACAGCTACGACGGCCGTGTCTTCAGCTGCCCCGGCCATGACATCGTCGTCTACGCCCTCAACGGCAACAAGGTAGCAACCGGACACGACGAGGTGTCGCTCGAGGCCCTGCAGTCTGCTGTCTACATTGTCACAGTCAATAATCAGACATTCAAAGTAATAAAGAAATAACTCCAAAACCGCAATAAGATGAAAAAACATATACTCACTCTTGCTCTCACAACCCTCCTCTCCACCGCCGCTTCGGCTGAAATCGTAAAAATCACCCTCACCGACGGCTCGTCGCAGACTTACAAGGTCGAGGAGGTTCAGGAGATAACCTTTGAAGAAGAGTCCATGGCCTCGGAGTACGCCGGCAGCTACAAGGGCGGCAACAGCGTTGTTGTAGGCGGCATGTTCACCTACAGCGCCGACGGCGTGACATACGTAATTACCGCCAACGGGGACGGTACCGTCAACCTGCAGGTGCCCGAGTACAAACTCACCGGCACCGTCATGGGCGACCTCACCCTCGGCGCCTACACCATCTCCAACATCGCCTTTGACGAGACAAATAACGGCTTCTACCGCGACTACGCCTCGGCCGACGGCACCGACGGCCTGAAGATGCATTTCACGGCCGTCCAGAACGGCAACACCACCATGAACAGCGACTATGAATTCAAAAACCCCAGCAATGTGCTGATTGAAAAGACCGCCGACGGCCTGAAGATTACCAACAGCTTCATCATGGGCAGCATGCCCTTCCCCATCGTCGCAACGTTCACTCAGTCAGTCGAATGATGAAAGTCCTGCGACTTCTGGCACCCGCGCTGGTGACGATTGCGCTGCAGTCGTGCGACGGCATTCTGGACGGCATATACGACAAGCCGTCCGAGGATGCGGCCGCAACGGTCAGCGGGCGGCTGTATGTCGACGCCTCCGACTGGACGCAGTGGCACTACATCGATTTGCATGCCCTCGCCGACTCGGTTGGCCGCGACTCGGCCTTCAATACTTCGTCGCTGTGGGTGACAAAGGATATCCCCGTCGCCGAGGCGCCCTCCGCCCCCGCCGGCAACCGCGGCGGCATATACACATACTGGTACGACGTCTACGGTGTGGGCATCTCCAGGTACGAATTCCGAAATTTTTATCCTACGGAGGCTCAGGAAAGTCCTTCGGAGTGGACAATCGCCGTGCACCGAAACAATGTGCGCACCAACGACTGTGAAGCCGCTGCAACTGAATATTCCGAAATCTCCCAAGTCCCCTCCGACCGGGATTTCCTGGCCTCACTCGAATACAAAGGCGACGAATGGAACGAAACGGACGTCTGGACCATCCGGGACCGCATGCTCCTCGGCCTCATCGGCAACCAGGGCATCGCGGTCAACCCCGTGCTCTCGTCGTGGCTGCGCATCTGCATCCCGCCCATGCCGCCGGCCTTTGAACTCAACAGCAAGGTCTTTGTGCTGCGCCTGCCCGACGGCACATACGGCGCCCTCCAGCTCGCCGACTATCAGAGCCGGACGGGTGTCAAATGCTGTCTGACAATAAACTATCGTTATCCGCTATGAAGAAAATCCTGTATCTGGCAATGGCATTGCCGCCAATGGTTTTCGCGGCTTCTCCGTCGGCGGACGAAGGCCCGTATGCCGTGGACTCGCTCGTGCTGGACTCGCTCCTGTCGGACAGCTATGACCTCAACGAGGTTGTCGTCACCGGCACGCGCGTGCCGCGTCTGCTCAAGGAGACGCCGGTGCAGACGCGCCTGATAACGTTGAAGGACATCACCCGCACCGACGCCACCAACGTCCAGGACCTGCTGCAGCAGGAGCTCCCCGGCATCGAGTTCTCCTACGCCATGAACCAGCAGACGCATCTGAATTTCAACGGCCAGGGCGGCCAGAGCGTGCTCTTCCTCGTCGACGGTGAACGCATGGCCGGCGAGACGATGGACGATGTCGATTTCACGCGCCTGGACATGAGCAATGTCGAGCGCATCGAAATCGTGCGCGGTGCCGCCAGCGCCCTCTACGGCAGCAACGCCGGCGCAGGCGTCATCAACATCATCACGCGTCACGCCTCGCGCCCCCGGGCGCTGTCAGGCAGCGCCCGCATCGCACGGCACAACGAGCAGCGGTATACGCTTTCGGCCACGGCGCGAGGCTCGGTGGTGGAGAATGTGCTGTCGGCGTCGCACAGTTCAATCGACAGCTACGACGTCCACAGCGCCCCCAATCCCGTGACCCGCGTGGTCAGCACCATCTACGGTAACAGCGTCTGGAATGTCAGCGACCGCTTTACGGTGAAGCCCGCCCGCGAACTCAGCCTGACGGCCCGCGCCGGGTACTTCTTCCGCCAGCTCAACCGCACCGACGACTCTCCCGAGCGCTACCGCGACTTCAGCGGCGGCCTGCGTGGCGAATGGACCCCCGCAAAGGACCGCCGGCTGGAGCTGTCGTACGCCTTCGACCAGTACGACAAGTCCACCTTTTACAGGCTCAGCCGCCTGGACGTGCGCAACTACAGCAATGTGCAGAACAGCGTGCGCGGCCTGTACAACTGGTGGACGGGCGAGACGGGGTCGCTGACCGCCGGTGCCGACTTCATGCGCGATTTCATGCGCAACGACAAGCTTACGCAGAGTACGCGCTCGCAGATTTCGGCCGACGCCTTCGTGCAGTACGACTGGAACATCTCAGAAAAGTTTGAAGTGGTGGGCGCCCTGCGCTACGACTACTTCTCGGACGGGCGCATGTCGCGCGTGACACCGAAAGTGTCGGCGCGCTGGACGCTGCCCTGGCACACCGTCCTCCGCGCCGGTTACGGCATGGGCTTCCGCGCCCCCACGCTCAAGGAGAAGTACTATCAGTTCGACATGGCCGGCATCTGGATTGTCAACGGCAACCCAAGCCTCAGGCCGGAGAGCAGTCACAATTTCTCGCTGTCGGCCGAGTACACCCGCGGCCACTACAACGTGACGGCGTCGGTGAATTACAACGGCATCCGCAACCGCATCTCCACCGGCCTGCCGTACTACCGCCCCGACGGCGACACACAGCTCTACCTCGACTACGTCAACCTGGCTTCATTTTCGCTTGTCGGTGCCGGACTGGCCGTCCAGGGACGCTGGAACAACGGACTTTCGGCTCGCATCAACTATGCCTATACCGGCGAGCACGTGGGACGCGACAAGGACGGCAATACCGCCAACAACCAGTACATTCCCGCCCGCAAGCACACGCTGACGGCGCGTGCCGACTGGGAGAAGGATTTCTCTAAGAAATACTCGCTGACGCTGTCGGTCAACGGGCGCT
The DNA here is from genome assembly GCA_051890455.1 of Muribaculaceae bacterium. Lineage (GTDB taxonomy): Bacteria > Bacteroidota > Bacteroidia > Bacteroidales > Muribaculaceae > CAG-873. The sequence goes on from JBJFEE010000008.1 coordinate 26,079, forward strand.
TCCTCTCCGGAGTCGACAATGTCGAGTACAAGGACTATTACGACATCTCGGCGGGAACCGTCACCGTCAGCTATCCGACCTACACGCTGTGGAAACTGTCTGTGTCGCAGCTCTTTCTCGGCAAAATCAGGCTGACGCTGGCTCTCGACAACGTCTTCAACTACAAGCCAAAGTACTATTATCTCAATTGCCCGCTCACCGACGGCATAAACTTTCAGGCGGGCCTCTCTTTCGATATTCCCTGATTTTTCTGAACTTTGTAAAATGAAATGATACACTGATGGCAACTGAAAAACCTAAGGTTAGAAAAAAATATGTCGGCAAGGCCGTGGCCTCGTTTCTGCTCGTGTTGTTCACGATGCCGCTCGGCCATGCCCTGATGATACTGATGGAGCATCTCCTCGAGCCGGGGACGCTGCACGCCTGCGCCTTCCTGATGGGTACGGCGGGTCTGCTGCTGATCGTCGCGGGCGTCTTTGTGCGCGACGACCTGCGGCAGACGCTGTGCGGGCTCTTCGGCGGCCTGCTCTTCTGGACGGGCTGGGTGGAATTTTTGTTCCAGTATTATGCCGACCGCTTCGGCATGATGCCCTACACCGACCCGCTGACGGGCAAGGTGACGCAGCCCGAATACCTCATCCTCCCCGCCACTTTCGGCTTCCTGGTGATGTTTATGATTATGTACCTTTTCTGCATACGCAGCGGATGCAATTTCTTCAACTGGTGCCAGAAAAGGCTGTTCGGCAAGCGCCGCGACATCATCGTCGCCCGTCCGGCCACGCGCCACGCTGCGATAGTGACGTTTATGGAGCTTAACGTGATGATGTGGGCCTGCTACCTGCTGCTGATGTTCTGCTACGACACCAATTTCCTGGGCGACACGCACCCGGTGACGCTGACCATCGCGGCCGTCTGTCTCATCGGCTCGGCCTTTATCTTCCGCAAGCAGCTGTACCTGGCCTCGTGGGGCGCCAACATCCGTATGGCAATCGCTACCGTGCTGGTTTTCTGGACGTTCGTCGAAATCATCGGCCACATTGGCATACTCAAGGAAATCTGGCTCGAACCCCTGCAGCACATCGGCGCCATGACGGTAATACTCGTTGCGTTTGTCGGGTTGGGCGCTTTCACCCTCTATAACGCCTTTTCAAAAAAATGAAGATAAACTGGCGCAGACAGCACAAATGGTCATCGTTGGCTGTGTGTTTCTTACTGCTGACGATGTGTCTTTCGGGCATCGTGCTCAACCACCGCGACCTTGTCAGGGACTATGGCGTGAGCCGTGTCCTGCTCCCACACTACCGCCACTCGAATTGGAACGGTGGCCTGCTGCGCGGAAGTCTGCCTGCCGCCGACTCGTCCGTCATCGTTCTACTATACGGCACCGGTGGCATATATCGCCTTGAAGGAGATAACGTTACCGACTTTAACACCGGACTGCCCGCCGCCCCGGCGCTCCGTGCCGTCCGCGCCATGACTGCCACCGCTGACGGCCGAATCTATGCCGTCACTTCGGATAGCCTGTACCGCCTGACGGCCGGACACTGGCAGGCCGTTTCCCTCCCGTCAGATGGCATAGGCCAGCTATCCGACCTCACCTCGCAGGGGGATTCGGTGGTGGTGGTTGGCCGCTCGGGTATCGGCCTGTCGCCATCTGCCGAAGCGCCGTTTAATCGTGTTGTCCTGCAGGCGCCTGCGGATGGTACGCCAAACCCGACCGGCTTCCGGGCTATGTGGCTCCTGCACAGCGGAAAGCTCTTCGGTCCCGCCGGCGTAGCCGTTGCCGACATCGTTGCCATCGTGCTGACAGTCCTGATAATCACCGGCCTGTTGATATGGCTTCTCCCCAAGGCCATTAAAAAGTCCCGCGAAAACCGCGAGCGCTTGAAGCGTCTTGGCTCCGCTCTGAAAAACAATATCAAAGCCCATCGTCTTATCGGCGTCTACACCTTGGTTCTTACGATGCTGGTTTGCATCACCGGCTTTTGCCTGCGCCCGCCGCTACTCATCCCGCTGGCCCTTTCCCGTGTCCCCGAAATTCCCGGCACAACCCTCGCCGACGATAATCCCTGGAATGACCGCCTGCGCATGCTCCGCCACGACCCCGCCATGGGTTGGCTCCTCAGCACCTCCGACGGCTTTTACTGCCTTGACTCGCTGACCTCGACGCCGACGCTCCTCCCGCCGTCCAACCAGCCTCCGGTAAGTGTTATGGGTCTCAACGTCTTCCATCCCCTCGGTGACGGCGACTGGCTTGTCGGCTCCTTCAACGGCCTTTACCGCTGGTCGCCCTCAACGGGCAATGTCTTCGACGCCACCTCAAACGCCCTCGTCGACCCCACTGTAAAGCGCCCGCCATTCGGCAAATCACCCGTCGCTGGCCTCCTGATTAAGCCCGACGGCTTGCTCCACCCCGTCGACTACGACAAGGGCACCGCCGCCCTCCCTCAGCCCGACGCGCTCTCCACCCTCCCCATGCCACTCTGGAACCTCGCCCTCGAAACCCACACCGGGCGCCTCTGGATGGGCAACATCGCTACCTGGATTTACATCCCCCTCATCTCCTGCCTCCTCTTTTGGTGCCTCCTCTCCGGCTACAAATCCTCCCGCCGACCTAAGAAACCCCCAACCGTCTAAATGACAGTCCTTTCTTCAAACCGCCCCTCTCGAAATCACCCCGCTAACTCAATTCTTTTACCACTTATCGGGGAACTTCAGCGTATTTTTGTTATTTTTGTGTCAAGTTTTGGTTTTTGGGGTGTTATAGTGTTATAATGGATATAGATTTAAATTTCAACTATGACTATGTGGCAACAACTATTGGTTTGTGCGGCCGGGCTGGGGCTGGCGTCCCTCGTCGGGTCTACCGTGGGGATGGTAGTCCGGCGAATCCCGCATAAACTGAACGACATATTCCTGGGTTTCTGCGCCGGCATGATGCTGACGGCGTCGCTGGTGTGCCTCATTGTGCCGTCCGTAGAGATGGCCGGACGCGCCGGATGGTGGCAGCCGATAATCGGTGTCGCCGCGGGAGTGGCGCTTATCGCCGTGCTCGACCGAATTACGCCGCACCTCCACCATATTGCCGGTCTCGAGCCGGGAGAGCGCGAGGAGGAACATTCCGAGTCGCAAAAGTCTATAAACCGCATCCTGCTGTTTGTCATGGCAATAGCCATCCATAAATTTCCGGAGGGGCTGGCCGCCGGTGTCGTCTTTGACGACGGCAACATGTCCAACGCCTACACCGTCGCCATCACCATCGCCATTCAGAACATCCCCGAAGGCATGGTAGTCGTCACGCCCCTGATAATGATAGGAGTAAGCTACTGGCGCGTCATCGGCGTCTCCCTCGCCGTCGCCCTTCTCGAAGTCGCCGGCGTAATCATCGGCTACCTCCTCGGCGACCTCTCCGCCTCCCTGCTTCCCGCCCTGACAGCCCTTGCCGGCGGCGCCATGCTCTACGTCATCAGCGACGAAATGATTCCCGAAACCCACGCCCACGGCTTCGAAAAGCCCGCCACCTACTCCCTCGTCGCCGGCGTCATGACCATGCTCCTGATCCAGACCTACATCTGACAGGCTCCGAACCACAACGTACGTCGATATCGAAAATACGGCATAACTGTCCATGGCAACCACAAACGTCTTCGGCTCCATCAGGATTTGTAGGGACGCTTTTTAAAGCGTCTGCGCTGGCTTAACGTTCGGCCATCCTGAAGAGGACGCTTTAAAAAGTATCCCTGCAAGCCGGTTAATCTCCATCACCATCACCCGTAGACTTGCGTTCCATGCGTCCGGATAGTCTTTTGGGGCGCAAAGCGCCTCCAATCCAGTTCCGTCATGTTTTTGGCATAACAAAGCGACTGCGTCAGTATCCATTAAAACGCCCAATTCCGTGACCACTCAGTGCCGTTCCATATAAATTCCGCGATAAAACCACATCGCGAGGTACGAGCGGTAAAAAATCGCTTAAAACTAAAAGACATAACAAGGGCCGGCGCGGGATTGCGTCGGCCCTTGTGGGATATTTGCAGTCTTATTTGTCTAATGGGGAACTGTTATCACAGCTCCACGTCACTTACTTTACAAGCACTTTAGTAGCCTTCTTGCCCTGGACGCGGATGTAGAGGCCGCTCTCGGGGTTGGCTACGCGTACGCCCTGCAGGTTGTAGTACTCGACAGGAGCGTTGGCGTCATCGCTGAGGATATCGTCGACACCGGTATTGATGCTTTCGTAGTTTACGGTTATCTTGCCAATATCTGTTCTGTCGGTCGGGGTAAATGTCACGTCCTTTATGGCACGTTCCTGTGTGGCGGGGGTCCAAACATTATTATCGACGATACTGCCAACAGAACCGTTGCCTAAAGCGAACTTGCTGCCCTTAGTAAATTCGATAGATGTGAGCTTCATATTTGCCGGAGCAGTAACCGTCATTGTGTTGCCCGTATAAATACGCAGCTCAGTGCCGGCGCTATCCTTCCACCAGCGTTGTTGCTCTGACTACCATCGGCGAATGAAATTGTAACACCGTCTTTTGTCAGAGTTACACCGGTTAAATTATTGGCAGCGTCTGCCACTGTTGCATTACTGGCCTTGATGCCCGATGTTGTCAGATTTGCGAGGTCGGCTGTTGTGAAATCAAACATGGCGCCGGTGACAACGGGAGCGTTGGGGTCGACAACGGTGAGAGTGTAGGAAGCTTTGCCGGCCTTGTAGGTATCGGTTTCAGTGGATGTTGCGGTGATGGTTACTGTGCCTGCGGCTACGCCGGTTACGGCGCCGGTTTCGGCGTTAACAGTGGCGATAGCGTCGTTCGACGAAGTATAAGTGACAACACCGGTGTTGTCCTCGGGTTTTGTCAGAGCAAGACCGTCAACAGTCTCGCCTACATTTACAGTGTGCTCGGCAGCCGAGAACTCCAGGCCTGCGGGAAGCAGGACGGGACCTACAGGGGCTGTGTAGGAGACTAACTGGCTATTCGAGTCAAACTCTTTGATTTTATTAGAACCGAAAATTTTGAGATTACCTTTGACAATGACAGTAGCACCTTCGCTGATAATACCATCTGCGGGTTTGCCTGCGGCATCAGCGCCCCATTGGCCATTATAGACGTAAAGTTTTTCCGCACCTTCAGCGTCTGCGATATAATATTTACCGCCATTTGCAGTCCAGTTTTCAATATTAGTTACAATACCCCTGACATATACGTTCTGGGGAGCATAAGCGCAAATTTCAAGGGCTTTAGCGACAGTCAGGGGATTGTCTATAGACGATTCGGGAATGTTGGCAGAAACATTTACAGTATATGTAGCAGTACCTTCATCATAAGTTTCAGTTTTTGCCGAGGTTGCTTTGATGGTGGCAGTGCCAACAGCGACACCGGTTACTTTACCGGTGGTAGCGTCATAGGCTGCGATTTCGGGGTTCAGTGATTCGATTGTGATATCACCGTCAGTGTCCTGCGTTGTCAGTTTAAGACCGTCAACAGTCTCGCCAACTTTAACATCAAGACTAGCGTCCGAGAAAGCGAGAGTTGCATCTTTCAGACCGGGGCCGGGAGTTTCTCCACCATCAGTGTATTTAATGGTGATAGAGTGTATATAGACGCCTCCATTTTTACTTGTTGCAGTTGAACTATTTTCAAAAATCAGCTCTAGTTTGCCTGTTGCAGATACAGTTTTATTAATGTTGGAGAACTGAATATCACTAAAGCTGTTCCCTATGGATTTGTTATCACCAACAGCAATATCGTCTATTTTCGCGGCAAAGGTAGTGTTAGCATTAGTATGCTTTTTTGCATTTATTGTGATGCTAATTATCTCTTTTCCAGCGAATGCGTCTGTTGAAAATATTAGACTTTTAATAGGCTTAGTATTGGATCCAAAGACTAAAGAAATGGGCGTGTTTCCATCGCGTGAGCCATAAAATCCGTTGTCTCCAGTCCATATTTGAGTCCATGAGACATTTCCTAATGATACGGAGATATCCGTTTTTTGTGTTACCGAATAGCTCTTGTCGCAAATCCATTCATAAGGACTTGCCCCAAGCTCCGCATAGCCAACGCATGCCAGCATGCTCAACACGAGTGAGAGTAAAAGTTTTTTCATAAGAGATTATTGATTGGTTAATAACTGAATTTCAGAGTTATACGAAATCGTCCGTTTCCCTGCCGCAAAGGTAGTAAAAATTCCTGTCATAACCTCCTATATCCTCCACAATTTTTTGTCAAAAATATCAACAGCAAAAAACAGCGAAAAAAATCCCAATTGTCATATGAATATCCCTAATTTAACCGGTGTAACTCTGACAAAAGACGGTGTTACAATTTCATTCGCCGATGGTAGTCAGAGCAACAACGCTGGTGGAAGGATAGCGCCGGCACTGAGCTGCGTATTTATACGGGCAACACAATGACGGTTACTGCTCCGGCAAATATGAAGCTCACATCTATCGAATTTACTAAGGGCAGCAAAAACTTCGCTTTAGGCAACGGTTCTGTCGGCAGCATTGACGATAATAATGTATGGACACCTGCCACACAGGAACGAGCCAATACTGATGTAAAGAAAGTGACATTTACCCCGACCGGCAGAGAGGGTGTGTCAAAATAGCCTGAATGTAGGGACATGCCTTTGGCATGTTGGACCA
>JBJFEE010000009.1:0-5307 GCA_051890455.1 Muribaculaceae bacterium
TATAAAAATTTGGTTTTGTATGGTTTACGGCCGCAAAGGTACGAATTTTCCGCGACATAGCCAAATCTTTTTTCGCTTATTTTCCCATGTGGGGTTGCAGCCGGGGTTACAGCCGCACCTTACGGCCGTTAACAAGGTAGACGCCGGGGGTGAGGGCGGGCATGTCGGCGCGCGGACCCTCGTAGACCTTGACACCATCGAGACGGTAAACCACAACGGGACCGTCCGGGATGTCGGCCGTGATGTCGTCGACAGAGCCAAGGTCGGCCGACTCCCTGATGTTGCCGAACAGTTCCCATACCGGCGCTTCCGCATAGAGCTTGGCGGAACCTACGGGAACCGTCAGCGTACCGTTGCGATAAACGCTTTGGTCGAAGGCGGTAATAGTCACTGTCGGAGGATAGCAGGCCTTACTGGAGATATTGCGCAAATCGGTGGCTCCGGCAAAGGCCTTCTCGCCTATCTCTTTAAGTGCTCCCGGCAGCAGTATCGCCCCCAGGACCTTGCAACCGGAGAAGGCCTCATTGCCTATTGTGCTCAGATCGGCCGGCAAGGTGATATTCTTAAGTTGCTTACAGCCGAAGAATGTCTTAGGTGCCAGCTTTGTCACAGTGCCGGGAGTAACGCCGAATGTCACCGTCTCGAGGTTGCGGCAGCTTTCGAATGCGCTTGTATCTATCTTTGCAACCGACTCCGGTATGTCAATTGACTTTAGATATGAGCCGGCAAAAGCCCTCACACCTATCTCCTTAAGCTCACCCGGCAGTTGTATCGACTCCAGGGCCTCGCATTCCAGGAATGCCTCGCTGGCTATTGAGCGAAGGTAGGCGGGCAACGTGATATTCTTGAGTTGCTTACAGCCATAAAATACTCGATGAGGCAGCTTTGTCACGGTGCCCGGGGTAACGCCGAACGTCACCGTTTCGAGTCGGCTGCGTTCGAATGCGCTTGAATCCATCGTTTCAACCGTCTCCGGTATGTCAATGGACTTGAGATGGGTGATCTCAAAAGCCATTTTCGGAATCTCCTTCAACCCGGCTGGGATGTTTATAGAAGGCGTTCCCAAGCCAACAAATGAGTAACGTCCAATCTTTTTCAAACTTTCGGGCAGTTTCAGCTCCTTCAGACCTACACAATATGCGAAGCCCCAATTGCCTATTGAGTCAAGTCCTTCCGGCAGATTGATGCTGCTCAATTCACGACAGTCGCTGAACGCCTCTTTTTTGATTTCCTTCAGCGTCGACGGCAGTGTGACCTTCTGAACTTTCAGATATCCAAAAGCCCCTACTGCGATAGTTGTCACTCCTTCGGGAACGGTGATCGATTTATTTGTATTGAAAGCCATGACGGCTGTCTTGCCGTCGGCACTTGTCAGCAATCCGTCTTTGTACTTGAAATAGGGATTGAACGGCGAAAGTTTCACGCTTACAAGAGGACCATTGAAGGCACCTTCACGTATCTCCTTAAGTGTGGACGGTAAATAGACTGAGGTCAGGAGCGTTCTACTGAAGGCCCATCTGCCTATATATGTTACACCCTCGGGAATGTCTATAGATAATAGCTTTTGGCAACCTGCGAATGCCGATTCCCAGATGTCTTCCAAGTTTCCGCCGGGAGCGAACTTCACCGAACTGATCGGTGTTTGTTCGAAAGCACAAGTGCCTATAATCCGCACCGAGGCGGGAATGGTTACCGACGTCAGCGACGTTTTTGGAAATGAAAACGACGGAATCTCTTGGACACCTTCGCCGAATGTGACGGATGTCAGCGAGCTCATGTAATGGAACGGCTGGTGGTTTACCGGTGTCCACCAATCGCGAGAGATACTAAGAGTGCTCACACTGGCTCCGGCCATTGCCTCTCTGTCAAAATACAAATCAAAGGGACTCGGTTCAATGGTCATCCGGTTTATTGTGAGTCCTTTGAAGGCTCCCGGTCCTATCGTGGACACACTGTAGGTTTTCCCACTGGTGGGATCGGTGACTTCGGCGGGAATGACAAGATGCTCGATTGTGCCTGATGTTGTTGCGGGGCCTGCGATATAGAAGTCACCATACTTATCTTCTTCGTATTTGAGGCCGTTGGCCGTAAAGGTGCGCCCCCATGCCGCCGCTTCCGGCAGCATGAGGCACGCAAGTGCTATGGATAGATTTTTCAGTCTCATTTCACAAGTATTTTGCTGACTTTTTCTCCGCAACGCACAATATAGATGCCTGAGGTGAGGGCGGGCATGTCGGCGCGCGGACCGCTGTAGACGGTTCGGCCCTGCATATCGGTAACGACAACAGTGGTCTCGACATCGTCACCAGAAACGATATCATTGACTCCAACGGTACCGTCTTCCACGATATTGGCGAAGTTCTTCCAGCCGTCGGCGGCGTTGTAGTATTGCTTGGCTCCGGGAAGAACTCGGAGCGTAGCGCCGGTATAAGTGGCCTCGGCGAACACATCGGCATTGATGGTTGCGGGTATGCGGCCTTTGCACGAAACGGTGGTCAGTGTCGTACTGCCGGCAAAAGCTTTGCTCTCCATGCTCTCAAGCGACTCGGGGAACGTAACCTCCTTAAGTGATGAGCAACCGGAAAAAGCCTCAGTGCCGATGGATGTCAGAGTGGTGGGGAAACTTACTTTTGACACGGTTTTATTACTGCTGAAAATTTTTGCGGGAACGGCCGTCCAGCCCTCGGTGAACTCAACCTCGAGACATTCCGTATAATTTAACAAATCCGTGCAGTCGCCTGCCTCGGGATAAAGGATAATCTTCGCAAATTTTCGCCAGTAGAGCGGCGAGTTAGGTCTGTTATATCTATCAAGAAGAATATCTATCGGACGTGCCAAATAAAGTATGCCATCGAAACCGGGTATTGTCTTGTCGTTTAACTCTCCCAAATTGATGGGAGTATCACCGGGCTCGAATATCAGTTCTTTGACATTTTGACTTTCGTCAAAGAAATACCCTTCGATTTTTGTTACTGATGCCGGAATGATAATTGTCTCAAGATTGGGACAGTTAGCGAGCATGCATTTGGGCAGGAGCGTGATGGTGGAGGGGAATTTCACCGATGTCATCGGAGCGCCGTCAAAGGCACTTGCGATAGCGGAGGTCACGGTATATTCGATGCCGTCGTTGACAACGCTCGTGGGCAGCACGAGGTCGGCGGGCATAGTGGCGGCATCGTAGCCGGTGATGGCGACGGTCTTGTCGGCCATGGACTGCACGGTATATGTCACACCATCGACAGTGAACGGGTCGGGCAGATTGTCCGAAACGATATTGGCGAATTTTTTCCAGCCCTCGGCAGACTTGTAGGCGTCCAAAACATCGGCTTTCACTTCCAAAGTCGCACCGGCAAAAGTCTCGTCTGAGAAGGCATTGTCGGGAAGCGTGGGCGGAACGGCGGCCAGGCTGCTTATCTTTTCCATCGTCATGCCGGAGAAGGCGCCGGCTCCTATGCCGGTAAGGTTTTCAGGCAGTGTTATGGCCTTGAGGGCGGGGCAGTCGGCAAAGGTATACTCGCCGATTTTCTTAAGAGCGTCGGTAAGCGTAACGGTCTCAAGAGCGGGTGCGCCACGGAAGACACCATTGTCCACCGATGACACGGAACGGCTGACCTCCACACTCTTCAGGCCGATGGATTTGGCAAAAAGGCCGGTGGAAACGCCACTGCCGTTGTAGCTGTAGATGACGTGCGTCAGGCCCGCTCCGGCAAAAGGCGAATCTTCGGCGGTACCGGTCAGCGTCACGGGGCGGCCCATATTGAGAGTGTAGTCCGTCAGTGTGGCGAAAGCGCCGTCGGCTGCCGTGCCGAAATCAATCTTGTTATTGTCGTACGATTCGATCGTTATGGTCTTGAGAGCGACACATCCGTCCGTAAGATGTGCACCGACTTTCGTTATGTATGTGGGGAATGACAGTGCCTCGAGCTGGGTGCAGTTGGCAAAAACACGTGCGCCGAGAGTTGTGCAACGCCTGGGGAATGTTACCGACTTGATGGGAGCGCCTTCAAGTGCGCCATCACCGACAGACGTTACATACATATCCCACATGCCGGGCTTGGTAACCTGTTCGGGAATAACGAGGTTTTCCGAAATCTTGCCTGGCACATATCCTACCAGTTTATATTCGCTCTGCCATGACCCTGTGGATACTTCCTCGAACAGAAGCCCGTTTACCTCAAGTGGAGGGTCAGGCATTGTCACAAAATTGTTGAACTTAGACCATAGGTTATTACTATCATATTTATCTTTGAAATATGCAAGCTGACCGGCATAAACCTTAACCGTGGCATTGGCATAGGTGGTTTCGTTAAAGGACGTAGCATCAAGTCCGGGAGGGCCCGGCGGCGTTTTCATCGTTTTGCAGACGATGGTCTCAAGATCGGAATTGTAGAAAGTCTGCTTGCCGATTGAGGTAACCGACGAGGGAATGGTCAGCGACTTGAGCTGAGTGCAATTTTGGAAAGCCAGGTCGCCGATTTTCGTGACGTTGTAGGTTGTGCCATCGTGGCTGACGGTTTCGGGGATCTCAATCTCGGTTGAAATCTCGCCGGCGTTACAGCCGCTGACGGTAACGTTAGGATACTTTGCATTCGGCACATTATACGTCAGTGCGCCCGACGTAAATGTCTGCGCCGATGCCGCCGCGGCAAACAGCGACATGCAGATTGAAAGATAAAGCTTTTTCATTTGAAATAGGTTTGGTTTAAAAGATGTAATGAATAATGTATGCTGTTCAGATGCAGGTTTACGGATGTACCGGTTTTCAGGGGGTGAGATTGATAATGTTTGAGTGTTGAGATATTAACGCGGCCAACAAGTCAAGATAGTGGGGAATAGCCGACTTGCTTTTAAGCAGGTATATTATATATTTATGTGTTTTGAATCCGGTTTTCTATAATATTTATAGATTAGATTGATTTTTCAAGTATACATAAAGCTATAGAAACACAAGGCCTCCGCATCCTTCGCTATTCCATTGGGAGCGGGGCAATTGTTTTGCTCTCATGTTCGCAAAATAATGTGCAAAAGTATAAAAAATAGGGCACATTACCCCCCCCGATGTTAAAATTTGTTAATTTAAGGCTGTTTTTCACCACCTTTTTCTTCCACACACCCTCAAAAGCCTCACCATCGGGCGTCTGACGCTGTCAAAAAGCACAGTCCATGAATCGTCTCTTTTTGCACCGATATGATACCGGATTAAAAGTCTTTTGACAGTCTATTGGCATCAAAAACACGGGCCGGGAATGTGGATTTTCCGCGAACTAATCAAACTTTTATTACATTATTTTCTCAAGTCTTTTTGCC
>JBJFEE010000010.1:0-5298 GCA_051890455.1 Muribaculaceae bacterium
AAAATATCTATGACTCTGGCAAACAATTAGTTGGATATTTTCTGAATATCCCTAAGTAGTAGGAGAAAGCCGTGATTCTTGTTTTTCATACAGTAAAATGTCCTGTTTTTTCCGGGTTATGTCCGAGTTATGTCTTTGTAATATCTTGTATTTTAGGATTTTAGGGTGGTATTCGTTACTAAATCGTTACTATTTTGATTCTCGAAATTTCAGTAACGAATTAGTAACGAAAGTATGTCTGAAACGGTCTTTTCTTGGTCTGATTTCGGTCCTGAATCGAAAGGATTAGACACGAAAAACCTCAGAACTATTTAATAGTCTGAGGTTTGTCTTGTTTGGACTGATTTTAGTCCGAGGTTACAAGTGGAGCTGGAGGGAGTTGAACCCTCGTCCAGTCGCGGAACTGGGGCGGTTTCTACGTGCGTAGTCTCCGGTTGGTTTTTGTGCGGCGGCAGGCCGGGACGACCAACCGCTGCCTTAGCCTCTAAAGATTTCGCCGGGGTTCAGAGGCGTGGCCCCGGCTATTTCCGATTTAACTGCACCGCCTTGTCGATCCGTCTCGGAAAAAGGACAATCGGGCGATGTCTCGTCCCTGCAACTGTTGCGGGGATAAAGCTAATCTACTGTGCTTCGATCAGGCAGCGAGAGCGTAGTTGTTTTCGCCATTTAAATTGGTCGATGTCGAGATTAAAGGGCATTGGCATCGTTGCTCTGCACGCTTGCGCACCACTTCTACACGCTGTCAAAGCCGGTCAGCCCCGTAGTTGTGTTGCGGAAAGACAAAGGTATGGATTTTAATCGGAACAAACGCTTTCCAACTTGTAATTTAACTATTTTTAACTCACACTATCACCCTCGGCTATGGTGGTTACGGTGAGGGATGAGGGAGAGAGAGGCGTAGCGCGAGCCACCTGTATCTGGACGGGAAGACTTTCGGAGACACGAGGGAGATGGCTGATGATGCCGACGCGGCGGCGCGAGAGGCTGTGGAGGTTCTGCAGCATGGCGATGGCGTTGTCGAGTTCGCGGCCGCTGAGGCTGCCGAAGCCTTCGTCGATGAAGAGGATGTCGGCGCCGCTGACCTCGCTGATGTCGCTGAGTGCCAGGGCCAGCGAAAGAGAGACGATGAATGACTCACCGCCGGAAATGGACGTGGCCGGACGCCGCGCATAGCCCTGATAGGCGTCCTCGACAAGGATTATGAAGGTGCCGGGATGAACCGACAGGCGGTAGCGGTCGGTGAGCGACTGCATGTATGTGTTGGCGCGCTCTATCAGTCCGCCAAGAATGTAGCTGAGGGCGATGGTGCGGAAGCGCTTTCCGTCGGCGGTGCCGAACATACTGTCGAGCACTTTCCAGTCAGCAAGGGCGGCGTCCTTTCTGTCCTTGTCCTCGCGCAGCTGTTTACGCCTGACCTTCAGCTCCTGGTTGTTTTCAAGCTGCTGAACTATGCGGGCATCCACGCTCTGGCAGTCAGCGATTTCGGTCGCCGTTTCGGTCTGCCGTTTCTCGAGCTGTGCAAGCTGAGGCAGGGCATTATCAGCAAGGTCAGAGAGTGAGGGAGGACAGCTCTTGCGGTGCTCGTCCAACTGAATACGGCACTGGCTGAGGGCGCCCGCCGCCGCTGCCACACGCTCATCTTTTTGCCTGAGCTGGCGGTTGACCGTGTTTAGGTATGCCGCATCGACGGCACAGAGCTCGTCGAGCCGCTGACGGGTGAAACCGGGATTGGCGTCAAGGAACGCCTCAATGGCGGTTTCCGATTTCCTGAGTTGCGCCTTCCGGCTGTCGCAATCGTTGAGGGACGTACGGACCCGCACCGTCAGAGAGCGAATTTCAGACGCAAGCTTAGAGTCCGCAACACGTGAAGACTTTATCTCGTCTTCCTGCACTTCAATATCCCCTACAGCGGCGTTGAGCTCAGCCAATGCAGCATTTGCGTCGGCAGACATCCGTCGCAGAGCTTCGAGCGCTTCCGCTTCCCTGATTAGCCCGGTCTGACGGGCGATTTCTTCTTTAAGCCTTGATACCTCGGCATCAAGTACGTCCTTGTCGGGCACCCCCCGCCCTATCGACGACTGCCAGCGTCGGGACAGTGAGCCGTTCAGCCTGTCGCAGGCCGCCTGCTTCTGTTTTATCTCCTTAACGAGCCGTTTGACGTTGAGGTCAGCGTTCTCACTGTCAGACTGTGCTTTCGACAGTCTGCGACCGTTGGCATCGTGGACCGACTGCATCTCAGAGACCGTTTTGTCAAGGTCGGCCACGGCCTTTCGGATGACATCGCTTACCGGAAGAACGGCGCCGACAGCAGTTCCGCAGACCGGACACCGGTCGCCCTCGCGGAGCATGGCGCGCAGCGACTCGATGCGGTCATCGAGGCCACCGAAGGCAACGTCACGGTTGTGCCGCACGCTCTCCAGGGCAGCGAGGCTCTGACGGTACAACTCCTGCAGGGATGGGATTGCGCCGTCAAGTTCGCCGAGGCGTTTTTGCTCAGCATCAAGCTGTTCAGACAACTCTTTCTTCTCCTTTGCAAGCGTGACTGCGTCATCGATGTCGCGACCCATGTCGCGCAATTCAATATTGCGAGCATTCATGCGATCAAGGTTTTCACGCAGAGCGGGAAGCTCTACCGACTGCGGCAATCCCGCCTCGCTGTCCTTAATCCTGAGATCCAAGGCGCTAACGCAGAGAGCCAGCGATTCGGAGTCGGCTGCCCATGCGCCCAAAGACCTCTCGCAGGCGGCGATTTCCTCGCGCAGGGGCTTTACACGACTGTATTCGTTGCGGACATCGGTGGTCAGAGCATACTCGGCGACGAGAGCACGCATGGCGGCCGTTTTCTCGCTCCCGCAGTCAGCGCGGGCCTCGGCATCTTCCCTTGACGCCCTGGCAAGGGCCTCGCTGAGAATGCCGAACTGCTTCACCCATGCGGCCTCGGCGGTAATCTTGTCGGCGGCGGCCTTCGACTCCTTCAGTCTTGCACGCACCTCCTTCAGCGTACGTTTCAGGGTCTTCTCCTCCTCGCCCGTCATAGGTCTGATACTGTCGTAGAGGGTCTTGGCGGTCTTGTATTCGGCATCGGCGGTACGCTTGCGTTCGTTGATGGCCATGCCCACGCGCTCGTAGATGTCCTCGCCGATAAGACGTTGCAAAATCAACGATTTGCCGTTGTCATCGCTTTTGAGGAAACGGGCAAAATCACCTTGGGCAAGGAGCGTGGTGCGGCAGAACTGGTCGAAGGTCATGCCCAGAATACGCTCCACCGCCGCCACGGCCTCGCCGCCGGTGTAGGTATGGTTGCTGCTGAGGTCCACGAGTTCATTGACGCCGCCGGCTCTCGACCGGTCGACTTTCCAGACTGCGCGGTATTCCGCGCCTCCGGCCTCGAAAAGCAGCTCGGCGCGGCCCTCGGCACATCCCGTGCGCAAAATCTGACGCGGCGTCGTCACTCCGGCATTCTCAAAACTGCCGTAAGCCTGCGCGGCCCGCTGAGCCTGCAGACGCGGGGTGACGCCGAACAGCGCCAGCGAGATGCCGTCAAGGATAGTGGATTTGCCCGCGCCGACACGACCCGTGATGAGGAACACCTCGGCGGAAGCCAGCGGCTCGGCGTCGAAATCTACGGTTGTATCAGCAAACGACGCTATATTATGCAGCGTGACGGAATGTATCTTCATAAGCTTTCACTGTCATTGGTTGGTTCGCGGACGCTGTCGACAACATCGTTGAAGAGCCGCAGCTGTTCGTCGGTGAGTTCACGACCTGTGCGGCGGCAGTAGTCGAGGGCCACGTCGAGGGGCGTCAGATGACGGAATTCGGCCACCGACAGCGGAGCACCTCCCTCCGCCTCCTCCCCGTGACTCGCCACGCGTATGTTTGAGATGACGTACGTGCATCCGGCATCGGCTATGGCCTCGCGTATTTCCGTCTCCCGCGACGCCGTCAGCATCTGCCCCGGGGCGATATTAAGGTTTATGCGCACAAAGGCACCGGCGGGCAGTGTCCGCGTGTCCGGGTCAGCCTCGCTGCGGGCACGCTCGACGGCCTCGTCGGGACTTATGCCGTTCTCGCCACCGATGGTGATGAGCGGCCTCGATACCTCCAGTTCCACTTCCTCGATGACCGGCTCGGCGCCGCGTTCCGGGATTTCGACGATGCTCACCGAGTGGGGATAATCCTCGTCGAAGCTCACCTGCAGCGGCGACCCCGAATAGCGGGCATGGGCGCCCTTCAGCGTCTGCGGCTTGTGGATATGCCCCAGGGCAACGTAATCCGCAGCGCCGCCAAGGACGTCCCCGTCCACGACAGTCAGACCGCCGACTGTGACCTCGGTCTGCGTATGTCCGCGGAAGACACAGCCGGACACGGCCTGATGCGCCATCAGCACCACCGGCCGACCCGGCTCGAGCCGTCCGACACCCTCGGCCACGGCCTTGCGGAAATTATCGTTGAGCAGGCGCGAACTGACGTACGGCAGGGCAATGACGTACCCCTTTCCGGCGATGTCCACAGCCAGGCGCCTTGCAAACGTCTCCGGGTCGTCAAGACGGCCGGGGACACCCACCACCGTTATTCCTGCGATGTCGAAAATCTGCCTGAAAGCCTGCAGGCGCGAGGCCCCGTCATGGTTTCCTGCTGTAAGGATAATGCGGGCGCCCGGGCAGGCAAGGCGCATCTCGCCCAACAGCTGCGACAGCATATTCTGGGCCATAGACGACGGCGCCGACACATCAAAGACATCGCCACTGACAACGACGGCATCGACCTCGCGCTCCGCCGCCACCTTAATAATATGGCGTACGGCGGCCCGCTGGTCGTCGCCGCGGTCAAAGCCGTGGAGCTGGGCGCCCAGGTGCCAGTCGGAAGTGTGGAGAATGCGCATAATGATTGGTTTTATGGGCCCTTAGAGACCTTAAGGACTTTAACGTCCTTAAGTACCTTAAGAGCACTACAAATTTAGCAAGCGCAGGCCTTAAAAAGCAGCCGTTCAACCATTAATTTTTGTTAAACTTTCCAAATATGGCGGAACGGCAGCAAAAACTTTGGCGGTGGCCTTTGCTATTTTGCTGGAAATGCGTAACTTTGTGGGCATTTTTTCCGCACCGGGCTCAGAGACAAGTGCCGGCCATCAGTTTGAGCAGGCCGCCCGACGGGTTAACTTTTTAGTTTTCTGTTACATAACAATGTACGCAATTGTTGAAATCCAGGGACAGCAGTTCAAGGCCGAGGCCGGCAAGTTCCTGTACGTTCACTACCTTGGCGATGTCAAGGAAGGCGACACCGTCGAATTTGACC
>JBJFEE010000011.1:0-5298 GCA_051890455.1 Muribaculaceae bacterium
TCTGTTAATACTTCCAATACAACTAAGTTTTATGATCTTAGCGGAAAACTCAATTTGGGCAAAAATCTTAATAAAGCTGTATATATCGTAAGGGAAGGAAGGAGTACACACAAAATAATAATGGATCCATAAATAGACTGCGAATATCATAAAGATAGGCGGAAAAATCGTAAACGGGCACTATGGAAATATAACTACCTTTGCAGTAGCTTTAAAGAGGAGATTAATAGATAATTATTTCATAGTAAAAAAGATAAAATAATGAAAACATTTAAATTGAGAAAGGTATCACTTTCAATGCTGCTTATGTCAGCCTTATTCTCCATCATGGCCTTGGGCGCCTGCTCAAGCAGTGATGATAATATAGACAATGGAGCTCAGCCGCCTGTTACCCCTTCACAACCTGGCAACACGAACGACTCAACGAAAACGGATTCTGATACGACACGTACCGATACATCTACAATTGGAAGCAACGACTCCATCCTGATCGTTTACTTCTCTCGCCCAGGCTACAACTACAATGGCTCAACAACGAATCTGAAATATACCAATCCCGGCAACACAGCCGTGATGGCTGGTTACATCCAGCAGTATACAGGTGGGCGCACGTTTGAGATTCTGCCGGCTAATCCTTACCCCGACAACTATATGGAGACGGTAAGGATCAACATGGAGGAAGAGAGGAACAACGCACGCCCAGCGATCCTTAATCCGCTGAACGTGAACCTCGCCCATTATCGTTATATCTTCGTCGGCTCGCCTGTCTGGAACTCTCAAGCTCCGATGATCATGCATACCTTCTATGATACTTATCGCAGCCAGTTGCAAGGTAAGGTGATGATTCCTTTCGGAACCCATGAGATGAGCGGCATCAGCGGCCTTGTCAGTGCCATGCGACGCGACCTCGGTGAAAACAGCAATACCTATCTTGAGGGCCTGGGCCTCATTGGACGTACCATTAACTCAGATGACTCGCGTCAGCAGACCTATGCTTGGTTGGCAAGAATAGGGTTTACAAGGAGATAAGGCCTCTCCCCAACCCCTCCCCCGCAGGGAGGGACTTTTTTTCATAGACTTACCATTTTCGTAAATTCCCGCGAATTTTGTGTAAAATGTGGTTCATGCTTTTAGCGTAACTTTGCATCAGAAAACATAAAGAACAGAATATTATGGAGAAATTTGATTATCAACTGCCCATCCGCATTCATTTCGGACAGGGAAGAATGGAAGAAACACTGAAAACGGAACTGGACAGATATGGCAAGACTGTCATGCTCGCTTTCGGAGGACATGCCTTGAAAGCTACGGGACTTTACGACCGTCTTATTAAGATCCTTAAGGATGCCGGCAAGAACGTCATCGACTTTGAGGGCATCATGCCGAATCCGACCTATGCCAAGGCACAAGAGGGTGCTCGCATTGCCCGCGAGAACCATGTTGACCTTATTCTTGCTGCCGGTGGAGGCAGTGTGGCCGACTGTTGTAAGGTTATCTCAGCACAGGCGTGCCTTGATAAGGATATCTGGGACTACGAGTATGAGGAGCATCAGCTTCCGCAAAAGTTCATCCCTTATGGCGCTATCGTTACTGCCAGCGGCACGGGTGCCGAGGAAAACAACGGAGCCGTCATAACAAATGAGGAGAAACACTTGAAGAGTCCGCTGCTTGGCGCCCTCGCCGAGTTTGTCATCCTCGATCCAGACTTGACGAAGACTGTGCCGCAGAAGCAGGTTATCAGTGGGGCTTTCGACACGCTCAGTCATGCTATGGAGACCTATTTTGGAAAGCCCGATGAGTTGAATGTCTCCGATGATATTAACGAGGCTATCCAACGGAACATTATCCGCAACATTCGCTTGATTGTAGCTGATCCAAATAATGATACTGCCCGCAGTGAACTGATGTGGGACTCAGCCATGGCAGAAAATGGCATTCTGAAGACAGGGAAGATTACAGATTTTCAATGCCACATGATAGAGCACCAGTTGGGCGCTTACACCAACTGCAATCACGGTCAAGGACTCGCAGCTCTTCATACGACTTATTACAAGCATGTCTACAAATCAGCACTGGAGAAATTCACCCGCTGGGCTCGTAATGTATGGCAAGAGAATACGGCCGAAGAGGGCATAGAAGCCTTGCATTCATTCATCAAAGAGATCGGTATGCCCACATCGCTTCATGAGATGGGCATTACACTCGATGCAGAGACTCGTAAGGCTATAGCTGAAACTACTATAATCACAGCGGGATGTCCGAAAAAACTCAGGCCGACAGAGATAGAGCAGATATTGGTGGAAGCAGAATAACAAATCTAAAAATAATAGGTATGAAAAAGATTTTCACATTGATGACATTGATGATGTTGGCTGCCATCTCTGTAAAAGCGCAGAACAAGATGATTATCGCTTACTTCAGCTGGGGAGGAAACACCCGGGCACTGGCTAATGAGATACAGAACCAGACTGGTGCAGACATCTACCGCATTGAACCGGCAGAACCTTATTCCACCGATTATCAGACCACAGCCTACGGGCGAGCCTATGAGGAGTATCAGAACGACTCCCGTCCGGCCTTGGCTGATACGACGCATGATTTCAGCCCCTATAGCTATATCTTCATCGGCTGCCCTGTGTGGTGGATGACGACTCCGAAGCTAATCGATACATTCCTCGAGACCTATGACTTCTCGGGTAAGACAGTGATTCCTTTCACAACTTATTATTCCGGTACATATTCCTGTTTGACGAATATCGTCAATAAAACGCCAAACTCCAATCATTTGGAGGGCTTCGGAACCAATGGCACGAATAATCAGAGTTCCTACACTGCTGCTGTCACTTCTTGGCTTCAGCGCATTGGTATTGCTGATCTTGTGACAAGCATTGACAAGGTAAACGTAGATAATTCTAAACGTTCCATGGCTATCTATACACTCGACGGAAAGGCAATGGGGGATGACGTCACCACTTTAGCTACCGGCACTTATATCCGGAATGGACGAAAATTCATGGTCAGATAAAGGCTGGATAGCTAACATAAAACACAGATTACATGAAATATTATGAGGTTATGCGAAGGAAAGTTGTATTTTTAGTGTTGTCAGGTTTGCTCTTAGCCTGCAGCGCCGGAGGAGTGGAGGAAGCTATGGACACTGACACACCCAATACAGATACGACATCCGAGACGACTACACCGTCCACGACGAGAAATGGGGTTATGGTGAGCCAGACCACGCCATATCCGTCTTCTTATGCCACAGAGGCAGACCAGCGCGGAACGGTTGTGCATATCACATACAATACGCGTGATTATGTTAACCAGAACGGAGGTTCCCGTCAGAATGATGCTTATGTCTATCTGCCTTATGGCTATGAGAATAGTAATCGTAGATATAATATCATCTATCTCGTTCACGGACATTATGGTGACGCATCGACAACCTGGACAGCAGAGAATGGTATTCAGCGAAAAGTGCTTGACCATGCCATTGAGGATGGGGTGATTGAACCGGTCATCGTAGTTTCGCCTACTTACAACTACGGCAGTCCTACTCCCAACTATGTAGATGCCGGTCCTTACTGTCGAGCCCTTCCTCAGGAACTTCGCAATGATCTCATACCTTTGGTGGAAAGTCGCTACCGCACTTATGCAGAGACAACAGATGCTGCCGGACTACGTGCCTCACGCGATCACCGCGTCATAGGCGGCTTCTCCATGGGTGGTGTGACTACCTGGTTCGCTTTGGACGAGACGCTCGACCTCTTCGGTAAGTTCATCCCTATGAGTGGTGACTGTTGGTCGCTTGGGAGTTTTGCGGGACAGAACCGTCCCACACAGACCGCCGACTATCTCATACAGCGTATCCAGCAACAGGGTTATACAGCCAATGACTATCAGATTTGGGCTGCAGCCGGTACAAGCGATTCGGCTTATCGTGAGATTCTTGATCAGATAGAAGGTATGGCAACGCGCTCGGCTTGGTTCAACGCCCGCAATATGACTTTCCATGAGAAGGCAGGAGCCCGCCACGAGTTTCTCCCTTCTGTGGAATATGTCTACAATGCCTTGCGCGATTTCTTCCCGGGAGAAAGAACAACGGGGATAGCGACTGCCCGTGCCCATACCACGGATAATGTTCGGGCTTATGACCTTCAGGGACGACGTGTGTCGAGCAGCTATAAGGGTCTCGTCATAGAAAACGGAGAACTGCGATTCAAATGAGTTATGATTACGTCACATATGTGTCGGAAACGCGACGCATATGAGGCGCGATGACGCTACGACAAGAAAGACAAGAATAAATGGGTTGCAAGAGTTGTTCCGGTTGTTATAGTTGTCGGAATCTCCAACGACTTGGACTACATTAACAACAAATACATCAGATAAAGTTGTCAGAGTTTATTCTCGGAACGCCGAAGGTGGTGCTCCGAGATTTTTTTGTACAAAGCGAGTGAAGTAAGCGGGTGAGGAAAAGTCAAACTTATCAGAGATCTCCGTGAACGACAGTTCTTTCTCTAACAGCAACTGGCGGATATGGAGCGCAGCAAAGCGGTTGATCCAGTAGTTGGCACCCATACCACTGACCTGTTTGCATACTTCAGAGAGATACTTAGCCGTGACACAGAGCTTGTCAGCGTAATAACCAATACCGCGATGGCGTACATACTCGCCTCTATCAAGCATAGCAAGAAATCCCGACATGACGGTTTTTGTCTGCAAACTGATGTTGACAATTCCTTCATTGTTATGGGCATGGAACTCAAAAAAGTCGAGGAAGAGGATCTGTGTGCAGCATTCCATGATGTCTTCCTGGAAATGATGACTGTCATCGTTCAGTCGCTCTTCGATAGCATCATAGTCCCGCTTCAGACGCTTCTGCTGTTGCTCGTTGAGCTCGAAGATCGGATTATTGAAAAGGGAGAGAATACCCGTGATATCATAGTTGTTCTTTGGCGTACAGGTCCGCAGAAACTCAGGGGAGACGTAGATGCATACTGCCTCTAAATCGGCTGAGGCATCACCGCCTTCGAACAGTCGCTGTGTTCCGATGATCATCGCCTCACCCCCATGCAGTGTGAAATGGTTGACATTATATCCGAAACTGAACGACCCTTTCAGGCAGAGCACATGAGCCACATAGTTGTAGAGGTCTGTTCCTCCTAACCGTTTGAGGTCATGGTCAATGATTACATTATTCTTGTTAAAAGCCATATTGTTGTCTCCCTATTCTAATTTGTTGCCAAAGATAACAATAAATATTGTTTTTGACAAATAAATGATTCAAAATAATAA
>JBJFEE010000012.1:0-5178 GCA_051890455.1 Muribaculaceae bacterium
TGGCAACACTATACTCCTGACACCTTCCCCGCCCACCGGAAAAATCCGCTGACCCCCAATTTCAGGGTGCATGGTAATCAAATGGCGCATCGTAAAAAAACTGTGTAGGCGAAATAAAAGCACCTATATATCAGCACACATCGCCAATCCTGTTCTAACTCGTCATATAATATGCCCCCTCTCCGCCTCTCCCTCAAAGGAACCGTCAATTTCTTCCCCATCAGACGATAACAAAGCGATAGCAACCCACTCGTCTATGTTTCTCAACATATTCAGTTGTTTTATCGTAAATAATCGCTAATTTTGCGATATGAACCCCGCGATGCGTGGTGCCTCAGAGGAGAATAAGCACCGGGTATTGGGAGGTTCGTTTACATACGAAAGGCGTTTACTGCGCTTTCTTCTTGGCTCTTCGAAACCTGAGAAATTTTGAATTTGCAACCAAGAATGAAGCAATAGTAGATGCCCCATGGGTACGTTTATGTACTTCCAGCTCATTTTTCTCTAAATGGGTTGGAGTGTTTACATATACATACTTCGCGGGGTCCTTCTACCATTGCTCATTCAGTTGCAATGGCAATCTCAGGGCCACGAGGAGCGGAATGAGCATGGTGTTAGGCTCCCGCTTTTCTTTTATCCTAACCAATCAATATGCCATGTGGAGTCAGTGGCTGTAAAAGCTGATGGCTCGAATATTCGACAACATAGACTTGAAGTTCACGCAAGGGCTTCAGGACATTATAACAAACACAGGTGTCAAGCGTGTTGACTTTTGTGTCGGCTACTTTAATCTACGAGGCTGGGATCTAATCATTGATCAAATAGACAATTTGCCCGGCGATTTTGTCGAGGAAGAATCGGCTCGTAATCCACAATTCCGAGTCTGTCGCTTGCTCGTCGGCATGCATCAACCGCCGGAAGAATTGACCCGTTGGCTGTATAGCAGTGAAGACAGAACGCCTGACCCTGAATTTGTCCGTAGCCAAAAAGTAAAAATTGCTCGCGACTTTCGTCGACAGCTTCAACTCGGACTCCCGACTAAGAAAGATGAATTGACTCTGCGCCGTCTATCTCAACAACTTAAAGACGGCAAAGTCAGCGTAAAATTATATCTTCGCCATCCACTCCATGCCAAGCTTTATATTGCTCATCGTCCTGACGATAATTTCAATAAAATAATGGCATTGATGGGCAGCAGTAATCTCACCTTTTCAGGACTCCGCGGTAATGGCGAGCTAAATGCCGAATTCGCCGACAGCGACCAGTCAAAGAAACTTGCCGATTGGTTCGACGACCGTTGGGATGACAAATTCTGCATTGACATTACCAAAGAACTCATCGACGCCATCGACAATTCATGGGCCGGGATGGAAGATATTCCTCCATATTACATATATCTAAAAACTGCTTACCATCTTAGCGAAGAAGCTCGAAGGGGCATCAAAGAGTTCACCCTCACGCCCGAATTCCGCAGTGAGCTCTTCGATTTTCAGCAAACCGCAGTAAAAATAGCAGCTCGCCATCTTCGCAACGATAAACGCGGAGGTGCCATGATTGGCGATGTCGTTGGTCTGGGTAAAACTATTACGGCTTGTGCTATCGCTAAGATTTACGAAACTACATACGCGAGCAGCACTCTGATTATCTGTCCTGCAAATCTTCAGGAAATGTGGAGGAAGTATGCCCGCAAATATGACCTCAAAGTTGACATAATGTCTATGGCGCGACCCATCGACGTTGACAATGCCCGTTACTATCGCCTCATAATAATCGACGAAAGCCACAACCTCCGCAATGGCGCAAAGGGCAGTCGTTACCGTAATATAAAGCAGATTATCGACCGTCAGGACAGCAATGTGCTCCTTCTCACTGCTACTCCATACAATAAAGATTTCTCTGACCTCGCCAATCAGCTTCGTTTGTTTATTGACGATGACCAGGACCTCGGTATACGTCCTGAAACTTACATCCGCAACCTCGGTGGCGAGCGTCAATTCTTGCAGACACATAGCGAGACTTTTATCCGCAGTATAGCCGCCTTTGATAAAAGTGATTGCGTTGAAGATTGGAATGAACTCATGAAGCTATTCCTCGTACGCCGTACCCGCACGTTCATCAAGGAGAACTATGCCAAAATAGATCCTGAGAACGGTCGTCGATATTTGGAATTCAACGATGGATCCCGCTCGTATTTTCCCGACCGTATACCAAAGGCGCTGAAATTTGAGACTACTCCGGGCGATCAGTATTCCCGTCTTTATTCCGACAAAATGATTGAGATGATGGAAGCTCTCAGTCTCCCGCGCTATGGCCTTACCGCTTTTCTCAACGAAGAAAAAGCAAAGGAAGCCTCCGTTACCGAGAAAGGCATTATCGAGAACCTTTCTCGCGCCGGTACACAGCAGATGGGATTTTGCAAATCCACTTTCTTCAAACGTATTGACAGCTGTGGATTCTCTTTTCTTCTGACGCTTTCACGCCATATACTTCGCAATATGGTTTTCATCTATGCTCTTGAACACAAGCTGCGCCTGCCAATCGGCGATGAAAACCAGTTGCCCGACGATTTCATTGACGATGAAGATGTCAACGGCAACATTCTCGGAGAAGAATTTTCTAAGAATGGATTACCTGTTAAAGACAACCTGCCTAAAATCTCAACTGACCTCGGCGAGTATATGCGTCGTGCCGAAGATTATTACACCCTTATCGCAACCAAGAATAATGTCGGCTTTATAGACTCGAAGTATTTCAAGCGCACTCTCAAGCAACAGCTAAAAAAAGACTGCGAAACGCTTATCGAGATGATTAAACTTTGTGGCGAGTGGCAACCGACCTCCGACCAAAAGTTGAATCTGCTCTGTGAAATGCTGACAACGACGCATAAGGATGAAAAGGTCGTAGTGTTTACGCAATACTCCGATACGGCCAACTACATTTATCGCGAGCTTAAACATCGCGGAATTAAACAACTTGCCGTCGTAACGGGAGGATGCGAGAATCCCACAGCCGAAGTCGAAAAGTTCTCGCCCATTAGCAATGACAGGCCCGATATTCCCTCCGAGGAGCAATACCGCATAATAATTGCTACCGATGTTCTTTCTGAAGGTCAAAACCTTCAGGACTGCCACATCATTGTGAACTTCGACCTACCCTGGGCTATTATCCGACTTATTCAACGAGCCGGTCGTGTTGACCGTATCGGTCAGAAAGAAGACCAAATATATTGCTATTCTTTCTTCCCGGCTGATGGCGTCGAGAAAATAATCTCTCTTCGTGAGCGGCTTAACAACCGTATCAACCAAAACGCCAATATCATCGGCTCTGACGAAATATTCTTTGAGGGTAACGAGAAGAACCTGCGAGATATGTTCAATGAGAAAGCCGGTACGCTCGACGATGAAGACGATGGCGACGTTGACCTTTCTTCGCAAGCCTTCCAGATTTGGAAGAACGCGACCGACGCAAATCCGAAGCTGAAAGAGATTATCCCTCAACTGCAAAACATGGTTTATTCCACCAAAGCAGTTGAAGATGTCGGTAGCGCCGGCGTCATTACATACACCCGAACCTACAATGACTTCGACGTATTGACATGGCTTGCACCTGACGGTTCGGTTGTCAGCCATTCCCAAAAGAGAATTCTTCAGGCGATGCAATGCTCGCGCGCTGATCCGAGTGTCGAACCACTCGCCAATCATCATGAATTGGTCTGTCAGGCTGTCGAGCAAGTGGAACAAGAAACCGCCGACCCCACTACCGCAGGTATTCTCGGCAACCGTTTCTCGACCCGCTACCGCCTCGTTGACTTGCTCGACCATTATTATAAACAGGATATGAATATCTTCTATACAGCGGAGGACAAGGAAGACCTGAAACTCGCCATAGACGATATTTATAACTATCCGCTGCTTGATTCGGCAAAACTGACTATCGGGCAGATGTTGCGCCGAAACCAAAACAACGACGAAATTGTGCAGTATGTGCTCGACCTCCGCAAGAACGGCGCACTCTGCCGCCTCCCCGTAGAAGACAATGCCCATCGCGACCCGGTAATTGTCTGCTCTCTCGGTATGAAATACAATAAATAATTCCTTGCCATGTTAAGAAAGCCTCAATTCTTCACTCTCATTCGCCAAGGCGATTTCAAGGAACTTTTTGTTTCGGAACTCGGCTGGAACCGCTATCGCGGTTATGCCCAGCTACCGCCCATTCTTGTCGATGAAAAGGAATATAACATCACCGCAATAGCTGAACGCAGCGGCTTTCAGGTATTATATTCCGAGGTCGATGAAATCCCCACACAACGCATAGCCAAAAAGATTGATACTAAACTGCGGCGACAGGCTCTCGACTACATCTGCATCTACCGCCTTCGCGACACCGCTCACGACCTTTGGGTCGTGCCGGTTCGCACTAACGAGAAACGCGACCTGGTTCTTGTGGAATATGACAACGCTAATGCCGAAGTCCTATACCAGAAAATCGACGGTATCACCTTTGAGCTCGATGAGGAAACGAATATCGTCGACCTCCGCTCGAAAGTACAGACAGCCTTTGCTGTCAACTCCGAGAAAATCACCAAAGATTTCTATGCGGGTTTCAAGAAAGAACATAAGGCATTTGTCGAGTTTATCAAGGGAATCGAGGGCACTGAGACTGCAGTAAAAGATCGCCAGTGGTATGCATCTGTAATGCTTAATCGCCTTATGTTCTGCTATTTTATTCAGAAGAAAGGCTTTTTTAATGATGATAAAGAATATTTGAAGAAGAAACTCGAATGGGTGCAACATGAGCGCGGCGAGGGCCATTTCTTTCGCTCGTTCTATATCGGTTTTCTCCGGGGATTATTTCATGACGGCCTGAACACACCTCGTCATGACAAAGAATTTGAAAAAATATACGGCCGCATTCCTTACTTGAATGGTGGTATGTTCGACGAGCATCAGATTGAACATGATTACGCCGGCATCGACATTGCAGATGCCGCATTTGAACGTTTATTCAGTTTCTTCGATAAATGGGAATGGCATCTCGATACTCGCCTTACTGCATCGGGCCGCGACATAAACCCTGATGTTCTCGGCTATATTTTCGAGCAGTATATCAACGACCGCGCCCAGATGGGAGCGTATTATACCAAAGAGGACATCACCGAATATATCGGCCGCAACTGCA
>JBJFEE010000013.1:0-5121 GCA_051890455.1 Muribaculaceae bacterium
AGGCGTGTCGGGCAGCGGCAAGTCGTCGCTCATCAACTCGACGCTCCAGCCCATACTTAGCAAGAAATTCTACCGCTCGCTGCAAGAGCCCCTGCCCTACAAAGAAATCATCGGCATCGACAATATCGACAAGGTCGTCACGGTCGACCAGTCGCCGCTCGGTCGCACGCCGCGTTCAAATCCCGCGACATATACCGGTGTTTTCTCTGATATCCGCTCGCTCTTTGTCAATTTGCCCGAAGCCAAAATCAGAGGTTATCGTCCGGGGCGCTTCTCATTCAACGTCGCAGGCGGTCGATGTGAGGCATGCAGCGGCAACGGCTACAAGACTATCGAAATGAATTTCCTTCCCGACGTACTCGTTCCCTGCGAGGTCTGTGGCGGCAAGCGCTACAACCGCGAGACTCTCGAAGTCAGATACAAAGGCAAATCTATTGCCGACATTCTCGACATGACTATCGACAAGGCGGTCGAATTCTTTGCCGGCATCCCGACGATTCTGAAAAAGATAAAAGTCTTGCAGGAAATCGGCCTTGGATATATCAAGCTCGGACAGCCGTCATCGACACTCTCGGGCGGTGAGAACCAGCGTGTCAAACTTGCGACCGAACTCGCCAAGAAAGACACCGGCCGTACGCTCTTCATCCTTGACGAACCGACGACCGGTCTCCACTTCGACGACGTCAATACGCTGCTAAACATCCTCAATCGCCTCGTCGACAAAGGCAACACGGTCGTTGTCATCGAACACAACCTCGATGTCATCAAATGCAGCGACTACGTCATCGACATGGGCCCCGGCGGAGGCGAGCACGGCGGTTACATCGTCGCAACCGGCACACCCGAAGGAATCGCCTCCAGCGACTCCCCCACCGCTCCCTACCTCGCCACCGAACTCTCCCTCCTCGCAAAAGCCAAGGCATGAAGAAGGTTACTATAATATAGTTTAATTCAATTTATTAGTGTAAAATTCCTGCATATCACGGCAGGAATTTTATATTTTTCTAAGAACCAAATCAACGAGCAATACAGCATGCTCTGTTCCCTGTGGTGCATCCTTTGGACGCCAGGCCACAATAAAGCGGATTGAAGAAGAAGAAACTACATAACCTCTTTCATACCAACTAATCAACACTCCCTGCATACTTTTGGATAGTTGGGCCACAGCAATATTCGAGGCACAATCGTATAAGTAGTTATTGTCAAACCTAAGTGCTTGCCCGGCTCTGAGTGCAAGTATTTCGGTCTTTCGATTTATGAAGAAACCAAGATATACGTCCTTGTGAGACGTTTGCAAGACTATCTCATCCGGCAGGTCATAGTGCTGAGGATTTACATGTCGTTCTTCAACAGGTAAGCCATCGAACAAAGAGGTGTCGGTGTGGATAAAGAGTCGCTCTTTTGCTCGCGTCGCTCCAACATAATAGCGGCGAAATACTTCATTTCCGAGATGCTTTGGTTGGGTAATCAACATGTAGACATCGTCAAATTCTCGTCCTTTGGCCTTATGTATGGTAGAAACCACTACATCCGAACCCGAAAGGTCGCAAAAATCTTCGACAGATGATTCAAAAACAAATTCCTTAAAATCCGTAAGATACTTTGCTCTGTTTGTCTGTTCGAATAACATGATGCAGCGCTGCAGATAAGGCAGGCTTGACGAATCGGCATAAATAGCAAAGGTCTTTTGTTTAGCATTCTCCCATACATCGTCAGGAATTATTGGTGACCGCACGCCATTATCTATCAACTTAATAAACATGCGCACTTCAGCCAAATTCCAGAAGCGGAAACCATCCATGCTCTGCACAAGTTTACTATTCAACCCATACTTTCGCAACATAGCCACAAGTATGACAGCTTCTTCATTTGTCTGAGTCAAAACGCAGGTTGATCCCGCTCCGTGGTGAGCCAAAAGATCCTCAACAAGAGGCTGATACATTATATGGGAAACATGATGATGGATAGTGACAAAGCCTTCATTCTGATTCATCGAAATAATTGGGGCGTTCTTCATCCTGCCGCTTATGCGATTGACAAAAGCGTTAGCAAAATCAACAACGTGCTTTGAACTGCGATAGTTTTCTGTCATTTCTATGAATCGTCCGTTTGATTCTTTTAGCAATCTTGTCATGTAGCCGGAATCAGAACCACGAAACTCGTATATATTCTGGTCGTCATCGCCGACGGCAATAACTCGCATATCTTCATTGGCTTTCATCAATGAATACAAGAGAGCGTATTCTTTCTCACTCATATCTTGCGCTTCATCAATCACCAAGACCGTTTTAGCAATGCGATTGGGCTCTACGTCGCCATTTTCAATCATATGCGCCGCTTGTGCCACGACATCGTTTGCATCATCAAGATTACCAATCTTGCCCAAAAGGTCAAAACAATATGAATGGAAAGTCTTTATTTCGACAAAATGGGCAGCATTGCCGATAAGTTCCATAAGCCGCTGCTTGAATTCTATAGCCGCAGCCCGAGAAAATGTTAACATCAGAAGTTGTTCATGCTTGACATCCTCAAGCAATAGCAGCGAGGCGAGCTTATGAACCAAGACACGAGTTTTTCCGCTGCCAGGACCGGCTGCAACGACTATGCAACGTGACTCCTTGTCGGAGATAATCTCCATCTGTTTTGAAGAAAGTGCGCCGAAAATATGTTTATACTTCTCTGGTGTGACATTCCGTTCTATTTCACGGACTCGTTCGCCTTTGAAATATTTAGCTACAAACCGCTTATAATCCATCTGGAAGTAATCCTGCACATATTTTAGCGCCGCATCATAGTCCTTCACCATCAGATTGGCATATTCGCCAACAATATGCACTTGCTGAATTTTCTGTTTGTAGAATTCGCTTAGCATCCGATAGTCTTCTTGCTTATATCGCAACCTGTTGTCTTTGAGACGACGGATTTCCATAGCATTGTAAAGGACGAGAAAGCCTCCTTCAAGTTTTAAGGCGCCTATTTTAGACAGATACAGCAATGCCTCTTCGACATCTTCCAGCTGTATGCCTTGCAAATTACCGAAAATGCTTTGGCCATTGGATTTCAGGTCATTTAGCAACTCGACAATGGAAAACTGGATTCCATTCTTCTTATTATCTTCCTCTGAAACAGGCGAAATAAGTTGGTATAACCACTCGATTGTAAACTGACATATCTCCATGCGCTTCTCAAATCGTTTCAGCGCTGAATCCATGTCGACTTGACATGTCAGCTCAATATTATGAGCGGCATCCTCTTTCTTTCGTGTATAGCCTTTAATAGTCAAGAAATACAGCAATGTGCGAATATCTTTTTCTGTTGCTGTCTCAACGCCGTCTTTCTGAGCTTTGTCGTTCAGCTGCTTGTAAGAGATGTGAAGAGTATCTTCGGGTATGTGCTCGAGTATATAACGTTCGAGTCTCAAGAATCGCTCCAACAGACGTTTCGACTTATTTTCTGATTCCCCGGCATCGTTCAGATATGCTGAAATATCTTTTGAGTCAGCAAGAATACCTTCCTGCCTCATACGCTCCACACATGAAACAACTTCCTTCTTGTTGAGTCCGAGAATATCTGCGAGATAATCGACCCGAGATTCTGCTTCAGCATCCTGAGCCTTGGCAATATACTTTTGCGATATCAGCGACTTTATTATGCGCACAGCTTTCTCTATTTCCTCATTTTCAAATAATAAGGATTCAGTTATACGCTTGCGTGCCTCATCCATGTTTTTCACGGTTATGCCTGTCGCATAGACATGCGGCACATTATTTCCACGTTCAAGATAGCCGGCCTGTTCAAGAGCTGCGAGTGCTGTCCTCACTCGTGTCTCAATATCTGTAACAGAATCATCCCAGCCGGCCTTTCGAGCAATCTCCAATGCCGAACTGCATACGCGCATACGTTGTTTAGTCAACTCTTTTACCGCTTTCCAAATCTGCTGAATCTCACTAATACTCAACTTGGTTTGATTGAGTAAAATAAAATGCTTATCAAGGTCAGCATCGCTATACAGCACGAAACAGCGAGCCTCGAGATTGGGATCTCGGCCAGCACGGCCTGCTTCCTGAACATAATTCTCTAATGAGTCTGAGATATCATAGTGTATCACCAGTCCGACATCTTTTTTGTCTACGCCCATGCCAAAGGCCGAAGTCGCGACTATGATGCGAACTCTGTCATTCATGAAAGCGTCCTGATTGGCTATTTTATCATCTGAATCCATTCTGCCGTTGAAAGGCAATGCCTTATAACCATCACGGGTGAGTTTCTGTGCGAGTTCACGCGTTCGTTTTGTTCGTGAGACATAGACAATGGTCGGGCAGGAGGATTCACTTATCAACGAGCGTAGTTTTAAGTATTTATCCTCGTCTGTATCAGCATGTATTACTGAATAACGCAGATTGCTGCGAGTTGCCGATGACGCAAAGATCTGCAGGTCGAGATTGAGGGTCTGCTTAAAATAGTCACAGATGTCCTGGACTACTTTCTGCTTTGCAGTAGCGGTGAAACATGAAACAGGTATTGCCTCATTACAATGCTTTTTCTTCTGATACTCACTTATGAACTTACCGATATAAAGGTAATCTACACGGAAGTCCTGTCCCCATGACGAAAAGCAATGCGCTTCGTCGATAACAAAACGGACGACATGGCGAGCAAGCAATATTCTCTCTATTGTCTTTGAACGAAGCATCTCCGGAGCGATATATAACAGTGAGGCATCTCCGTCCATAACTCGCTGAATTGCTTCCGAGCGGCTTATGGGGTCGAGTAATCCGTTTATTGTCACTGCATCGGTAATACCTCTTTCCGTCAGGTTGTCAACCTGATCTTTCATCAACGACTGAAGCGGTGATATGATGACAGTGAGTCCGTGGACCGAACGCCCCTCCATCAATGCCGGCAGCTGAAACGTCAGCGATTTGCCACCGCCGGTCGGGAAAATTGCCAGCAATGACTTATGCTCGACAGCAGCTCGCGCGGCATTCTCTTGTAACGGCTCACCTTCGTAAGTTCTGAACTCGTCGTAACCGAAGAATTGCTTAAGATTAACATGTACATCGAGGTCGCTATTACAATAAGCACAACCGTCGGCGCATTTAGTATGACGGAGAAGCATCA
>JBJFEE010000014.1:0-5062 GCA_051890455.1 Muribaculaceae bacterium
GATGGTGGTGTTGAAAATGTTGGAGCCGATGACGTTACCCACGGCCAGACCCGGGTTGCCCTTGAAGGCGGCAACTATACTTGCGGCAAGTTCGGGCAGGCTTGTACCCAAGGCCACGATGGTCAGGCCGATTGTAGCCTCGGACATGCCGAGCGATTTTGCCAAAGTCGAGGCCGAGTCGACGAATTCGTCACCGCCCCAGATGAGGCCGGCGAGACCGAGGGCTATCCACAGAATCTGTTTCCACAGCGGCATGCGTTTTTCGGCCTGCGGGTTTTCGGGAATGGGCGGGGTGATTCCGGACTCAAGTTTTGTGCCTGCGGGGACGCCGGGCATCTCGACCTTGGACGTCAGCACAGTGAAAATCATAAACAGTGCGAAAAGCAGCAGCATGAACATGCCGGAGGTACGCGTGATGATGTTTGTGTCCGTGCCGTCGAGCAACGATGAGTTGCCCAGCATGAGCAGCAGAAGCGCCGACAGCACCATCAGCGGCATCTGTTGAGACATGATGGTGCGCTCGACCTTCAGGGGCTTGATCATGGCCGTGATGCCGATAATCATCATGATGTTGAAGGCGTTGGAGCCCACGACGTTGCCTACGGTCAGCGATGTCGCGCCGTCAAGGGCGGAGACTATAGAGATGGCAAGCTCGGGGCTCGAGGTGCCGAAAGCCACGACGGTGAGGCCGACTGTAACGTCGCTCATGCCGAAACGACGGGCGAGCGCCGACGAGCCGTCTACAAGCAGATTGGCGCCGACCAGAATTACGGTCAGCGACACAATCAGCATTACTATGGTTAGAAACATGGAAATCTTTTATGTTTTTTGCCTGAATGTAGTATGTACCCCGGTGCGTCCGCCGGGTGATTGATTATTTGTACATGGCCCAGCGGATGAGGTCGCGTACGGTGGGCTTTTTGCCGTACATGAAGATGCCGACACGGTATACCTTGGCGGCAAACCACATCATGAACACTATGCTGACGGCAAGGATGAGCAGCGACACGACGGGCTGCCAGACGGGTATGCCGAAAGGTATGCGCGAGGCCATGACAATGGGCGACGTGAAGGGTATCAGGCTCATTACCAGTGCCAGTGTCGAATTGGGATTGTTCATCACACTGAAGTCGACGATGAAGGCGATGATGATGGGCAGCATGGCCATCGTGGTCAGCTGGCTGGCGTCCTGTGCGTTGTCAACGGCCGAGCCGATGGCGGCGAAGATGCCGCAGTAGAACATATAGCCGCCGATGAGGAATGCCGTCATCCAGGCGAACATGCCGAGGATGTAGCCCGGGTCGGTGAGCTGGCCTAAAACTCCTGTCAGTTCGGCCATGTCGGCGTTTGAGGCGGCAGTGGCCGCGTCAGCATTGATGAAGGGCATGCCGATGAGCATGAACAGGCTGACAATCACCGCCCATATTATTATCTGTGTGGCGGCCACGCAGCCTATGCCGACAACCTTGCCGCACATCAGGGTGGTGGGCTTGACCGATGAAACCACTACTTCGAGCACGCGGTTGTTCTTCTCCTCGATGATGGAGGTCATCACCATCTGTCCGTAAAGTATGATGAACATGTAAAGGATGAAAGCCATGCCGAAGCCGAGGGCGAATGACACTATCGACGAGTCTTCGGTGTCGCCTTCGTCGCTGATGCGCAAGGTTTTCATGCTACAGTCGGCCTTGACCTCCTCCATGATTTTGTCAAGGTCGTGGATGTCGTATTTTTTGAGGCGCTCTTTCTCGATGATGTTGCCGACCTGCGAGGGAATGGCTGTGGAAGCCTCCATACCGGCCGACTCATGGGTATAGAGGGTGAGGTCGGAGGGGTTGGCCATGATGTCGGGGCCGATAACGAGCACGCCGTCGAAGCGTTCGTCGTTTTTGGTCGAGTCGAGGCCGATTGTGACGTAGATATACCGGATGTCGGGCGAGCTTTTGAGCATCGGGCCGATTATGGCCTTCTCGTCTATGACGGCGATGGTCTTGCTGTCGTCACCGCCCAGCATCATCATTACGGTCGGGAGTACCATCATGGCAATCATGAAGATGGGTGTCAGCAATGTGGTGATGATGAAGCTCTTGGTGCGTACACGCTCGCGGTATTCGCGGCGCACTATGAGGAAGAAATTTCGCATTTTATCGTTTGTGTCTGACGGTGATTGGTTATTCTGAGGCCTGGCCTCCGGCAGCCTGAATGGCGTTTATGAAAATGTTGTCCATCGAGGGCAGGAAGGGTGCGAAGGACGCCAGCTGGCCGGTCTTGTTGGCGCAGTCAACAAGGTCGTGGCGGCTGGCATTTTCGCGCAGGCGTACCTGCATGGTGCCGGGAGCCTCGCTGTTGATGACGGCGAGAGGCTCGACGGCCGCACGGAAGCTGTCGCCGCTGCCTTCGTATGTGAGTTCGTATGTGTTGGCGCCGTATTGGCGGCGCAGCTCGGCGACATCGCCGGAAAGGATGACTTTGCCCTTGTTTATCAGGGAGATGGAGTCGCAAAGTTCCTCCACGCTTCCCATGTTGTGGGTGCTGAATATGACGGTCGCGCCCTGGTCGCGCAGACGCAGTATCTCGTGCTTGAGCAGGTTGGCGTTGATGGGGTCGAAACCCGAGAATGGCTCGTCGAAAATCAGCAGGCGGGGGTTGTGGAGGACAGTGATGACGAACTGCACTTTCTGGGCCATGCCTTTGGACAGCTCCTGCACTTTTTTGTTCCACCATCCGCCCATCTCGAGGCGGTCGAACCATTCCTTGAGGTTCTTTTCGGCGTCGCGGGCGCTGAGGCCTTTGAGGCGGGCGAAGAAAGTGGCCTGCTCGCCCACGCGCATCTTTTTGTAAAGACCGCGCTCTTCAGGCAGATAGCCGATGTTGGCGACGTCGGAGGCGACGAGGGGATGACCGTCGAAGACAACCGTGCCCCGGTCGGGCGCCGTGATATGGTTGATGATTCGTATGAGAGTGGTCTTGCCGGCGCCGTTGGGGCCGAGGAGTCCGTGGATTTCTCCTTCGCGGACGTGCACCGTCACGTCATCGAGGGCAACGTGGCCGGTGTACTGCTTGACGATGTTGTCGGCTTTGAGTAAGTCCATCGTAATTTTATATTAGGATTGATTTTTTATTTTCAATAAGGTTAGACGCATCGAGGGGACGAAAAGTTACAGCTTTCGGCAGAAAATTTCGAGATCGTTGTCTTTTCCCATCCAGCCGGGCAGAGTTCCGGTGCGGGTGAAACCGTTGGCAGTGAAAAGGCGCTTGGAAATTTCGTTGTCGGAGCGTATCATGGCGGCCAGAATCTCTATGCCGAGAGCCTCGCGGGACAGTGACAGTGCCTGCGACAGTGCTTTGGTGGCGATGTGGCGGCCTCGCATCGCCGGGTCGACGTAGATGCTGACGAAGGCGGCGTTGCCGCGGCGGTTGAAATCGCAGATGTCGATTGTGCCTGCGGCGTCAGAGCTGTCCTCGGGCTGTATCATCAGCCTCAGCGAGCCGTCGCGGGCTATGTCGCCGGTGAAATTGTGTACATACTCCCAGATTTGCTGGCGCGAGGTCAGCGGAGGGGTCAGCGAGTTGTGCCACAGTGCCGGGTCGTTTTCCCAGCGGTATATGATGTCGATGTCCGAGGGCTCGGGAGCGCGTAAGGTCAGGGCGGTTTTAGTATCCATTTAGAATTCCTGGCTGAAGGTGTCGGAGAAGAGGGTGCGGTCGCGCAGCGAGCGGCCCAGGGTAATCTCGTCGGTGTATTCTATGTCGTTGCCGACGGCGACGCCGCGGGCAAGCTGGGTGACACGTACTGGCAGGCCTTCGAGGCGCCGGTAGATGTAGAAATTGGTGGTCTCGCCCTCCATGGTGGCACCGAGGGCGAGGATGACCTCGTCCACACCGCCGTCGCGGACACGCTGTGCCAGCGACTCAATCTCCAGTTCGTCGGGGCCGATGCCGTCCATGGGCGAGATTACGCCGCCGAGGACGTGGTAGACGCCCCGGTACATGCCGGTGTTCTCGAACAGCATGACGTCGCGCACGTTCTCCACCACGCAGACGGTACGCCGGTCGCGGGCTTCGGAGGCGCAGATGGGGCAGACTTCGGAGGGGCTGATGTTGTGGCACACGCTGCAGTAGCGTATTCCGTGCCGCATGTTTATTATCGAGTTGCCCAGGGCATCGGAGGCCGCAGTGTCCTGGCGGAGCAGATGGAGGGCAAGCCGCAGGGCGGTCTTGCGTCCTATGCCGGGAAGGCGGGACAGCTCGGTGACGGCGGCCTCGAGCAGGGGCGATGAAAATTCTGTGTTCATTATCAGGTAGAGCGTTGCGGCATACCGGCGGGAGCGTTGTCCCGTGTGGATTGTCGCTTAGAGCAGACAAATTTAGCAATTTTTCCGCAACCAATCGGTGTGGCATGCGTTTAAATTTTATTATCTTTGCATACAAAAGGAGGTACGATGAAAAATTTCCGCAGCAAAATATTTGATTTCAGGACCGACAGACGTCCCGTCCGCAATGGCTCGCTACTTGTATCCGAGCCTTTTCTGAAAGAGCAGTTTTTCAAACATGCCGTAATCTCGCTCGTCGACTATACCACTGACAACGGCGCCATGGGCGTCGTGCTCAACAACCGCACGGCCATCACGCTGGACGAGGTGCTCGAGAACGTGCGCCCGGAGACGAAGGTGCCTGTATATTGCGGCGGCCCCATGTCGCACGACCGTCTTTTCTTCATTCACGACCTCGGCTCCGGCCTCATCCCCGGCGCACGCGAGTACACCGATGGCCTCTGGATAGGCGGCGAATTTGACGATATCATCGACTATGTCAACTCCGGCTACGAAATCGACGGC
Source organism: Muribaculaceae bacterium (assembly GCA_051890455.1). GTDB lineage: Bacteria > Bacteroidota > Bacteroidia > Bacteroidales > Muribaculaceae > CAG-873. The sequence goes on from JBJFEE010000014.1 coordinate 4,839, forward strand.
CATCTCCGCTTCTTCGTCGGCTATTCCGGCTGGGAAAAAGGCCAGCTCCAGTCCGAGCTCGACCAGGATGTCTGGGCCGTCGCCGACCCTCTCCCCGCTACCCCGGCCAACTCCACCCTCACCGCCAGCTCAGTCCCCATCTTCACCCCCGCCATTACTCCCGGCCAACTCCTCTCCCTCCACGGCGACGCCATGTGGCACGCCGTAGTCCGCACCATGGGCTC
>JBJFEE010000015.1:0-4978 GCA_051890455.1 Muribaculaceae bacterium
CGACCAACCCCCATCTCCGTATACGCCATTCTTAGCCATTCTCCCTAAGTGCGTTGGAGGCCATTAACTGAATATCCCTATATTACACTGCAAATATACAACAATTTTCTCATACCTAACGTTTTTGGCTGAGAAAATGAGTTTGTAATACTGGTAATAGCACAGCACAGCCCATAACTTGTGGTTGTTTCTTTGCCGATGCAAAGAGCCAAGGCAATTATCCAGAAAGAGATGGGCCCAAGGTGATGCGTGGGCCGGGGGCTATTTTTTCTTTTTCTTGGGGAAAGGGAGTGCATCCCAGAGGGTGGAGATTACCTCCCTGGCTTTGCGGGGGTCTGAAAAGTCGAGGATATAAGCTTCCTTGGCACCCTCGTAGGCACAGCCTGTTTCCGCATCGGCCATAAGTGGCGCGATACAATCAAGTTTTTTGACGTAGGAATTGTTATCACAGGCCGTGATAACGCACTTTTCGTTCACATATATCACATAGTCGCCCATCATCTTGCGGGAGCGGACTTCTCCGAGCGGAGCAAAGACTTCGCAAACAAAATCAATATATTCAGGAGTACAAGCCATAGCGCAAAGTTACAAATAAACTACAAAGTATCAAAGAAATACATAAAGGCTGTTTATACTGAAGATAAAGCAGACGCTTACCTTGCAACGCCCAACGGAGGTTATGACAAATTACGTGGGGAAGGGGCTTGTCGGACGGGGGGATTTGTGCGGGTGGAGAATTTTGGGTAACTTTGGGTTTGGAAATTTTTGATTATGGCAGATTTCAAGGTTTTTGTTTTAGGGTGCGGGTCGGCGAAGCCGTCGGTCAGGCATCTGCCGTCGTGCCAGGCCATCGAGTACCGCGGGAAGCTGATGCTCGTCGACTGCGGCGAGGGAGCCCAGCTGTCGATTTGCCGGCAGCACCTCAACTTTTCGCGGCTTACGGACTTGTTTATCAGCCATCTGCACGGCGACCACCTGCTTGGGTTGCCGGGGCTGCTGTCGACGCTGTCGCTGCACGGCAAGGGTGGCAAGGTGCGCGTACACATCTTCGAGAAGGGGGCGCGGCTCATGCACGAGATACTCAGCACGGTGGGCCACGAGACGTGTTTCGAGATTGAATACGACATCCTCGACCCCAACGGCACGCACGTCATCTATGAGGACAACGCGCTGACCGTAAAGTCTTTTCCGCTATACCACAGCGTGCCCTGCGTGGGCTTCCGCTTCGACGAGAAGCCCAAGCCACGGCATCTGCGCGGCGACATGGCGAAATTCCTTGAAATACCTGTGCGCGAGCTGGCCGGGATTAAGGCCGGAGCCGACTTTGTGCGCGCCGACGGCACCGTCTTTACCAACGACCGCCTCACTACCCCCGCCGACCCGTCGGCCTCGTACGCCTATTGCTCGGACACGATGTTCAACCCCGCCGTCGCCGAGAGCGTGCGCGGCGTCGACCTCCTCTACCACGAGGCCACCTACGGCGACGAGCTGGCCGTCAAGGGCGCCGAGCGCGGCCATTCCACCGCATCAGAGGCCGCCGAAATCGCCAGACTGGCCGGGGCCAAGCGGCTGCTGATAGGCCATTATTCATCGCGGTACAACGACACCGACGAGTTGCTGCAGCAGGCCCGCGCCGTTTTCCCCGACACCATCGCCGCCACCGAAGGCATGAAAATAGACCTCAATTAACGCTATGGACGATAACAAGATAGCTATGGAAGGCCCTGCCGCCGACGCGCGCTGGATGGGTCATGCCCTGAGACAGGCCGAGCAGGCCGCACGCGAGGGCGAGGTGCCCATCGGAGCCGTGGTGGTGTGCAACGGACGCATCGTAGGCGAAGGCCACAACATGACCGAGGCCCTGGGCGACGTCACCGCACACGCCGAGATGCTGGCAATCACCGCCGCCGCACAGACCATGGGCGGCAAGTACCTAACCGACTGCACACTGTACGTCACCGTCGAGCCGTGCCTGATGTGCTCGGGCGCCATCGCCTGGAGCCAGCTGCGTCGCATTGTCATCGGTGCTCCAGACCCCAAGCGCGGCTACTCGGCCTACGTCTGCCGCGAGCCCTTCCACCCCCGCGCCGAGGTGGTCACCGGCGTCCGCGCCGACGAGTGCGCCGGCATAGTGCGTGAATTTTTCAAGAAACGAAGATAAAAGCCCAACGGTTATAGCCCGAGCTCGGGCCATAATCCCCAAAGTCCAACCGAAGCAAAAGACACCCAATGGTTTACATGCTCATAGCCGGTGAGGCCAGCGGCGACCTCCACGCCTCGCACCTGATGGCCGCGATACGCCGCCGCGACCCCAAGGCGCAGTTTGTCTTCCTCGGCGGCGACCTCATGGCCGCGCAGGCCGGACGCGTCCCCGTGGTACACTACCGCGACATGGCGTACATGGGCTTCAGCGAGGTCATCCGCAACCTCGGATCCATCCGCCGCAACCTCAAGCTCGCCCGCAAAGTGCTCGAGAAAGTCCGTCCCGACTGCCTCATCCTCATCGACTACCCCAGTTTCAACCTCAAGGTCGCCGCCACGGCAAAAAAGCTGGGCGTCCCCGTCTACTACTACATCTCGCCCAAGGTCTGGGCCTGGAAAGAGTGGCGCGTCCGCACAATCAAAGAGCTGGTGAACAGGATGTTCGTCATCTTCCCCTTTGAGGTCGACTGGTACCGCGACCGTCACGGCATGGAGGTCACATACGTCGGCAATCCGTCGATAGCTGAGATAGACGCCGCCCTCGCTTCCGCTTCCGATGCGTTCATAGCCAAACACAAACTGCGCGAGAAGCCGATAATAGCCCTGCTCCCCGGCAGCCGACGCGGCGAGATACGCAACAACCTGCCCGTCATGCTCAAGGCCGTGGCCGGCTTTGTTCAGTACCAGCCCGTCATCGCAGGCGCCCCGGGCATCGAGCCGGAATACTACCGCCTCTTCACCAATACCCCCGTGGTCACCGGTGACACCATGAACCTGCTTGCCGTCTGCCGCGCCGCCCTCGTCACCAGCGGCACCGCCACCCTCGAGGCCGCCCTTGCCGGAGTGCCCCAGGTGGCCTGCTACCGCGGCAACGGCTCGGAGCTGACCTACAAGATTATGCAGAAGGTGCTGACGATCGACTTCGTGACCCTCCCCAACCTCATCCTGGGGCGCGAGGCCATAGCCGAGAAGCTGCAGCATCTGTGTACCCCCGAGGCGGTGGCCGAAGCCCTGTCGCCGCTGACATCGCTGACCTCGAAAAAGCGCCGGAAGATGCTTGACGACTACCGTGAGATGCGTGCCGTCCTCGGCGACGGCGACGCCGCCGACAACACCGCCCGCCTCATACTGGAAGACCTCAGCGCCCGCAAAGCCAAAGGGCAATAATAGGACCTTTTGTGCGTTATAAATAAGAATTTAACGCATAAAAATGGACAGACTGAAATATCTTGTATTCTTTATAGCCGTCGTGCTCGCGGGTGCGACGCTTACCACCTCGTGCATCGAGGACGGCGTGACAACGTCGCCGTCGGCACAGCCAGCCTTCTCGGTCGACACCCTGCATATGGGCACCGTCTTCACCGACGAGGTCACCACCACACACCGCTTCACCGTCTATAACCGCAATAACAAAGGCATAGTAATCAGCGACATCCACGTGTCAGGCGAAAACGCCGGGCTGTTCCGCCTCAACGTCGACGGCATCAGCGGCGAACGCTTCAGCGACGTCGAGATACGCGCCAAGGACTCGATTTTCGTCATGGTGGAGGCCACGCTTCCCGAGAACCACAGCGACCTGCCCATCGACATCGACGCCACCGTCGACTTCGTCACCAACGGCACGCTCAGCCAGGTCACCGTCGCCGCCACCGGCCAGGACGTGACACGCCTGCGCGGCTTCACCGTCGAGAGCGATACACAGTTCAGCGCCGGCAAGCCCTACCAGATTTTCGACTCGCTCGTCGTGGCCCCGAACGCCACCCTCACCCTGCCCGCCGGCACGCGCCTCTGCTTCCATGACGGCGCCTCAATGATTATACGTGGCAGCCTCCGCGCCGAAGGCACCCGGGAAAAGCCCGTAGAGCTGCGCGGCGACCGCACCGGCAACGTCATCACCGACGTCACCTTCGACCTGATGTCGCGTCAGTGGGAGGGCCTGCAGTTCACCCCCTCGTCGCACGACAATATCCTCACCCACACGTCGGTACGCAACACCTGGTACGGCGTCATCGTCAGCGGCGACGGCTCGGAGCAGACCGCGCCCAAGCTGACCCTGCGCAACAGCCGCCTGCGCAACTCCGGCGACCTGGTCCTCGAGGTCTACGACGCCGACGTCACCGCCACGGGCTGCGAGTTCGGCGAAGCGGCAAACGGCCTCGTACGCCTCTCCGGCGGCAGACACGTCTTCAACCACTGCACCTTCGCCAACTACTACCTCTTCGCCGCCATCGCCGGTCCGGCTCTGCAGTTCGACCACCTCGGCCTCGAGGGCGACAGCAATCCCAACAACGGCGGAGGCCCCGGCACACCCGAGGACATGCGCACGCCCTACACCAGCGCCTCGATTACCAACAGCATCGTCTACGGTCTGGGCAACGACATCAGCCACGGCGACCTGGCCGGCACGCAGGTGTTCCTGCAAAACTGCCTGCTCAAGAGCAAGGGCAGCGACGACAACAATTTCATCGCCTGCGTCTGGGACGCCGACCCGCTGTACTACACCGTCCGCGAGGACTACCTCTTCGACTACCGCCTCAAGCCCGAAAGTCCCGCCATCGGCAAGGGCGACCCGGCGCTGACGCTTCCCGAGGCCGCCACCGACGCCTACGGCCTGCCCCGAGGCCAGCGCCCCGACCTGGGAGCCTACGTCTACACCGAGCCGGAGCTGTAGGGACGTGCCTTTGGCACGTTAAGCCTGCTGCCGAAGAACGTTTGGCCAGATAAGAGGGTGTGTCAAATTGCGGGAATTTAATGATGTAGGGACATCGCTTTGCGA
>JBJFEE010000016.1:0-4951 GCA_051890455.1 Muribaculaceae bacterium
TGCTGTCCGTTTTGCCGGTGCGTCGCCCTGCGACGATAACGGTAGTGTTCGCGCCAATAAGTTGTGTAAGGCGTTGGGGCTTGTTAAAGTAAACTTTCTTCTGTGCCATCGTCGGGGTTGGATTCTGATTTGTCAGGGAAAAGGGTATCAAATTCGAGGTCGTATTCCTCAAACTCGACATCTTCAATGTCGATAGTTTCCTTTCGGTATTTCTCAATCATCGACGAGATTTTCTCGGCGATGTTGGGAATAGGCTCGATGCCGAGGACACGCGGATCATCGGTAGCCGTGAAAGGCTGAACGAGAATTTGGTCGAGCGGAATAGCCTGCTCGTCTTCGAGGTCCACGCGGTTGAGCTTGCCGTAGGCGGTAGCGGCGCGTTCCATCGTCTTGCTATCCTTTCGCTTCTCCGCCATCTTATAAGTGGCAATGAGCATTTCATTGGTGCGCCAACGGTGGAAGTCGCGAGAAGCGGAGCCGAGCATCGGCAGCAGCGACTTCACCACGGCAAGGTCGGAATACGCCGTTGTGCGGTGTATTCCGTGGCGTTGGCACACTTCGGCGACAAACTCGCGGTCGGTGCCGTCGGGATTGGCGATGAACCAGTTATACATTTCGCGCACACGAAGCACCTTATCCACAAGAGCTTGTGGATAGCGTTCGCGCAGTTCGACCTCTTTTGTAAAGAGTTCGGCGCGGCAAACTTCGATGGCATTTGGGTAACTCATGGCGGCTACTCGTCATCCTCCATGTCGAGAAGATTGCGGTGAGCGTTCTCGATAGCGAGCGGCGAGCCGACCTGTGCAAGCATCATTTCCTGGGAATGAAGCTTGACCTTTGAGGCGGCTTTGCCACGGCGGTAAGCCTTGGAAACGTCCGTGGAGCGGTCGGCGATGTCTGAGCGCAGCACATCAGCCGGAATGTCGAGAATGACCGCCATATCGGAAATCTTCAAGTAGATTGAGGCATACTTCTCAATCTGCTGCAATTCGTTCTCTGAATAGGTCATGGAGTGGTACGCTGTGATTGGTTATTAAATCGTTGACCTGCTCATGGAGCCGGTCGAAGATTACTTTATCGGTGGAGATAAACGCAGACTCGTGGCGGTTGCCACGGGTCAAGTTCTGTGAGGTTATGACCGAAACAGTATCTCCGGCTTCGGATTTTACCAACAAAATCTTGCTGTGGTTGTCAGCAAGATAGGTGCGCTCGATAACTTGGGTGATGAACGCCCAAAGTTTGAGCGTCTTGTTGGTAGCCTTGTGGTCGAGCACAAGGTTAATCCGGCTCACGCGCTTATCCTTTGTGATAAAGAATAAGCGCCGAAGAAATTCCTCCGAGATGGAGAAAGAAGTCTGCCATACCTCGGCCACGCCGACTTGACTTAAAATCCATTCGAGAATGTCGGCCACTTGGACGGCATTTGAAAGGTAAGCCTGATGGGGCGTCTCTTTCAACGGACGAAGGATTTGGTCAATGTTGGCACTCCTTTTCATTTCGCGGACTTCTTGGTGGATTTCTTAGTTGCGCCGGCGGCGGAGCGTTTGGCTTTTGCAGATCGCGAGGGAACGGCATCGGGGCCGGGGGCAACAAAGTGGTCGTATTCCTCCCAGTTGGAGTGCAGTTTCTTGTCGAGCGATATAAGTTCTTTCAGGAACGGATAACGCTCGGAGTCCGGGCAGGTTGCGTTTTCAAGCGAAAGCGAGCGGAGGCGTAGATGCAGCTCGCGCATACGTTGGAGAATCGAAAGGTTCTCAACGTATTTCGCCTTGATTTCGTCAGGGAGTGAATCGTGGTCTTCGCGTTTGCCGAGGCGACGTTCATCTTCCGGCACGGTAGAAGCATCGTCTGTCAGATGATGCTCGTCGGCGATGGTCTTGACCTGCGCGGCCATATCCTCGACCTGCTCGTGAGTGAGAGCCTGAACACGGAAATTGTAGTATTTCTGAATCTGATACTCGATGAAGTCAGCCTTGGCTGACGGATTGGCAATAAGATTACGGTACATAATCTGATTGCCGGAGAGTTTCAGGAGATATAGAGCGCCGACTGAATAGTCGCGCTCGTCGTGTGGCTGCTCCAGCCACTCCCTTATCTGTTGTGTGAATTTGTGGTCCATTATAACTTGTTGTTTATGCCTGTGAAGAATACGAGGTTGTAGCCGAGTGGCATCAACAACTCGCGCATCGAGATCATCGTGGCACCGGTCGTAACAAAATCGTCGAACACGATTATGTTGCGTTCCTTGGGCGGTTCTTTGCCAAGGGTAAAGACAGCCCCGACACGATGCTTCGAGTGACACTCGGCGAGATCTTCGTAGAAGTTCACGCCTAAGAGTGTTGCGAGCCGAGCGGAAATGAGCGAAGCAAAGTTGCGCTCTTTGTGGCGACGCTTGGGCGAGGTAACGATGCACCAGTCGCCGGAAGCGAGAGAATGGCCGAGGATTTGCCGGATAAGGGTGTTCATACCCTCGGCAAACTTCTCGACCATATCGGGGTCGCTCTTAATGTCGGTCAGCGTCCGGCCATAGAGCGACTTCTTCCAGAGCGATATGATACCGAAAGCGGGATTGCGGTAGGAAATTCGCACCTTGTTAGGGGCGAAGTCGCAACGGGCCTCGGCCTGTTGCACGTCTTTCCATGCCGCCCGCTTCTTCTCGGCGAAAAGGTCTTTGCTTTGAGCCGAGGGAACAAAAGAAGCGTCGAGGTCAGGAACGTCGAGCGAAGGCACTTCGATGTCGTTCAACACGTCGTCCAACGCTATTGCTCCCTCCCTGACGCTTCTGTTATTCATAGAGCGTGGAGATTACGCGGCTTTACCGCACTGAATGTCGCCGTCCTCGGTTTCAAGGGTACCGACAAAGAAGGGCGCGGGCACTTCGTCGGTAGCCTCGACATTGATGGTGGTCGAGGTAGTGCCGGTGGCACCCTGACCGAGGTCCTGGGCGACAGTGGCCTTTGTGGTCCACTTGTCGTTGCCGAGAACACGGTAGTTGCCTTTCATATCCTCGACAATAAAGACATTGTCGGTGTTGTTGATGTAGGCGGCGGCAGCGGAAGCCTCGGCGCCAACACCGGGATGAACGGCAACGAGCTTGTTAAGCTGCGTCTGCGAAGGGAGTTCTCCCTGCGCCTCGGAAGTCAGCTGCGACTTGTCGGGGAGAATGTCGATATACTTCCACTTGGCATCAGCGGCAAGAGTGAACTCGCCGGTGAGAATCGCCGAAGTGGCGCGGCCCAGTTCATCACGCGGCAACTGCGGGTAGCCGAGGATGAACGACTTTGCGAGGAAGTATATGCGACGCTTCACACCCGGAAGCTCGGGGGTGCCTTGGCACCAACCGAGGGATTTCTGAATAGAGGTACATTTTGTAGCCATAGCGAAGCGATGTTAGACGGTGATTTCGATGGTTTTGAAACGGCGCTTGTCGATGGTCTCGAACTGCACACCGAAGAACATAGTAGCGATGTACGACAGGATGAAGGGAGCATACTCCTTCACCATGACGTTCTCCACGTCGCCCATCTGGTCGTAGCCGACGAGCATATTGCTCTTGGTGGTAACGTGCATGAACTTCGACCCCGCCTTGTTGTAGAGGGGGCAGAACTTCAACTTGCCGTTGGAGCCTTCCACGGCACCCTGTCCGTACTGGGTGTTGTAAGGTATGCCACCGTGAGTGAGCAGGTAGCCTTCGTTGTACTTGTCCACGAAGTCCTGCGAGCAGTAGAGATAGAGGTCCTGGGCGCGGAGGCGCGGGTCGAGCGAAAAGAGGATTTCCTTGGCGATGTCTACGGCGTTGGCCGCAGTGATGGCATCGTCGAACTTCATGTAGTTGCCTTCCTCGGCAGCGATGGTTCCGGCGGCGATTTCCTTTTCGGTAATCGTGTCGAAGCCGTCGAACAGGTCGGCGGTGGTATCACCGGCGGCGTTGCGCTTGCCGTTCCAGACGGCATCGTTCAGATGCTCGGAGAGGTTCTTGGCGATACGGGCGAGGACGTGGCGGGCCGTGGGCGTGGTCATCTGACCGTCGCCCTTGGTAGCGCCGGTACCGAGAAGCGTGGAGATAGCCGAGTTAGGCTCGAACTTGGCGACAACCGAACCGAAGTATGTCTCCAGAGTGCGGAAGTCGAGATTGAGGTTGAAGTCCTGAGAGCGCGAAGGCTTGTAGGGAGCGAACTGAGCGTCGCCGCTGATAGAGGCGACCTCTTCCTTGTATCGGATGCCGGGGCGGCCAGTCATATACTGCAGGGACTCCTGTATGCCGATAATCGGCAGCATGAGAAGGTCTTTGCGGTAGATGGTCGCGGCTTCCTGATACTGGGCGAGAGTGAATGAAAGTTTACCTGCCATAGTATGCGTAGGGTTAGATGTTAGACGAGATTGTAGAGTTTGCGGGCAGAGTTGACCGTCTCGCAGTAGGCCTCGGCCTCAGTCTTGGGCTCGGTCTTCTCGCCGGGCTTGGACTGCTCGACAACGGTAGTGGTCGAGGCTGCGGGCTTGGCGGCGAGCTTCGCCTGGAGGTCGGCGATGGTCGCGTCCTTAGCCTTGATGTCGGCATCCTTGGCTTCGAGAGCGGCTTTCTGCTCGTTGACGGTCTTATCCTTGTCAGCGAGCGCGTTTTCGATAGCCTCAAGCTGCTCGGCGGTAACTGACGCTGTACCGTTGGAGACGGTCAGCGGCTTGTCGGCGAGGATAGCCGACAGGAACGTGTAAGTCTTGATCATTGCGGTGGAAATGGGATTTGAGGATGGTTTGAAAAGCGATGCGATGGCAGTGAGGAATTTGCCGAACAGACCGTCTCGGTCGGTTTCGGCAAGGGGGATGTTGGGGATAGGCATACCCACGTTGGCCATAGCGGAAGCGAGCGCGTCGGTCAGACGCGGAGCGGGTTCATCTTCAAGGTCGGTGATTTCATCGACGAAGCCCCAGTCGAGGGCTTCCTTGGCAGTGA
>JBJFEE010000017.1:0-30372 GCA_051890455.1 Muribaculaceae bacterium
TGCAGCCCTCGAGATACGACACATAGGCGTCGTCGTCGGCCACGATGAGCGTGCGTTCGAACTGTCCCGTACCGGCGGCGTTGATGCGGAAGTAGGTGCTCAGCTCCATCGGGCAGCGCACGCCCTTGGGGATGTAGACAAACGAGCCGTCCGAGAACACGGCCGAGTTGAGGGCGGCGTAGAAGTTGTCGGTGTATGGCACAACCTTGCCCAGGTATTTGCGCACCAGGTCGGGGTAGTCTTTCACGGCCTCGGAGAACGAGCAGAAGATGATGCCCTTCTCGGCCAGGGCGGCGCGGTGGGTGGTCTTTACCGACACCGAGTCCATGACGGCGTCGACGGCCATTCCGCTGAGCTGTTTCTGCTCCTCGAGGGGTATGCCCAGGCGGTTGAAGGTGTCGAGCAGGGCCGGGTCGACCTCGTCGAGGCTCTTGGGGCCTTCCTTGGTCTTGGGGGCAGCGAAGTAGGAGATGGCCTGGAAGTCTATTTCGGGGATTTCGAGGTGCGCCCACCGGGGCGGCGTCAGCGTCAGCCAGTGACGGAAGGCCTTGAGGCGGAAGTCGAGCAGCCACTCGGGCTCGCCCTTCAGACGCGAGATTGTGCGCACCACCTCCTCGTTGAGGCCACGGTCGAGGATGTGTGTGTCGATATCTGACACGAAGCCGTATTTGTACTCCTCCCCGACGGCCTCGTCGATGGCGCGCCGGTTGGAATTCTCCTCAGCGGTTTCGGTGCTGAAATGTGTTTTATCGTTACTGTACTTATCGTTCATGTCTATTCAACATTATCGGCATACAAGCTGTTCACAGCCTGCCGTTTCAACCTACAAAGTTAGCAAAATTTCACAACTCCGCCAACACATTTTCCACCGGAGACGGCACGGGCGGCCTCCGGTGTGGGAGGCCGCCCGTGGTCAGGGGGTTATGACGTAACTCTGCCTAATCAGAACAGCTTGGTCTTGTTGGGGTTGATGCAGATGCCGAGGCCCTGGTCAGCCGACTCGCTGTAGTGTACGATCTTCTTGGTGGCGGGGTCGTAGTAGACGATGCCGACGGGCAGTTCTGCCGTGCTCTTGTCAGAGTAGGAAATCTTGGTGTCGACGGGACGCCAGCAGAAGTATACGCGGCCGGTCTCCTTGTCAAGAGCGAACTGGCAGGTGTTGACAGACTCCGAACCGGTGGTGTTGATGGGGTCGGCTTCCATGCTTACAACCGCCGTTTTGCCCACGTTGTCATCTCCTTCGGTGTTGCCTGGCAGGGGTGTTGCGTAGAAACCTTGCTTGCCTGCTGTAGCAATCCATGTATAGAGGGCTCCGCGAGCCTCATCAATGGTCATTGCACGGAAGTCGTTGCCACTGCCGATTATAGGATAGGGAATCTTAGCTTTGTCTGCCTCTGTCTGAGTCTTGTAGATGTCAGTGTCCATGTACCGGATTACAGCATAGCCGTTGTAGCCATAAGCTTCCCACCAAATACCTTTGCTGTCGCGCTCGATAGAGACGGGGACGGCGCCGTATGCCAGACCCTTGTTGTAGTAGGGTATGAGATTGCTCTTCATTGTATAGTCGGTACGCAGATATGTGTCGCCGCTCTTGGCGGTGCCGATGACGCCGCCACGGGAAGTGAGCTCGGTGCGCGAGATGCCCTGGTTACGGTCCGAGTAGTAGAGGTAACCATTGCTTACGCATAAGCGGAAGGGGTCGCAGAAGGCGGGACCGCCGACGTTGGTGACAACGGTGTTGACACCGGTACCATCGGTGCGCATGGCGTTGATGTATCCGTCGCCGTTGATACCGTCAAGGTCGTTGATGTAGGTGTACTGCTTGCCTGCATCAGCGATGTAAATCCAGCCCTGCTTGACTGCGTTGCCTTCCTGATCGTAACCGTCAACATCGGCGTAAGCCAGGTTGAGGGCAGTGGAACCAGCCGAGACGCCCATGTCGTAGGGGAAGACCTTGGTTCCTGCGGGGAGCTTGCTGAGGTCGACCAGCTTGAGAGCCTTGATGTTGCCGTTTCGCTGTGCGTAGTACAGAGTGGCGGCAGGTTCGCTGCTGCCTACCTGTACGTTGAGGTAGATATCCTCGAGGCGGCGGTTTTCACCGTCGACGTCAAACCAGGTCGAGATTTCGATGCGCTGGCTGCCGATGTTGCTGAACTTAACATCGCCGGGATAGTCCACATGACCATTCTCGGAAAAACCGGTGAATGAGGTCAGGGGCTTGCCGTCGGCGGTAGAGGTGCCTTCGGGAAAGCGCCACTCGTAGCGTACCTTGAGGTCTTCGGGGTTAGGAAGACGGAGATTGAAAGACAGTGTGGTTGTGTTAATCTCAACAATCTCGGTGCTCTGCTCGGCTATAGAGAGTATGGGGCCAATGTCATAAATCATAATAGGATAGGTGCACGAGCCTACGCCGTCAACAGTAAGAGTGACCTGGTAGTTGCCGGCCTTGGCGTACTTATGCACGGGATTGGGGTCGTTGCTGGTTGTGCCGTCGCCGAAATCCCATGTAACAGCGCCGCTCTTAGAGGAGGTGTTGTTGAACTGTATCGTCGACACTACATAGTAGTCGAGAGTATACTCGTCACCGTCTACATTATAAGTGAAGTCTACGTCCTTGCTTTCGTAGTTGGTGTAGTCGGGGGTCTCGTCAGAGCAGGAGACGGCGCCGAAGGCCAGCATTCCGGCGGCAAGGGGAGCTATTATATTTAAAAATTTCATAGTCTTGACAAGTGATGGATGTATTAGTTAACGGAGATTACACGAACGTCAGTTGCGATGCCTTCCTCGCCGTCTGTGTCATACACGCGGAACTGGGCGTTGAGCGAGTATTTGCGGCTGAACTCCACCTTGTAGACCTTGTCTGTCGAGTCGTAGATCCAGTCGGGGAAGGGGATGTATGAAAGCAGTTCCTTGAAGGCGGGCATGTAGTTTGCGCGCACTGTCGAGATAATCTGGCCACGGTCGTCGTCGTAGCGGCAGAATACCCACTCGGCCGACTTGTAGACGGGATAGCAGGGGAAGCCGTTGTACTGGAGGGCGCCGTTGTCACCGGGGGTGGGAACGTCCTTGGCGACCTCGTGGATGTAGGTGACTCCGTTCTCGACGGTCTTGTAGTAGTAGCCGACGATGGCGTCATCCGAAGCCTCGGTGGTGGCGAACCACAGGTCGGACTTCTCGGCGGTGCCCTGGTCAGACTGGGTCATGTCGATGTCGGCGGGCAGGTTGACGCCGTACTTCTGGTTGACAGCGGCAAACTGCTCGTTGGTGAAGGCGTAGTTGCAGTAAACCACGCGCAGGCTGCTGTAGTATGTGGAGTCAGCGGTGAGGCGGTCGATGACCTCGCTGCAGAATTCCTCGGCGAAGCCGGCGGGGTAGTAGCTGTCGAAGCGCTCCTGATCCCATGTCTTGGCGTCTGACCAGCTTACAGGGCTGAGCGTGCGCGACACGGGCACCTGGCCGTCTATCACATACTCGTAATGGCGGATCTGGTCGTCGCCGTCAATTTCGATGTCGTCGAGGGATGCCTGCGAATGGTCGTAGCGTACGATGGGAGCGTACGAGCGCACTTCCTCGTTGGAGGTGAAGGTCTTGGTATAGGCCATGGCGGCACCGGCCAGTTTGGCAGTAACGGAAGCACTCTCGTCACGGTTGACGTTGTACCAGACCTCGCTGTAAGCCGGAGTTTTGCCAGGCGACACGTTGTACTTACCATGGAAGCTGAAGCTCTCGCCGGCGGGACAGGAGGTGGAGCCCACTTCCCAATAGGCCACAGGAACTTCCTGGCCGGGAGTAACTACGTCCTTGAAGAGGTCGCGGTGACCGCACGAGCTCAAGAGCAGTCCGGCACCCATGGCCATAAGCAGATTCTTATATTGTGATTTCATTTTATATTAATGTTCAATATTGGATGATTAAGTTTCTTGGGCTTATTCCTGAGTGAGCGAAGTGCGTACACCGGCGTCTTCGGACCAGATCATGGGCTTGCGCAGCCACAGATGGTTCTTGGAGGCGCCCAGGCGCTCCAGTTCGGCCAGGTTGTACTTCTCCTCGGTCTCGGGGTCGTAGTTGATACGCTGTACCCAGCAGTTCTCCTTCTCTGCCTCGCTGAGGCCGTCTACCCAGAATGCCGAGTAGAGGTTGTAGGGACGACGCAGGGTGGGATAAACGATTTCCTTGTTGGGGCCCACGCCGTATGCGTTGCGGTTGTTGGAGTAGTGGTAGCGGCGCATGTCGGTCCACTGCTCGGGCTGCATGTACATTGCGATGTACTTCTGAATCATCAGGTCGGACAGGGTGAAGGTCGACGGGTTGAAGAACCAGTGCTTGTTGCCGATCTGGTCGGCGGGTTTGCAGCGCTTGGTGGCCTCGTTGTCGAAGAAGGCGGTGAGGATGCGCTCGTAGCGCTCCTTGTCGGCCTGAGTGCCGGGTTCGCCGCCGGCCTTGGGATATGCACCGCCGTTGTCGCGCAGGAAACGGTCGAGGTGACGCTGGCAATTGTTCTCGGTTGCCTCGCGGACGAGTGCGCAGGCTTTGGCCTTTTCACCCTTCCAGTAGTAAGCCTCGGCCTGGATGAAGTACAGCTCCTCCATGATGAACAAAGGAGTGTAGGCGTCTTTGCCGCCGGCATAAGCGCCCATGAAGAGGTAGGGATAGTGATCCTGTTTGAAGGTGGAGCCGCCGCCGATGTTGTTCTCAAGGTAACGGTACATGACACGAGGCGTCTTGTTGCTGGCGCTGATGGGACCGGTTCTGGGTTTCATCATCGTCATCAGGCGCGGGTCGGCGCCGTAGCCGTTCTCGCGGTCCCAGTAGCCCTGGAGGTTTTCATTGCCCTGGTTGATGACACCGAGGCAGTCTTCCATGAAGAAGCGCGAGGGAACGGCGGTGTTGAGGTCGTTCGAACGGGATTCCCAGTTGTTGATTTTGGGCATTGCAGAACTCCACTGTGCGCAACCCTCGGTGATCCCGTCGTAGTCAAAGTTGTAGCGAGGCTCGTTGCCGAACCATGCGCCGTAGAGAAGATCCCCCTTACGCCACTGGTCGATAGCCTGCTGTGCGGCGGCTATAATCTGGTCGCATGTGGCGGCAGAGGTGTCAACGTTGGGAATGTTGCGAAGGAGCAGGCGTGCGCGGATGGCGTAAACGAGACCTTTCCATTTTTCAAGGTCGCCGGCATAGACGCGGTCCTGCTTTGCATCGATGACTTTTGAGCTGCCCTCGGTCACTGCAGGGTCCTCATACATTGCCAACAACTCGGGGATTTCCTCGTTGAGCATCCAGTTATAAATCGAGGCCTGAGTGTCGTAGCGGGGCGAGTTGCTCTGGTAGGCCTGGGAGCGGGGCATGTCGCCGAACATATCGGTGGTGAGCTGTGTGCTCAGCAGACGGATGGTGCGCGCGATGAGGGCGTAGTTGGGTGAGCCGGCTGCCTCAGCGTTATCGAGCAGGTTGTTGGCATTCTTGCCGATGTCGAAAAAGTGGCGGCGCCACTGCGGATGACGGTTCATGGTCAGGAACTGCCAGCCGCTTTTGTAGGCGTACGAGCCGGTCTGGCTGCGTCCGGTGGTGGTGAGGCACTGCGACAGGTAGATGCCGTACTCGGCGTGGTCGTAGTTAATCTGGCCGGCATAGAATATCAGCACCGGCAGACCGAGCTCACAGGTGTTGCTGTGGGCGGCGTCCGGATTTACGTTCTCCATCAGCGTGTCGTCACAGCCGGTGGCGGCAAAGCCTACCAGCGCTGCGAGGGCCCATGTCTTTATCTTGTTCATATCCTATTGATATCGGAATTGATTGTTTGTGATAAGGATTTAATTAACGACCCTGAGCTCAGAAACTGAGGTTGAGGGTGATGTTGTAGCTGCGCATGGTGGGAACCGAGAAATTGTCGATACCCATCGCACCTGTACCGTTGGCGGCCGAAGGCATGACCTGCGGGTCGACGCCCGAGTACTTGGTGAGCAGGAAGAGGTTGCGGCCGGTGAACGACAGTTTGGCGCCCTTGACGGGGTTGTTGCTGCCCAGACGTTTGAGAAGGTTGCCGAAGTCGTAGGCAAGGGTGACATAGCTCAGACGCAGGTACGAACCGTCCTCGATGAAGTTGGACGATATGTTGTTGATGTAGTTGTTGAAGGTGGTCTGGTCAAGGATGACGGGAGTGGTGTTGGGAGTGTAGGTGCCGTCACCGTTATCGACAACGCCGTTAAAGACAATCTTGCGGTTGCGATAGTTGAGCAGATTGCGCGCCATACCGTTGCTGTAAAGGTTGCGGGCGGTGATATTGGCCACGTCACCGCCTACACGGCCGTCGAGGAGGAACGACAGGCTGAGGTCCCTCCAGCTGACTGTGGAGCCGAGGCCTATGAGGCAGTCGGGCTCGCGGTTGCCGAGAAAGGTGTCTTTCTTGGGCGAGATACGGGGATAGCCGCTTTCGTCGATGAGAATGTCGCCGTTTTCGTTGCGCAGGTAGTCGATACCGGAGAGACCGGTGGTGGACTGACCGGCATAAGCAGTTGCATAGATGTCGCCGTACTGACCGCCGGTAATCTCACTGACGGACTCGGGGAGGCTGAGAACTTTACCGCGGTTGTATGAGAAGTTCAGAACTGCGGTCCAGTTCCATTCCTTGCCGGTGATGATGTCCTGGTTGAGGGTGAGCTCAAGACCTTTGTTCTCGATAGAACCTTCGTTACGGGTCTGGAGGATGGTGCCCGATGAGGGCGTTACGCGTACCGTCACAATCTGGTTGTCCACGGTAGTGTTGTAGTATGCGACGTCAAGGCGCGTACGGTTCTGGAAGAAACGCAGGTCAGCGCCGATTTCCCACGACTTGGTCATCTCAGGCTCGAGAATGATGGCGCGTGAAAGAGTGGGATTGACACCCATACCGCCGTCGGGGAAATTTGCCCAGGTCTTGTAGTTGTCCGAGAACTGGTTTGCGGGAGCGTCCTTACCTACCTTTGCCCAGTTGCCGCGGATCTTACCGTAGGAGAACCACTTGTTCTGGATGTGCAGCAGCTCACTGAAGATGATACCGCCGGTGAACGAGGGATAGAAGTAGTGCGGTCTTTCGGTCTGCTTCAGTGTTGACGAGCCGTCGATACGTCCTGTTACGGAAGCCTGAATGACGTTGCGGTAGTCGTAGCGGATTTCGCCGAAATAGCCATACTTGTTGCGCTTGGCGCGGTTGAGGTGCACCTCGTAATCACCGCTGCCGTACTTGAGATAATCCGCAGTCAGGTTGTTAAGCGAGATAAAATCGCCGTCAATTACAAACTTGTAACCGCCCATACCGGCCGAGTAGCTGCGGCTCTCGGTGTATTCGGCGCCCAGGAAGATGTTGAAGTTGTTCTGGTGGGGAAGGCTGAATGAGTAGTTTGCCAGAGCCTGGGCTGTGAAACGCTGGCCGCGCGAGGGACTGAACTGATAGGCGCCCATGCGCTGGTCGTAGGCCTGCTGGATATCCTTCGGGAATACGTATTTGATTTCACCGGTTGTCTCATCGGGCTTGGCATCGAATACGAACTCGTGTCCGTCGCGGCTGTAGCGGGGCATAGTCGCTGACTCATAAGTGCTCCATGTCTTGTCGTAGTTGACCTTGCCGGTGAAAGTAAGATTCTTGACGGGTTCCCACTGGATAGAACCGTTAATAATAATGTGTGAGCTTTCGGTCTCGGCACGGTCTTTGTATCTACCGTACAGAGGAGACATCGTGGCGCCCACACGCTGGATATTGGAGAGTTCGTCCCAGCGGTCGTAACGGTTGCTCCAGTTGGGCAGACCGGTCTCGGGGTCTTCGTAGTCCATAATGTCGCGGTTAATGGACCAGCCGTATACAGTGCTCATAGAGTTGCCGAAAGCACGGCTCTTGGTCTCCGAGAAGTTTGTCGAAACCATCATCTTGACGGTCTTGGAGGGATTGAACTCGCCCTTCACGAACACGCCCATGCGCTTGCGGTAGTCCTTGGGAACAACACCCTGGTTGTCCATGTAGTTGGCCGAGGCGTATGCCTTGTAAAGTTCGTTGCCGCCGGAGATGGAGACGTCGTACTTCTGCATGAAGCCTGTACCCAGGAAGTTGTGTACGTTGTCGTAGCGTGTGTCGCTGGCGTCGAGACGGGGACCCCAGCCGCCGCTGGTATTGGACACATACAGGCCGTTGGCACCGCCGACGTAGATGTCCTGCAGGGGCGGAATGTCCATGACATTGCTGAACTCCCAGCCGCCGTTGAAGGTGACGTTGACTTTGCCGTCCTTACCGCTCTTGGTGGTGATGATGATGACGCCGTTGGCGCCTTCCTGACCGTAGAGAGCCGAGGCTGCGGCGCCTTTCAGCACCGACATGCTCTCGATGTCATTGGCGTTGATGTCGGCCATTGTCGAGGCGCCGCCGCGGACGGGCATGCCGTCGATTACGAACAGGGGCTCATTGGACTGTGCGGGGTTGACTGACGAGATGGCGCGGATAACGACCTGGCTGGCCGAGTTGGGCGAGCCGCCGGCCATCGATACCTGGACGCCGGAGACCTTACCCTGCAGGGTGCTCAGTAAGTTGGCCGACTGACCGGCCGTCACCTCGTCGCTCTTGAGCTCCTGTACGCCGAAGTTAAGTTTGGCCTTGGCCTGGCTCTGGCCCATGGCGGTTACCACAACCTCGCCAAGGACGTCAACGTTGGGCTCGAGCTTGACGTTGATTTCGGTACGGCTGCCGACTTTCTCGGTGACGGTCTTGCAACCGATGAACGAGAACTGCAGAACGGCATTGTCGCCGGGTACATTAATCGAATATTTTCCGTCCATGTCGGTGGCGACGCCACCTTTGACGCCCTTGACGGTAACTGAGACGCCCATTGCCGGTTCGTCGAATTCATCAGTCACCGTACCGGTCACGACACGGGCTTGCACCAGTATCGCCATGAAGGAAAACAACAGTAGAAGTAGCTGTTTTTTCATAATTGCATTTGTGTGATTGATTTGTTGTTCAAGGTTAAACCTTCATTTTTCTGTCCGCGGGGGGACAGTTGCTAACGATTGGTTGGTTGATTTAAAGTTTTTCTGTTTTCTGTTTGGATTGGATTAAATTTTTTATTGTTCGTTTGATTGGTATAGTTTTCCGGATTATCACCGCGCAGGCCTCTGTCCGGCGGGTTGTAGCATTACGGCAGCAGCAAAATGTTTGCCCTCAGGCCGTTGTTATCGACAACAAAAGGCGCATCCGGCCGTGTCATCTGTCTTTTTGACGTTGATTCGCGCTGCAGGGTGCTTTTATGCCGTGCCACAATGTGTTGAAGACGCCTTTGCCAAGGGCATATTCGATACAAACTTACGACTTTTTTGGCGACCGCTTGGATTTTGTTAATGATATTTAACATCATTTTGCGGTCGTATATATTTTTTAACAATAGTGCATAACATTTATAATAATATTGTGTATCTTTGCATACGAAAACTGCAAACCAACGACTATGCGTATAGATATAATAACCGTGCTGCCCGAGATGCTGGAGTCGCCCCTCGGATGCTCGATTCTCAAGCGTGCCTGCGACAAGGGGCTGGCCGAAATACATGTGCACAACCTGCGCGACTACACCCTCAACAAGCATCGCAAGGTCGACGACTATCCCTTCGGCGGCGAGGCCGGCATGGTGATGCAGATTGAGCCCGTCGACCGCTGCATATCGGCGCTGAAGGCCGAGCGCGACTACGACGAGGTCATCTTCACCGCCCCCGACGGCGAGCAGTTCACCCAACCCATGGCCAATCAGCTGTCGATGCTCGACAACATCATCATCCTCTGCGGCCACTACAAGGGCATCGACTACCGCATCCGCGAGCATCTGATAACAAAAGAAATCTCGGTAGGCGACTACGTCCTCACCGGCGGCGAGATGCCGGCGGCAATCATCGCCGACGCCATCGTGCGCCTCATCCCCGGAGCCATCGGCGACGAGCAGTCGGCCCTCACCGACTCGTTCCAGGACAACCTCCTCGAGCCGCCCATCTACACCCGCCCCGCCGAGTACAAGGGCTGGCGCGTCCCAGACATCCTCCTCTCCGGCCACGAGGCCCGCATAGCCGAGTGGAAGCACGACCAGGCCGTAGCCCGCACCCTCCGCCTGCGCCCCGACCTACTTAAATAAACGCCGAGATACGACAAAGGCCTGTCAACTGATTATCTGGCAGGCCTTTGTCGTGTAAATCCGCGGGGGACTTAATTATTCATGTATTTTGACAGGGATGTCATTATCTTGGGCATGAGGGTCTGCGTCGCCTTCATGCTCTCGTCATTGATGGCCTGAAGCGAGGAGGCTATCTTTTTCCCCTGCGGTGTGGAATAGAATGCGTTTAAAGCATGCAGGTCATCGATAGACAGATACTTATGGTAAGCATCGGTATAGATGTTCACCAGGTCGGGCCAGATATCGTTCACAACACCTGTGGCAGCCGCATTGATGTCCGTGATGGGAACATTCATACTTGACCATGTATTCGCGAGTGTCGACTGGAGCAGGGTTTTGACATGGGTAGCCTCGAGAATCTGCTCTACTTCAGCCTTATAGGCTTTGTCTGCAGTGGTGACGGTCTGCGCCGAGGCGATGACGCTGCCTGCAAAGACAAGCAGCAGGCATGCCAAAAACTTTTTCATTCTATTGGGTATTAAAGGGTTGCTTTATTCGTCGGCAACGACTTTGGCCAGTGTCCAGTAGCCTTTGGCATCGCGGATGAACTCGAAGGTGTGGGTGACGTACGAGTCAACCCAGCCGCAGTCGAGATACACCTTGTTGTACTGGATTTCGCCCCACGACTGGTAGAACTGGTCGCCGTCCTTGGCGAAGGGTTTCTTGGCCTCGAAGTTGCCGGGGGTGAGGATGTCGGCGAATTTTTCCTTCTGAGCATCGGAGACTTTGAGTCGCTCGGCAAGGAAGTCGGGGTCGGTGTTGAATTTCTGGATGAAGGTCTTGAAAGCCTCGGGATCCTTGTTGCAGGGAGCGGTGGCACTTTCCATTTTCTTGACCGAGGTAGCGACCTCGGCGGCAGTCTGAGCCTGTGCGCCGACGGCGAATACGGCCATCACGGTAACAGCGATGAGATAACGTAAAATTTTCATAGGTTTATTATTTAGATTATTAATACTAATTCAGTTACCGTTTCCCGCCTGTAGGGTCGCGCCATGGCGCGGCCTCCAAGGCATTGGAATTCAAAAATCATCCGCATTTACAGCGACCCGAGAGCGAACAGTATCCCGCCCCAGAAAATCGCCAGCACCAGCAACAGCACCGCTGCGGCGACGATGGCCACAAGGGTGAGATTGCGCCAGGCTCCGCGGGGCTGACGGAGGGCTATTATCGAGGTGATGAGGCCTGCGACACCGAGCACCAGCGTGGCGACCTCGTTGAAAGGGAGGGCCACCCACGCCAGGACGGTTATCACAAAGCTGATAACTGCTGCCCATTTCTTTGCCGGACGTGCGGCGGGAACGGCCTCCGGCTGAGCGGCGGGAGCTTCATCGGCCGCGGCCTGAGCCGGTTTGACCTCCGGAACCTCGGCCTCGGGTTTGTCGACGGGCGGGATGCCGAGCTCGGGAACGGCCCGGTCTTTATTGTCGTTTTTATTTGCTGTCAGTGGCATATCTTATCCTATTGTTTGCAAAAGTAATAAATTTCGCCGATTTTGAATTGTCGACGTACATATAAAAGACAATTATCTTTTTTAAAGGTTTAATTTTTACTAATTTTGTCGCAGTTGAACCGTATTTTACGTACCCCCCTGCATGGAAGAGCTGATGCAATATGTATGGCGCTACCGCCTGTGGCCCGAGCTGTCGCTGAGGACAGCCGACGGCCTTGCTGTGGAGGTGGTCGACCAGGGGCAGCTCAACCGCGGCTCGGGACCTGACTTTTTCAACGCCTCAGTCCGCATCGGCGGCGAGCTGTGGGCGGGAAATGTAGAAATTCACGTCCGGGCATCGGACTGGCACCGCCACGGCCATGACGGGGACGCGGCCTACGACAACGTCATTCTGCACGTCGTGGCCTACGACGACTGCGAGATCTGCCGCAGCGACGGCTCGGTAATTCCGCAGGTGACAATACGTTGCCATGAGGCGCTGGAACGGGAATACCGCAGTTTCATGCAGTCGCCGTCATCCGAACTACCCTGTGCGCGCCATCTTGCCGAAGTGCCGGCGATTATCCTCCACGACTGGCTGACGGCACTGGCCTTCGAGCGGCTTCAGCGCAAGGCCGATGACGTATTGAAACTCGTCGGGGCCACCCACGGCGACTGGAACACCGCCGCCTACGTCACCCTTGCCCGCGCGATGGGTTTCGGCTCCAATGCAGACGCAATGGAGCGCGTAGCCCGTGCCACGCCGCTGAAGCGCATACGCCGACATGCCGACTCGCAGACAGCCGTCGAGGCCATGCTGATAGGTCGTGCCGGGTTGCTCAGCGAGACGCCCCGCGATGCCTACGAAGCACGTCTGCTGACCGATTTCCGTTTCTACAGCCACAAATTCGGCACTGCCGAAGACCTCGAGCTCCTAAACTGCGCCGGCGAGCCCGGAGCGCCCTACACCCCGCCGGTCTGGAACATGCGCCAACGACCCGCCAACACGCCCCTGCGGCGCGTGGTCACGCTGGCCTCGTTTATCTGCGCGCACGGGTCGCCCGGTCCGGAGATGCTCTCCGTCAGCAGTTATGAGCAGGCGCACGAGCTCTTTGCCTTCACAATTCCGCAGTACTGGCGCGAGCATCAGTCCTTTGGCGTCCCCGGCAAATTCCCTGCCGCCGCCCTCGCCGAGGGCAGCATCAGACTCCTCTGCATCAACGCCATCATCCCGCTCAAATATGCCCACGCCGAATACACCGGCAATGACCGCCGGTGCGAGGAGGCCGTCGAGCTACTGCAATCCCTGAAACCAGAGAAAAACTCCGTAACCGCCCTCTTCGAGAACTGCGGCCTCGAAATCAAAGACGCCTTCGTCTCCCAGGCCGTCCTCCAGCTCCGCCGCGCCTACTGCGAGCCCCGCAAATGCCTCTACTGCCGCCTCGGCCACAAACTCCTCTCCGCCAAAATAAAACTCAATCATTAAGACACTGTTTACAGACCCTTTTTGAAAATACTACCCCTATAATTTTGCTATCAAAAATAATAGCATTAACCTTGTAATCCAAAGAGGGTGTGTCAAAATAGCCTGAATGTAGGGACATGCCTTTGGCATGTTGGACCAATATGCTGTCTTTCAGGCTTAACATCGCAAAGCGATGTCCCTACATCATTAAAATCACACATTTTGACACACCGCCATTTTGTATGGCATGTAATTTCATCTGTCAGTCGACTTTGGGTTTGCCGGGGGCTTCGGGACGGAGGGGATAGTAGTCGCGGAGGTTTTCGAAGTTGGTGTACTCGCGACGGAGGGTGGCGTCGTCGACCATGATGTCGTAGGAGCGGGCGACCTGGGGGAGGCGCACGATGGCGGGAATGGCGGGAGGCTCGGGAGCCGGGACGGTGAAACGGTCGCTGCCGTAGGTTTCCTGCATCAGCTCGGGGCCGAGGTGACGGGCGAGGGAGTCGAGGACCATTGTCGTCGCACGTACTTTTCCGGATGACGAGTAGCCGGCGATATGGGGTGTGCCGATGGCGACGAGGTCGAGGAGTTCCTTGTCTATGTTGGGCTCGCCTTCCCAGACGTCGATGACGGCATGGCTGACCTGTCCCCTCTTAATCGCCTCTTTGAGGGCATTGTTGTCGGTGACGGGGCCGCGGGCGGCATTGATGAAGACGGGAGCGCGACGCAGCTTGTTGAAGAACTTGCTGTCGGCGAGGTGGAAGGTGGCGTCGTCACCCTCGCGGGTCAGCGGGGTGTGGAAGGTGACGATATCGGCCTCGCGGGCGATGTCGTCGAGGGAGCACCAGCCGTCGCCGCCCTCGGCGCGCTGACGGGGCGGGTCGCACAGCATGACTCGCATGCCCAGGCCCTCGGCCCATTTCTGAACCAGTTTGCCAATGTTGCCGACGCCCACGATGCCGAGCACATACTGGTCGACCGGACGGTTTATCAGCCTGGCGATGGCGGAGAAGACGTACTGGGCGACGGCCGGCGCGTTGCAGCCCGGCGCGTTAACGGCGGTGATGCCGTGCTCGCGGCAGTAGGCGGCGTCGATGTGGTCGAGGCCAATCGTACACGTGCCCGCAAAGCTGCAGCGGGGATTGTCGCCGAGCAGCGCCTGCCCGACCTTTGTGCGCGTGCGTATCAGCAGGATGTCGGCGTCGGCGACAGCCTCGGCGGTGATTTTTTCGGGTGCGAGGACGCGCACGTCACCGAGAGGCTCGAGCACGCCTTCTAAATACGGGATATGGCTGTCTACAACCACATTAATCGGACGGGATAGCATAGGAAAATCAGAACAAATAAAACGATAATCACCGTTGCGACGATATTGCCGCCTTTGGTGGCTCCGCGGCTGAAGATTCGGCCGAGATGCAGCGAGGCGCAGACGGCCAGCAGCGGCACGTAGGCCATGAAGTTGGCGAAGTCGCAGAACACAGCCAACAGCGTCATCAGCGAAATCAGCGACAGCACGCCGTTATAGGCGCGGCGATGGGCATTGTAGGCCAGCATCTGCGGGATGCAGCCCACCCACCCTATTATCAGTAGCAGGGCCACAAAGGCCACGGTGACAATGAGTTCGAGATTGGAGGTGAACGAGAACGCCGTCAGGAAGGTGCTCAGGTCGGGGAAGCTGACGTGTACCGGCACCACCAGCGACACGGCACCTAGAATCCACCACGGTGTCACCAGCCCGAGCAGGCAGGCCACCAGCGTGCGCCCGCCGAAGATGCGCATCTGGATGACGCCGACGATAAACACCGGCACGTAGACCAGGTAGCAGTATTGCGTCATCGACATCGCCGACAGTATCAGGAAAATCAGGAAGACGCGGCTCGTCGACGCAGAGTCGCCGTAGGTGGTGTACAGCAGGTACAGGCATCCCAGCACCGTCATCGCCAGCAGCGAGCCGGTGTTGAAGTTGAGCAGCAGCGACGGCATCGACAGGGACATCGCCAGAAAGTAGGTCGTGTCAAGCGTCGACTGCCTCCGCAGCAGGCTGAAAGTGCGGTCGAGCGCCATCATCATCAGCGCCGTCGCCGCCACACATACCAGGTTGACGCCCATCGACACGAGCCGGTCGGCGAACCACAGGTTGGCGCTGGGACAGACGATGCCCCGGAAAAACGAGGGCGGATCGGGCAGTGGCAGCAGCTGAAGCCATACGGCGCAGCTGGCCGCGGTCACCAGAGCCATCAGCACCGTCAGTCCGCGCGAGCACAGGAAATTATATACCTCTTTTACTGTCATCGTCTTCTTCAGAGCTTTCCATGCTTGGAAAGATTGTACAAAAGTACACGTTTTGGGTCACTTTAGCAACAGCGGGGGCGCGGCAGCGCTTTTTTCTCCGAAAATTCATTAACTTTGCGGTATGAAGTGGAAAAAACCGTCCTTACGAGATATATGGGGCGTCATGGCGTGTGCCCTGACGCTCTGGGTGGTGGCGTCGTGCGCGTCAATAGGCCGTCCGCAGGGCGGTGCGCGTGACGTTACCCCGCCGGCATACGTGCGCAGCAATCCGCCTCATGGCACGCTCAACTTCAAGGGCGAGCGCGTCGAGGCATTTTTCGACGAGAACATCCAGCTCGACGACGCCTTCAACAAGGTCATCGTGTCGCCGACTCAGAAGATAACGCCGGTGGTACGGTCGTTCGGCCGACGCGTCACCGTCGAGCTGCGCGACACCCTCAAGCCCAACACCACCTATACCATCGACTTCGCCGACGCCATCCAGGACCTCAACGAGGGCAACGTCCTCGACGGCTTCGCCCTCGACTTCTCCACCGGCGACAGCATCGACACGCTGCGTCTGTCGGGAATAGTCCTCGAGGCCCGCACGCTTGAGCCGGCGCAGGCGATGACCGTAGGCATCTACCGCGAACCCGCCGACACCGCCATCACCACCCTGCCCTTCGAGCGCATCGCCCGCACCAACCAGCTGGGCCAGTTCACCGTGCGCAATCTCAAGGCCGGCAACTACGCCGTTTATGCCATCAACGACCTCAACCGCGACAACAAGTGGGACCGCAGCGAGGACATCGCCTTCCTCGGGCACCTCGCCACGCCCTCGGTGGAGGCCATCACCGTCACCGACACCATCCGCACCGCCGCCGGTACGGACTCGCTGGCCACGCGCCCCGGCACGGCGTATTACCCCAACGACCTGCTGCTCACATGGTTCAATGAGGGCTACAAGTCGCAGTACCTCAAGGACTACAAGCGTCCCGAGCGCCGTAAGATAACACTGGAGATGGGCGCTCCCGCCGACTCGCTGCCCGAGATTGCCGTCGTGAAAGGTCCGCAGGGACGTTCCTTCAGCGAGATGGCCGTCCTCCAGCACAACGCCACCAACGACACGCTGACCTACTGGCTGCACGACCCAGAGCTCATCGCCGCCGACTCGCTGATGCTGTCGGTACGCCACCTCAACACCGACACGCTCGACCGGATTGTCTGGAAAACCGACACCCTCCGCTTCTTCTGGCGCGACAAGGACAAGAAAAAGAAGAAGAAAGACGAGGAGGCCGACACACTGCCCAAGCCCATCGAACTGCTGCCGCTGACAATGACCTCTCCATCCGACTTCGACGTCTACCAGCCTCTGCGCTTAGGCACCAGCACTCCCATAGCCCGCGCCGACACGGCCGCCTTCCATCTGGAGATGCTCGTCGACACGATATGGACCGCCGTCCCCCACTCTCCCGTCCGCGCCGACACGCTCAACCCGCTGACGGGCCTTGTCATCGACTTCGACACCGGTCCGGGGCATAAATACCGCATCCGCGTCGACTCATTGGGCGTGGAGAACATCTACGGGCTGCACAACAAGGACTTCAGCCAGGAATTCAAGGTGCGCGAGCTCGAGGAATATTCCAACCTCGTGCTCAACATCACCCCCGACTCGCTGCCGATGATGGTGGAGCTGCTCAGCGAGGCCGACAACCCCGTGCGCGTCGTCTCCGCCGAGAAGGGCAAGGCCATCTTCCGCTACGTCAACCCCGGCACTTACTACGCCCGCCTGTGGATTGACGCCGACTCCAACGGCATCTGGACTACCGGCTGCGTCATCGACTCCCTCCAGCCCGAGGAAGTCTATTACTATCCCCGCAAGATTGACCTCAAGGCCAACTGGGACGTGGAAAACTCGTGGGATATCTACGAGCTGCCCGTCGACGCCCAGAAGCCCATGAAGATACGTAAGAACAAGCCCAAACCCAAGAAAGGCGAGGAGCCGCTGCCCGACGAGGACGTCGAGCTGGACGAGTGGGGCGAGCCCATCGACCCGACCCGCACCAACAACCTAACGGGCGGCCGAAACGGCAACAACCGCTACGACCGCAACAACCGTAACAACAACCGCCTGGGCGGCAACAACCTGCGAATGGGCAACATCGGGCGCTAAGAATCCAAGGTCCTTAAGGTCGTTAAAGTCTTTAAGGTCGTTAAAGTCCCTGAAGACCTTAAAGCCACTAAAGGCCCTCAAACCTTCAGCCAGTCATGCCATCAGCACAAAGCCGGACATACAAAAGCTTGCGCAACAGCTCCGTCGCCATGATTTTCTATCTGGTGGCGCTGGTGCTCGAGTTTTTTTCGCGCAAAATCTTCCTCGACCATCTCGGCGAGGATGTGCTGGGCCTCAACACCACGGCGCAGAGCCTTCTGCAGTTCCTCAACATCGCCGAGATGAGCATCGGCGCCGCCATCGCCTTTGCGCTATACCGGCCTCTGTTCGCCAAAGACCATCAGGGAGGCTGTGTCAAAATAGCCTAAATGTAGGGACATGCCTTTGGCATGTTTATCCAAACCGTTGGTTTTCAGGCTTAACATCGCAAAGCGATGTCCCTACATCATTAAATTCCCGCAATTTGACACACCCTCGTCACTTCTACCTCCGCGTCGCCATCTTCGTCATCGCGGGCTCGGCGGTTCTGATGTGCTTCTTCCCGCAGATTTTCAGCAAGATGACGCTGCCGCTGTGGTATGCCTACGTCTCGTACGGCGCACTGCTGACTGCGGCGCTGATAAGCTACTGGTATACGTACAAGCAGGTTATCCTGGCTGCCGACCAGCAGAATTACAAAATTCAGTTCGCCTACCGCCTGCCCATGCTCATCAAGGTAGCCTGCCAGATGGCGGCGGTGAAATGGCTTGACAACGGATTTGTATGCTGGGCGGCCCTTGAGGCAGGCTTCGCCGGTCTTTCGGCAATCACTATCAGCCTGACGGTACGCCGCAGCTATCCCTATCTGCGCCGTGTTGCCATCACGCGAGAGCTGCGCCGCCGCTACCGCACCGTCTACATCAAAATCAAACAGCTGCTCTGGGGACGCGTCGCCGGCGTTATCCTGGCACAGACAAGTCCGCTCATCATCTACGCCTACATCGACCTGGCCCTGGTGGCCATATACGGCAACTACCTCATCATCGTCAATGGTCTGTGCGCCCTGCTCCGCGCCGTCTTCAACGACATGGACGGCGGCGTCGGCAACCTTGTGGCGTCGAGCGGCCTCAAACACATCCTCGAGGTCTTCCGCGAGATTTTCTGCGTGCGCTTCATGATTAGCGCGGTGCTGACCTTCGGCGCCTACATGATGACGCAGCCGTTTATCGAGCTGTGGATTGGTCCGCAGTACCTCCTGGGACACACCACGTTAGTACTGATATGCATGATGCTGTACGTATACCTCACCCGCTACATCGTCGAGTCGTTCATCGGCGCCTACGGCATCTACGGCGACATCTTCGCCCCGATTGTCGAGGCCGCCCTCAACATCGGCCTGTCGATATGGCTGGGCTACTACTGGGGGCTCAACGGCATCCTCGTCGGCGTGGTCATCAGCCTGTTCCTGATGGTAATCTGCTGGAAACCCTACTATCTTTACCTACGAGGCTTCCGCATCTCGATACGGCACTATATCGGCATCTACGCCCGCAACCTCGCCGTCGCTGTCGCCGCCGGAGCCATCACCCTCTTCATCTTCGGCGACTCCTCCAGTGTCTCCGCCCGACACGGCCTTGCCGCCCTGGGCTACGGTGCCCTCGCCACCATCGTCTTCGCCGTCCTCCTCAATGTCGGCCTCTTCCTCTTCCACTGCGGCATGGAGCGCTTTGCCGACCGCATGTACTCGACCATCTTCCGCCGCCGCTAAGAGGCGATGTTTTTAACAGTCAGCCTTTGAGGTGGAGCATGGCGCAGGCAAGCAGCCGTACCGGGTGATAGTGGCCGCCGCATAAAGCCCTGTGCATGAGTTTTTGTGCCCGGGACATGTTTTCCTGAGGATAGTCCCTGCAGTGTTCGCTGAAATATCCGCCCCGGACGTGGCGGTCGAACCATGCGCGCTTTTCAGCTTTCGAAACAGCGGGGTCCGTAAGTACGTACTTAGCGCATACCCGCAGCATCAATATGCAATATGCCTGGACGTAACGGTCGCCTTGCGCGCCGAAGCCGTCACGGCGCAGCATATCGGTGATGAAGCGGCAGTATTTCTCCACGCGCTCCATCTTTCCCAGATGGTTGCTGTGGGTGAGGCTGCCGGAGACAACCCGGTAGTTGTAGTATTCGCGCGGGAGCCATACGACGCTTTCTGAAGCCATGCAGTAGTCGTAGTTGAAAAGAAAATCCTCGCTGACGAGCTCTCGCTCGCTATAAAAGCGCAGCCTGTTGTCGCGGATGATATCGAGGCGGTAAACGGCCATGCAGGCGCTTCCTCCGAGGTCAAAGCCGTTGTCATCGGTGTAAGGCCGTCCGAAGAGCACCTTGGCGATATGCCGTATCGCCTCGGAGCCACGGAAAACAAGGGGCTCGCGCGATATGTCGCCGCCGTCAGCCGGTTCGCCGTCCGTTATATGGTGGTCGAGGAAGCGGGCCTGGTCGGCGTGGTTCTTCTCAAGCGCCTCGATGCACGCACGGTAGGCCTCGGGGTGAATGGTATCGTCCGAGTCCAGGAAGGTGATATAGTCGCCAGTGGCTGCCTCGATGCCGGTGTTGCGGGCCATGCCGAGACCGGCGTTTGCCTTGTGGATTACGCGGATTCGGCCGGAGTCGTAGGCTGCGAGCCAGTCGCAAATTGCGCCGCTGCTGTCTTTCGAACCGTCATCGACAAGAATTATCTCGTAGTCCTTATATTGCTGAGCCTGCACAGACGCCACACACTCGCCGAGGTACTTCTCGACATTGTATACCGGTATGACTACTGACAGCTTTTTGCTCATTGATAAGGACTTGTGATATTTCAACCTGTTGTAATCAGTCCCAGAGGCGGTCACGGATGGCGTAGCGGGGACGGCCTTTTACTTCGTTGAAAATCTTGCCGATGTATTCGCCGGTGATGCCGATGGCGATGAGGATAAGGCTTCCCAGTCCCCAGATTGACAGCATTATCGACGCCCAGCCGGGGCTGACATGGTCGGTGAAATAGCGGGCAATTACGACGTACACAGTGACGGCGAGGGTTAACAGCAGGATAATCAGGCCGGTAAAGAATATCCAGCGCATGGGCTGAGCCGAGAACGACGTTATGCCGTCGACGGACAGCGCCAGCATCTTGCGCAGGGGATATTTCGACTCGCCGGCAACACGGCAGGCGCGCTCATAGTACACGACATCGTTGTCGAGGCCAATCTGAGGCACTATTCCGCGCAGGAACATATTGCTCTCGCGGTATTCGGACAGCAGATGCAGGGCACGGTTCGACATCAGGCGGTAGTCGGCATGGTCGTAGACGGTCTCCAGACCCATCTTTTTCTGGAACGAATAGAAGGCGTGGGCGGTGGAGCGCTTGAACATCGTGTCGGTCTTGCGCGACGAGCGCACACCGTAGACAATTTCCTTGCCCTGGCGGTATTTGCGCACCATCTCCACGATGGCCTGCGGGTCATCCTGGAGGTCGGCGTCGATGCTCACGGCAGCGTCGCAGTTGTCCATCGCCGTCATCAGCCCCGCCAGCAGCGCATACTGGTGTCCGCGGTTGTGGGCCAGCGAGATGGCGCGCACACGCGGGTCGGCCAGGTGCCACTCCTCGAGCAGCGCCCACGTGCGGTCGCGGCTGCCGTCGTTACTGCACAGGATGTACGAGTCAGGCGTGATATCGCCTGCGGCGACACAGTCGTCGAGCAACTTCAGCAGCACAGGCAACGACAGCGGGAGGGCTTCTTCCTCATTATAGCACGGAATAACAATGGCAAGGCGCGGAGGCGGCAGCAGCTTTTCCATAATTTCGGTATCATCGGTCGTCGGCGAATATCGCCAACGCGGAATTTCGGGTAAAACGTGGGGTAATTCAGTAAATCAAAGGTATACCCAGAGCCTGCGGGAAGTCGGCCAAGGATACCTTTCTAATTGCAAAGATAAGCATTTTTGAACTATAACATTGCCCAAACCAAAAAAAATTACTACCTTTGCGCTCGCCGACTGAAGGACGTGCCCATCATCCCGGCCCGTCATTTCAATCACCTCGGGGTGTAGCACAGTTGGCAGCGCGCCACGTTCGGGACGTGGAGGTCGGAAGTTCGAGTCTTCTCACCCCGACCCTTTTAGGGCAAAACGCCTGCAAGTCGATGATTTGCAGGCGTTTTTCAATATCAGCGAGGTTCGTGACTATCCGTGGAGGAAACGGGACCTCAGTTTGGACAATATGGTGGCGCGTTCGGAGGGCAGCATGCCCCAGAAGTATACCAACAACGAAATTGTGATGCATGATACTGCCGAACTTATGAAAAATCGTACGACCGGATTGTCCGAAATCATGGCTGAAAAATATGTCATCATAAAAGCGGCGGCAGATACGGCGGCTATGCGCACAAGAACATTTTTAAAATACTCGGTGAATGTGACTTTACAGTATCTGCGGTTAAACCACATCCGCACGGTCAGTGTCATTATGTCAACCGCTATCATGGCACACAGCACTGCGTACGAGGGTGCTCCGGCCTTAAAAAGAGCATACGTGAGGGGAAGACACAGCAGCCATACGGAACTGATCACAATCTGGTAAGCCGCTATGCGCCCGTATGCCTGCATCGACACCCACATCGGTCCGGTCAGTGAATCCATAATACAAAAAAGAATCATCAGTCTTGCAAATATTACTGCTGAAGGTGGAATTTTGGCAAGCCACAGATTGAGTATGAAATCGGTATTTATTATTATCGGCAGGCCGATGAACAGGACCAAAAAGAATGATATACGGGATGTGAGCATGAACAGCCGCTTGTACTCGTCGTGCCTCCCGGATGTAAACAGCTGTACTATCTGAGGGTTGGCAGCAAGCTGCACACTGCCCGAAAACGCAAAGACTGCCGTTTTGATCTGGCTCACAATTCCCATTGTGGCATTGTAGGCCACGCCGAAAAAGATGTTGAGTATCATCGACGAGCCCTGCTGATATGCGACATCCGAAACCGAGGTCATCATGTTCAGCCCGGCAAACCGGCTTATCTCCACAACCCTTCCCCAGCTGCTGTTCAGCGAGTAACGCACATGCCTGATGGTGTATCTGCAATACAGTACATACGATGCGGTAATCGTCAGCGATACAGCGATGAGCAGCCACATGTAAACCAGCAGCTTGTTCCCTCCAACTACCGACAGCAAAATCACCACTGTCAGTTTCAATGCCGCTTCCACAATCGAGTTGTAAGCATAAAACTGCATCCTTTCGTACGCTGTGATCATGGCATTGTACGGCACTCTGAACACCTCTATCATGACAATCACCAGCGACATCTGGAAAACTATCCTGGCATCCGTCATCCTGCCCGGCGGAATGGACAGTTTGTTGTCCAGAAACCAAAGGCCGACGCTCTCGGCAAATGCCAGTATGAATATCATGCATATCAGGGCGCACAAACAGCAGGCGGCAAATATCTTCTGCATACCCTGCCCTCCGGTCTGCCCTATCTCGACATTCATGTAACGCTGTATCGCTGCCGTCAGCGATGACGTTATAAACGCGACTATCACAGACAGCCCGGCCACAACGCTATAGACGCCGAAGTCCGTCACACCCAGCTGCTGAAGCACTACTCTACTTGTATAAAGAGAGATGCTTAGCGTGATCAACATTCTGACCGCCAGGTACAGGGAGTTTTTTGCTATCCTTCGGTTATTTGCCATGTTTCTTTGCTGCCTGTCGCTTTGGACCGGATGTTCTTATTATTGACATCTCTTACAATATAGCCTCGAAGTTCTGCATCTGAACATCGAAATCGAATTTTCTGGCAGCCTCAGGCACTTGCGCCTTTAATGCCTCGTAAGCTTTGGAGTCCGTCATCAGCCGCTCCAGTTCTTTGGCCAGTGATTCAGCTGTGAAGTCTGCAATCACTCCCCCGCCCTCTTTCAGCTGGTCGCTCACTCCGGACACCGGCGTGGTAACCACCGGCACACCGAGTATAAGGGCCTCGGACACTACGGTCGGATAACCTTCCGTGTCGGAGCTTAAACAGAAGACATCTGCCGATTTTATATACGGATATGGGTTGGGCTTGAATCCTATCAACTTGATTTTATCATTCAGATCCAGCCCGGCAATCTTCGATTCAATTTCCTTTTCCAGGCACCCCGCGCCCAGTATCCACAGCTCGAAATCAAGTCCCTTGTCCGACAATATTTTTGCTGCGTCAATCAGTCGGTCATGACGTTTCTCGTTCACATAACGCCCTACATTGACAATCGTAAATCTATTGGCCGGCACGTGGCACTCCTCCGACTGCTTCAATATCACGCCGGTATCTACCGGATTCATCATCACTATCTGTTCTCCGCTGACCTTGAAGAGTTTATTCAGCGAAACCATGCATTCCCGCGACACAAATGCCACCTTGTCAAAAGACAGATAGGCCTTCTGTTCCTGTTTCAGCGTGCAGTATCTTGTGCACCAGTGATTGCGCAACATGTCAGTGTGTACCCAGCCGATATTGGTATCGGCATAGTCCAGAATACGGCTGTGCAATACGGCTGAAATGCCTTCAAGGAAAGAGACAGCCGTATCGAAATGGCTGTTTTTAAGAGCCTTTCTTACTTTGTACTCCAGAAGGGAATAACGCAATGGATCATAACGGTACAACAGTTTGTTGACCAGCGACAGCCGGTTGTCGATAATCACTTTTACCTCGATGTCGTCAGGGAGCGAATTCAGGTAAATGCCACGTCCGTAAAGTACAACGAGCGTTATCTTGTACTTATTGCGATTCAAGGACTTAAGAATGTTGCACAGGACCTTTTCGGCTCCCCCGCCATTCAACGACTCCTGGATTATCAACAATTTCTTCATGTCCATCTATTGTTATTCGTGTTTGTTTACCGGCTCCCGCGAGTTGCCGGCATCCTTCGGCCGATATCAAGGCTGTTTTTCAGTCATAACATTTCCGGGCTTACAGACACCCCATCTTCAGGTCTCCGGCCTGTAAAATGCCTTAACGAGCCCGGTGGCTATACAAAGGTACACCATTTTTTTGATACGACAAAACCGAAGGAGGGTGTGTCAAATTGCGGGAATTTAATGATGTAGGGACATCGCTTTGCGATGTTAAGCCTGAAAACCAACGGTTTGGATAAACATGCCAAAGGCATGTCCCTACATTTAGGCTATTTTGACACAGCTTCTTTCGGTTTTGTCTGTGCGGGTGAGATGTCAGGTCCTGAGACCGGGCATGCGGGGTTATGCGGTGGCGTTGTCGCCGCCGAGGTAACGGTAAACCACGCCGGTGAAGCAGATGTTGAGCGAGAGCAGCACCGCTATCAGAGCAAACATCACAAGGAAGGTGATGAAGGCTACATTGATAAGTCCGACGATGTAGCTGAGAACAAAGAATGCCACCAGCCAGCATATGGCCACTAGGACTGCCGCACCGAAGATTGACCATTTGTGACCGTACGTGCACTTGGTTGATATTGTCATGGCCTCGGCGGGATTGAGCTCCTTGTCAATCATCAGGCAGATAGCCAGGCTCCAGCCTATCGAGATGATGATACCGGGAACAACCATAAACATAAAGGCCGGAACAAGCGAAATCATCATCAGGCCCATGATGCTGAAGAATTCGCCCATGTATTTGCGGTATTTAAATTCGTCTATTAAATTCATCGGTCTGCCTACAACAAGGCTAATGCAGATGACGGCCTACTTTGTCGGCAAGGTAGCGCTTGAGCCAAGAGGGCCATCGCGCTTCGGTACACGACGACTCGTTTTCGAGTATAGAAACGGCCTGCCAGGCTGTTACGGCTCCGGCACTGAGCTGCAGAACACTGGTGGCGGGAGTAAGCACCACGTCTATTGCCGCCGAAACAAGCAAAAGCACGTACACCTTGCCCAGACTCACCAGGGCGCGGCCAAGACGTCGGCTGTGTATGCGTCCGGG
Source organism: Muribaculaceae bacterium (assembly GCA_051890455.1). GTDB lineage: Bacteria > Bacteroidota > Bacteroidia > Bacteroidales > Muribaculaceae > CAG-873. The sequence continues at coordinate 25,472 of JBJFEE010000017.1, forward strand.
CTGGCCGGGCGCCTCGGGATGCTTCCGACGCACGCGGCAACTCAGTCGCCAGGCGGTGAAGGTGTCGATGGCTATCATTGCCGTGCAGAGGGCGACGGCGGGGAGGGCGGGACGGACAACGGCGGCCAAGGCCGTGGCAAGTGCCGTCACAAGAGGCTTGAAAAGGTTTATCTGCGTTTCCATTTGAGTATCACAATTAATAAAATACAGGCTATCAAAAAAGCTATTTCTGTCAAGGGAAGACCGGGCATCGAGGGACGGGCTTGCGCTTCGCTCCGGCTTTCGGCGGCAATACGGCGGCTCACCGTATCGCGGCTGTCCGTGACCCGGGCGGTATTGCGCTCAAAACGGCGCTTCCTTATGCCACGGGCGCTGACGGTGACTACTCCGGCGGTGTCGCGGCACAATATCACCGAATCGATGCGTATCTCTGCCGCCACCTCCCCGGAGGCGATGGCGGTGGTGACGGTGGCCGACGAGTCGACCTGCAACCGGCTTGTCAGGTACTCGGCCTTGTGCGTTGTGCGGCACGACACCGCCAACAGGCATACTGATGCAATGATGGTTACAAGACGTTTCATAGGCCGGCGTATTCGGTGGTGACGTCGAAACAAGGACAGGCCTTGGCGGCGAAGTCGCGGTGGCCGCGTATGACGGCGTCGGGATAGAGCCGTTTAAGGGCGACAAGCAGGCCCCGCAGGGCCCTGTGCTGAGCCTGTGTGCGCGTGTCGGCAGGCTGTCGGGCGACATCAAGGCCACCGACATAGCATACGCCGATGCTGCTGCGGTTGTGGCCGCGGCAATGCGCTCCGGCAACATCCACGTCGCGCCCGGCATAGACCGTGCCGTCCAAGGCGATGAGGTAGTGGTAGCCGATGCCGGCAAACCCGCGCTGACGGTGCCAGCGGTCGACGTCAGCGACGGTGACGTCGCGTCCGGCAGGGGTAGCCGTGCAGTGCACGACAATTTCGGTGATGTTCCGCACCGATTTCTTCAGTTTTTCCATAGTTGATAAAGGGTTTAAACGGTTAGCGCCGCCTCCGAAACGGAAACGGCACTGCAAAGATAAGGCACCCCGGCACCCTTGTCAAGCCTTTTTGCACACAGGCGATAAACGCCGGCTAAAACCGTTATCCCTCCCCCGGCGGTGTGTCAAAATGTGTGATTTTAATGATGTAGGGACATCGCTTTGCGATGTTAAGCCTGAAAGACAGCATATTGGTCCAACATGCCAAAGGCATGTCCCTACATTCAGGCTATTTTGACACACCCTCACTAACTTCACGGTCTCAGGCGGCGCGAGACGGCGTTCTTGACGCGCTGCCACAGCGGCGAGGCGCCGGTGGCGAGGTCGCTCGACAGCGGGTCGGAGAAGGACATCAGCGGCACGGTGTTCTCGCCGAACTGCTCGGGATAGATTACCACGATGCTGTTGGAGGTGAAATAGCGCTGCAGGAAGGTAGGCATCTCGGCCATGTCGGCGCTGTACGACACCGTGGCCGGGCGCGCCGAAATAACGAACAGCAGGTCGTCGTCGCGCACGCGGGGCGAGAGGGTGATGAAGTCGTCCCAGCTCTCGCAGGGATAGAACTCGCACCGCACGTCGTAGTTCTCCTGGTACAGCACGCCGCGGATGAGGGGCTGCACCGAGTCGGTACAGCAGAAAATCACACGGCAGCCCAGCTGCGTCGTCAGTCGCGCCACGGCGCGCACCCAGCGCGAGAAGCCGCTCTCGTACTCGGCCTTTGCCGGCACATACACGACGATGCGGGCCGTGGTGCTGAGGTTGCCCAGCAGACGCGAGATAAGCATCATCTTGTTGGTGGATTTGAGCAGCTGCTCCACCTTTGCGCCGAGGAACGAGTCGATGAACGACAGGCGGCGGTGGAGGCCCAGGATGACCTCGGTGATGTCGCGCTCCTCGATGACGTTGAGGATGCCGGTGGCGACGTTGATGTCGTACCGCTCGAGGCAGGTCACCGGCGTGTCGGCGGCCTGGGCCACGCGGCTTGCGGCCTGTAGTGTCTCGCGACTGCGCGAGCGTGCCAGCGGCGTGTTCTCGTTGCGCACGTGCAGGGCATACAGCGAGCTGTGTCCCACGAGGTTGCGCATCAGCACGGCCAGCTCGGTCAGCTCCTCGGCGCTGCGCACGTTGGCACAAGGGACGAGGGTGTTGTTGATGCGGTTGCGGGCGGTGAGGCGGTGCGGGTCGCGCGTCTCCTCGGCCTTGTGTATCATTGCCATCTTCACGCGCGGAGCGTTGATGTTGGTGATGACGGGCGCCAGGGCACAGGTGATGAGGATGACGACGATGGTGGCGTTGAGGACACGCTGGTCAAGCAGTCCCATCTCGTGTCCGAGGGTGACGACGGCGAGGGCCACGGCGGTGTGCGCGGCGGTCAGGCCGAACATCACGCCCTCGTCGGCGCCGCTCATCCTGCCCACCCTGGCCGCGATACGTGCGGGAATCCATTTGCTGACTATGGCGACGGTGAGCATCACGGCAGCCACGACAAGCGTCTCGGGATTGAAGATGACGCGCAGGTTGATCATCATGCCCACCGAAATCAGGAAATACGGGATGAACAGGGCGTTACCGACAAACTCAATCGACCCCATCAGCGGCGACGAGGCGGGCACGTAGCGGTTGAGGACGAGTCCGGCGAGGAAGGCGCCGAGGACGGGCTCGAGGCCTATCAGCTGCGACACCGAAGCGGCAAGGAAGACCATGGTCATCACATAGACGTACTGGGTGACCTTGTCGGAGTATTTGTTGAAGAACCAGCGCGTTATGCGCGGATACAGCCACAGCACGGCCACAACGAAGATAAAGAGGCCGACGATGAGGCGCAGTAGCCCGAAATAGCTGTCCATGCCGTAGCGGTGGGCGTTGACCACCAGCGCCATCACCAGCAGGGCACCGATAACGGCGATGATGGTGCCGACGACGGCGATGAGCACGGGCCGGGCCTTGGCGATGCCGTAGCGCGTCACCACGGGGTATGCCAGCAGGGTGTGCGAGGCGTACATGGCGCCTAAAAGCAGCGAGGTCAGCCAGTCGAGGTGCAGCAGCCACAGGCTGGAAGCCACGCCGAGGACAAGCGGGATGAGGAGGGTCATCGCTCCGAACCACAGGCCGCGGCTAAGGTTGAGCCGGAGGTTGAACATGTCAATTTCGAGTCCGGCCAGGAACATCAGGTAGAGCAGTCCCACCTGCCCGAAGACGACGAAACTGCTGTCGCTGGCCACGATGCCGAAACCATAGGGGCCTATCACCAGACCGGCCAGGATGAGGCCGATGAGGTGCGGAATCTTGAGCCTGTTGAACACCACCGGCGCAAGCAGGATGACAGCCAGCACGATGAAGAAAATCTGCACCGGCTTAGTGACAAGCGGGGTGGTGAGGAGGATCATAAGAATGTAGAATTTAGAATGAAGAATGCATAATTGGAGGGTGTGTCAAAACAGCCTGAATGTAGGGACATGCCTTTGGCATGTTGGGCCGGACTGCTGTTTTTCAGGCTTAACATCGCAAAGCGATGTCCCTACATTATTAAAATCACACATTTTGACACACAGCCCGGATTAACCTTTCTTGCGGCGGGCGATGACGTACTCGGCTATCTGGACGGCGTTGAGGGCCGCACCTTTGCGGATCTGGTCGCTGACGGTCCAGAAGGAGATGCCGGCGGGATTGGTGAGGTCGTGGCGCAGGCGGCCTACGTATACGGGGTCCTCCCCGGCCAGGTCGAGTGGCATGGGGTAGACGTTTTCGTCGGGGTTGTCGAGGAGGACGACGTTCTCGGCCTTGCGGAAGGCCTCGCGCACGTCCTCGAGGGTCAGCGGGTCGCGGGTCTCCACCCACAGGGCCTCGGAATGGGCGCGCATGACGGGCACGCGCACGCAGGTGGCGCTGACCTCGAGGTCGGGAGCGTGCATTATCTTCTTGGTCTCGAGGTTCATCTTCATCTCCTCCTTGGTGTAGCCGTTGTCGGTGAAGACGTCGATGTGGGGGATGACGTTGTAAGCCAGCTGGTGCTGGAATTTCTTCACCGTGGGCTCCTTGCCCTCGACAATCTCGCGGTGCTGAGTCTCCAGCTCGTCCATGGCCGAGGCTCCGGCGCCGCTGGCGGCCTGGTAGGTGGCCACATGGACGCGGCGGACAGGCGACAGCTCCATTATCGGACGCAGGGCCACCACCATCTGTATCGTCGTGCAGTTGGGATTGGCGATGATGCGGCGCGGGGCGTCGAGGGCGTCGGCGGCGTTGACCTCCGGGACGACCAGAGGTACGTCGGGTAACATGCGGAAGGCGCTTGAGTTGTCTATCATCAGGGCGCCGCGGGCGGTGATGTCGTCGGCATATTCGCGCGAGACACCGGCACCGGCGCTGACAAAGGCGATGTCCACGCCGTCAAAGTCGGCCGGCTCATGCCTGAGCAGCTGTATCGTGTAGTCCTTGCCCATGAAATGCTGCGTGCGGCCTGCCGAGCGCTCCGAGCCGAAAAGCACCAGCTCGTCAAAATGGAAACCGCGGCTCTCGATGACGCGCAGGAACTCCTGCCCCACACTGCCGCTGACACCAACTATAGCTATTTTCATTGTCAAAAGTTTTTCAGAGTTCGAAAAAAGGGCCCGAAGCCCGTCAACACCACAAAATTACAAATATTTTCACAAACCCCTCACCCCCGCGGCCTAAAAACCACCCGAACGCCTCATATTCACGGCCACAATGATACCATTGCCCCCTAAAACAGGCCTGCGGCCGCTTCCCCGGTGAGGGGGGAGGCGGCCGCAGGGGCTATGGGTGGGTGCGCCTTATTCGGCGAACTTGGCGCAGAGGTACTCGCGGTTGAGGCGGGCGATGTTGCTCAGGGGGACGTTCTTGGGGCATTCGGCGG
>JBJFEE010000018.1:0-30362 GCA_051890455.1 Muribaculaceae bacterium
CGCTTTTTGCTCTTGTACTACTCTTGTCTCTATTGTAATTCTTTCAATGTGCTCTCTTTTGCGCCGTGCTCTTTGGAGCCGAACGCGTTTGCAAAGGTACGGCGGGTTTTTGACATGGCCAAATATTTCTGAAAGAATTAACAAAAATTAACATCGCAAAAGTAAACTTTTTCGTCGAGACGGTTTGTAACCTGACGAAAGAAAGTTGTTTTGAGCTGAAGCTCAAAAACTTGAACAAAATGTTGTGGAAAGGGACAGAAAAAGCTGTATTATTTTGTCTTTTCTCCTTTTTGGCCAAAATAGAGTCAAATGTGGCACGATGGGACGGCGACACGGTTTATGTGAAGAGATTTTGTTATTTTTGCAAGTTGAAACGGTCTTTAAAAATTTAAAGCCGTGCTGAACCTTAAATTCCGAAACAATGCATATTTTCAGATTTCCTTTTATAAAGAGTTTTGCGGCGGCGGCCATTGGGCTGCTGCCGGCAATGGCATGGGCATATCATCCGGCGGATGTGGAGTTCCACAACGAGAGTGCGGACACGGTGCGCATCAACGAGATACTGACCGAAGCCATCGCCGGGCACTATGGCTCGACCGGCGAATACGTGTCGGCGATTGGGCGCGGATTTATCGGCACGCCATACGTCGCGCACACGCTTGAGGGCGCGGAGGAAAAGCTGCGCGTGAACCTGGACGAACTGGACTGCACGACTTTTGTGGAGACGGTGGCCGCTCTGGCACTGACGGCGTCGGAGAACCGTTCGTCGTGGCGCGACTTTCTGGCGCGACTTGAGAACGTGCGCTACCGCAACGGCGAAATCAACGGCTATCCGTCGCGCCTGCACTATATCAGCGACTGGATTGTGGACAACAGCTACCGTGGAAACTTCCGCGAACTGACAAACGTGGTGGACGGCGTACGCAGCGTGGTGAGGTCAATCGATTTCATGAGCACGAACCGCGACCGCTACCCCGCCCTGGCTGACTCGCTGAATTTCGAACGCATCAAGAGCATCGAGCAGGGCTACCGCAATCACAAGTATACGTACATCCCCGCTTCGGTGGTGAAACGCAAGGCTACGGCGGTATTTCTGCACGAGGGCGACCTGGTGGCGCTGACCACGAACCTCAAGAACCTTGACGTGACACACATGGGCATCGTGATTTTCAAGGACAACGTTCCTTACCTGCTGCACGCGTCGAGCTCGCTGGGCAAGGTTGCCGCCAGCGACGAGCCTCTGGGCGATTTCCTGCGCCGCAACCGGCAGTTCACAGGCATCCGCATCTTAAGGCTGCGGGAACTTTAAAATCACCGAGATCAAAATCACCTGATGACAAAGCGGGCCGCTTCCGTGTGGAGGCGGCCCGCTTCGGGTTACAGGTTATGTGCTGTCAGGAGATTAGTCCTGGGGCATTTTGGTCTTTTTGCCATAGCCGTACCGGGCGGCGGCACCGAGCTCTTCCTCGATACGGAGGAGCTGGTTGTACTTGGCCATACGGTCGGAGCGGCTTGCCGAACCGGTCTTGATCTGGCCGGCGTTGGTAGCAACGGCGATGTCAGCGATGGTGGCATCCTCGGTTTCGCCCGAGCGGTGCGAGATGACTGCGGTGTAACCGTTGCGCTGAGCGAGCTCGACGGCGCGGAGGGTCTCGGTGAGCGAGCCAATCTGGTTGACCTTGACGAGGATGGAGTTGGCGCAACCCTCGTTGATACCGCGCTGGAGGTACTTGACGTTGGTGACGAAGAGGTCGTCGCCTACGAGCTGGCAGCGGTCGCCGATAAGGTCGGTGAGAATCTTCCAGCCTTCCCAGTCGTTCTCGGCCATGCCGTCTTCGATTGAGTCGATGGGGTATTTCTCGACGAGGCTCTTGAGGAACTGTGCCTGCTCCTCGCGGGTGTAGGTCTTGCCGTTGGGCTCCTTGGCTGCGCCGTTGTTGAGGTGGCTGTAGTGGTACTTGCCGTCCTCATAGAACTCGGAAGAAGCGCAGTCGAGGCCGATTGTGACGTCCTTGCCGGGGATGTATCCGGCTTTCTCGATAGCCTTGATGATGCAGTCGAGGGCGTCCTCGGTGCCGTCGAGGGCGGGAGCGAAACCGCCTTCGTCACCTACGGCAGTGGAGAGGCCGCGGGCGTGGAGCACTTTCTTGAGGTTGTGGAAGACCTCGGTGCCCATGCGGATGCCCTCGTGGAACGAGGTGGCGCCGATGGGACGGATCATGAACTCCTGGAAGCAGATGGGGGCGTCGGAGTGAGCGCCGCCGTTGATGATGTTCATCATGGGCACGGGCAGCACGTAGGTGTTGCAGCCGCCGATATATCTGTAGAGGGGCAGGTCGAGGTAGTTGGCAGCGGCCTTGGCGACGGCGAGGGATACGCCGAGGATGGCGTTGGCGCCGAGTTTGCTCTTTGTGGGAGTGCCGTCGAGGGCAAGCATGGCCTCGTCAATCTTGATCTGCTCGAGGGCGTTCATGCCGATGAGTGCCTCGGCGATAGGGCCGTTGACATTGGCTACGGCTTTGAGGACGCCTTTGCCCATGTAGCGCTTGGGGTCGCCGTCACGGAGCTCGAGGGCTTCGTTTTCGCCGGTGCTGGCTCCCGAGGGAACTGAAGCGCGGCCGAAGGCGCCGCTTTCGAGGTATACGTCAACTTCTACGGTGGGGTTGCCGCGGCTGTCGAGGACTTCGCGGCCGATGATTTTCTCAATTTTCATAATCTGAGCTATTTGAATGTTGATATTGAGTTAGTTTGTGTTGTCGGTTATGGGGGAAGGCTGTTATCTCTCTGCAAGTTTGGAGAGCGATTTTTCGTCTCCGTTTTTCGAGTGCAAATATAGCGAATTTTTTCGTTATTTCCGCTGAAATAGTTTTAATAATGGCAAAATGTCGTTTTTGTGACCATAACGAAGGTTAAAAAGGCCAATCCGCCGAACAAAAAAGGATAAAAACCGGCGTTGAAAGGGCCAAAACGCAAAAAACCGGCAGACCCAGAATGGAGTCTGTCGGTTTTTTTTGCGTCAGCGATGGAATTACTCTGCTGCGGGAGTTTCAGCTGCGGGAGCCTCGGCAGCGGGGGCCTCTGCGGCGGGAGCGGCAGCCTTGCGGCGGCTGCGGCGGGTCTTCTTGACGGCCTTGCCGCCCTTGTCCTTCAGCATGGCCTCGTTGTAGTCGACGAGCTCGATGAAGCAGGTCTTGGCGTTGTCGCCGAGGCGGTTGCCGGTCTTGAGGATGCGGGTGTAGCCGCCGGGACGGTCGGCAATCTTTGTTGCGACGTCACCGAAGAGTTCCTTGATGGCTTCCTTGCTCTGGAGGTACGAGAAGACGAGGCGGCGGTTGGCCATGCTGTCTTCCTTGGCGCGGTTGATGAGGGGCTCGGCGTAAACGCGCAGAGCCTTAGCCTTTGCGAGGGTGGTGAAGATGCGCTTGTGCATGATCAGCGAAACTGTCATGTTGGAGAGCAGTGACTCGCGATGGGCTTTCTTGCGGCTGAGATGGTTGAATTTTTTATTGTGTCTCATCGTTGTTGTAGTCAGTCTTTATCGAGTTTGTATTTTGTGATATCCATTCCGAACGACAGGTTGAGGCCTGCGAGGAATTCGTCGAGCTCGGTGAGCGACTTCTTGCCGAAGTTGCGGAACTTGAGCAGGTCGGTCTTGTTGAAGACGACGAGTTCGCCGAGAGTCTCGACTTCTGCGCTCTTGAGGCAGTTGAGTGCGCGCACCGAAAGGTTCATGTCGACGAGCTTTGTCTTGAGCAGCTGTCGCATGTGAAGCACTTCCTCGTTGAACTCTTCGTTGTTTTCGCCGGCGGTGGGCTCGAGAGCGATTTTTTCGTCGGAGAAGAGTGCGAAGTGGTGGATGAGGATTCGGGCAGCTTCCTTAAGGGCGTCCTTGGGGAGGATTGTGCCGTCGGTGGTTATTTCGAGAGTAAGTTTGTCGTAGTCTGTCTTCTGGTTTACGCGGAAGTTCTCGACGGCAATCTTTACGTTCTTGATGGGAGTGTAGATTGAGTCGATGAAAATCTTGTCGATTTCAACAGGCTCGTTGTTCTCCTTTGCGTGTTCGGCATGCTCGTCGGCGGGGGTCCAGCCGCGGCCTTTGTCGATAGTGAGAACGATAGTGAAGGTTGCCGAGGGGTCGAGGTGGCAGATTACGAGGTCGGGGTTGAGCACCTCAAAGCCCGCGAGGGCCTTGGAGATGTCGCCGGCCGTGAAAACTTCCGTTCCCGAGACGGTGATCGTAGCCTTTTCGGAGTCAGTGTTCTCGACGGTCTGTTTGAGGACTACCTTCTTGAGGTTGAGGATGATGTTTGTCACATCCTCCTTGACGCCCGGGATGGTGTCGAATTCGTGTTTGACGCCGTCGATTTTAATCGACGAAATGGCGTAACCCTCAAGCGCACTCAGCAGCACGCGGCGCAGGGCATTGCCGACGGTAATGCCGTAGCCGGGCTCCAGAGGTTTGAACTCGAATTTGCCAAAAGAGCTGGTAGATTCGAGCATGAGCACTTTGTCGGGTTTCTGGAAGTCTAATATAGCCATCGATCTTGGAAGTTTTGTGTGTAATTATTACTTTGAATACAACTCGACGATGAGCTGCTCCTTGATGTTTTCGGGGATATCCTCGCGTGCGGGGACGTGGAGGAACTTGCCGGCCTTTACGGTCTCGTCCCACTCAATCCAGGGATACTTGGTGTGGTTGAAACCTGCGAGAGCGTCGGCGATGACCTCGAGGGACTTGCTCTTCTCGCGGACGCCTACGACGTCACCTGCCTTTACCTGATAGGAGGGGATGTTGACGACGGCGCCGTTGACGGTGACGTGGCGGTGAAGGACGAGCTGACGTGCGGCGGCACGTGTGGGAGCCACGCCGAGACGGTATACGACGTTGTCGAGGCGGCTCTCGAGCAGCTGGAGGAGGATTTCACCGGTGATACCCTTCATCGAAGAAGCCTTCTCGAAGAGGTTGCGGAACTGTTTTTCGAGTACGCCGTAAGTGTATTTGGCTTTCTGCTTCTCGCGGAGCTGGATGCCGTACTCAGAGGTTTTGCGGCGACGGTTCTGGCCGTGCTGGCCGGGGGGGAAGTTGCGCTTCTGAAGCACTTTGTCGGGGCCGAAGATGGGCTCGCCGAACTTGCGGGCGATTTTGGTTTTGGGACCTGTGTATCTTGCCATTTCTTTTTGGGATTTGTGACTCGGGCTCTGTTTCTCCGGCCGGCCTCGCCGGTGGCTGTGCAGCCGCGACCATAGAGAGGTGAAGTTTTATGGTCTTATCCACTGCCGCCGCGGGGCTGTCGCCTTGTCCGTTACAGGGGGTGACGCTGGCCGGAAGCCTTTGGAGTCGGTTGTTTGTTTTTTGCTTTTTACTAAAAGAATAAGTTGTGCCGAGCGTGACTGTGTATCAGACGCGACGACGCTTGGGAGGACGGCAGCCGTTGTGGGGCAGCGGAGTTACGTCGATAATCTCGACTACTTCGATACCGGCGCCGTGAACGGTGCGGATAGCGGACTCACGGCCGTTGCCGGGACCCTTGACGTATGCTTTTACTTTGCGGAGACCGAGGTCGAAAGCGACCTTGGCGCAATCCTGAGCGGCCATCTGAGCGGCGTAGGGGGTGTTCTTCTTGGAACCGCGGAAACCCATCTTGCCGGCCGACGACCATGAGATGACCTGGCCTTCGCTGTTTGCCAGGCAAACGATGATATTGTTGAAAGACGAGTGCACGTGAAGCTGGCCTTCGGCCGATACTTTGACGTTTCTCTTCTTTGCTGCGACTGTTTTCTTTGCCATAATAGGTTAATTTTATTTAGTAGCTTTTTTCTTGTTGGCGACGGTTTTCTTGCGACCTTTGCGGGTGCGGGCGTTGTTCTTGGTGCTCTGGCCGCGTACGGGCAGGCCGTTGCGGTGACGGACACCGCGGTAGCAGCCTATGTCCATCAGGCGCTTGATGTGCAGCTGAATTTCGCTGCGCAGGTCACCTTCTACCTTGTAGTCGGAACCAATAACTTCACGAACCTTGGCTGCCTCGTCGTCGGTCCAGTCCTGGACCTTCTTGTCGCGGTTTACACCGGCTTTGTCGAGGATGTGCTGGGCGGCGCTGCGGCCGATGCCATAGATATAGGTCAAGGCGATTTCACCTCTTTTGTTCTGGGGGAGGTCAACTCCCACGATTCTTACTGCCATAATCTGGTTTTGGGTAATTTAGTAAGTTTACTGTCTGGTGGAAAGTATGTCGGAGGCCGTCATCACTGCGCAGAGTCTATCGCGCATCCGTTTTTGTGTGAAGTTGTGAGAGGACGGGCCGGCACTTATTCCGTCAGTTTTATCCCTGGCGCATTTTGTACTTGGGATTCTTTTTGTTGATCACATACAGGCGACCCTTGCGGCGGACGATTTTCGAGTCCGGGGTGCGTTTCTTAACAGAAGCTCTGACTTTCATATCTTTTAGTTGTTTTTTGAAATCTGTGTTACAGGGTTCCCTGTTGCCGGGGTCAGGCCCGGGCGGGGACGGCTTGCTGGCCTTGGGCGTCAGTCTTTATTATTTGTAGCGGAAAGCGATACGGCCTTTTGAGAGGTCATAGGGAGACATTTCGACACGGACACGGTCGCCAGGCAGGATTTTGATGTAGTGCATGCGCATCTTGCCTGCGATGTGGGCTGTAATCTGGTGTCCGTTCTCAAGTTCTACGCGGAACATGGCGTTTGAGAGGGCCTCGATTACTGTGCCGTCCTGTTCTATTGCTGCTTGTTTTGCCATAAATTATAAGGAATGATGTTTTTTGTGTTGTGTATGTCAGCTTGCCTTTTCGGGGTTGCTTGTGTGCCCGGCGGGGTTCAGAAAAATCTGTCGCCCATTACCTGGCGCACGTAGTCGAAAGTTGTCAATATCTCGGTTTCGCCGTTCATGATGGCTATCGTGTGCTCGAAGTGTGCCGAGGGCTTGCGGTCGCGTGTGCGGCATGTCCAGCCGTCGCGCTCGATGACGATGTTGCGTGTGCCCATGTTCACCATAGGCTCGATGCAGAATACCATGCCGTTGCGCATTACCGGTCCGGTGCCGCGGCGGCCGTAGTTGGGAACCTCGGGGTCCTCGTGCATGTCGCGGCCGATGCCGTGACCGCACATCTCGCGCACCATGCTGTAGCCGCGGGCCTCGCAGTACTGCTGCACGGCGCTGCCCACGTCGCCGAGGCGGTGGCCCGCACGGGCGGCCTCGATGCCTACGTAGAGCGACTCCTTGGTGGTGCGGAGCAGGTCCATGACCTCCGGGCTGACTTCGCCTACGGGGAAGGTGTAGCACATGTCGGCCATCCAGCCGTCTTTCTCCACGACGTTGTCGATGCCTACGATGTCGCCTTCGCGAAGGCAGTAGGCCGAGGGGAAACCGTGCACGACGGTCTCGTTGACTTCGATGCAGAGGGTGGCGGGGAAACCTTCGTACCCCAGACAGGCGGGCTTGCCCCCATTGTCCAGGATGTACTCCCGGGCAATGGTGTCAAGTCGGCGTGTGGTAACTCCGGGCTTGATTTCGGCGGCTATCTCGCCCAGGCAGCGGCTTATGAGGTCGCAGGCAGGGCGCATGGCTTCAATCTGTTCCGGGGTCTTGAGATATATCATTTCAAATTACTGTTTTGCGTTCGCTTCTTTATCAATAGGCCGAACCGGTGGTGCGGCCCTTGATTTTGCCGTCCTTCATGAGGCCGTCGTAGTGGTGCATCATCAGGTGCGACTCAATCTGCTGGAGAGTGTCAAGGACGACGCCCACCATAATCAGCAGCGATGTGCCGCCGAAGAACTGGGCGAAGTTCTGGCTGATGCCGAAGAAGCGTGCGAAAGCGGGGAGGATGGCCACGATGCCCAGGAAAATCGAGCCGGGCAGGGTGATGCGGTCCATGATGTTGTCGAGGTACTCGGCGGTCTTGGCTCCGGGCTTGATGCCGGGGATGAAGCCGTTCTCGCGTTTCATCTGCTCCGCCATGTCCTTGGGACGGATGGTGATTGCGGTGTAGAAGTAGGTGAACACGACAATCAGGAAGAAGAAGATGAGGTTGTACCAGAAGCCGTTGATGTCGGTGAGTGCGGCGACGATGCCCTGGCCCGTCTCCGAGTTGCGGCCGAAGCCAGCGAGGGTAACGGGGATGAACATGATTGCCTGGGCGAAGATGATGGGCATAACGCCGGCGGCGTTCACTTTCAGGGGGATGTAGCGGCGGACACCGCCAACCTGGCGGTTGCCGACGACACGCTTGGCGTACTGTACGGGTACCTTGCGGGTGCCCTGCACGAGAGCCACGGCGCCGACGGTGACTGCGAGCAGCAGCACGACTTCTACGATAAACATTACCAGACCGCCCTCACTGCCGGAGGCACCGGGGAGACGGCTTGTGAACTCGTAGAAGAAGGCTCCCGGGAGACGGGCGATGATGCCCACCAGGATGATGAACGAGATGCCGTTGCCGATACCGCGGTCGGTGATGCGCTCGCCCAGCCACATGATGAACATGGAGCCTGCGGCGAGAATAATAGTCAGGTAAAGATATGTCCAGAAGGTGAACTGCATGGAAGCGGAAGCACCTGCCTGGGTCACCTGGTACTGGAGGTTTGCCAGATACGCGGGAGCCTGCAGGAAGAGGATGAACACTGTCAGGTAGCGGGTATACTGGTTGAGCTTCTGTCGGCCGGACTCGCCTTCGCGCTGCATCTTCTGGAAGCTGGGAAGCACCATGCCGAGCAGCTGAATCACGATGGATGCGGTGATGTAGGGCATGATACCCAGGGCGAATACGGATGCCTGAGAGAAGGCACCGCCGGCGAACATGTCAAGCAGCTGCATCATTCCGGTTCTGTTGGTGAATTCCGAGATGGCGTCGATGGCCGCCGGCGAGACGCCGGGAAGGACCACGTAGCAGCCCAGACGGTAGATGAGCACCAGCAGACAGGTGATGAGCAGGCGCTTGCGCAGCTCCTCGATTGTCCAGATGTTCTTTAAGGTTTCAATAAATCTCATGATGTGTTGGGGGAAGTGGTATTGTTGCTTCAGACTTTTGTGATGGTACCACCGGCGGCCTCAATGGCTTTCTGGGCAGCTGCCGAGAATGCGTTGGCTTCGATGGTGAGGGCCGAGGTTACGGCTCCGTTGGCCAGGACTTTCACAAGCTGCGAACGGCTGATGTAGCCGGCGTTGCGGAAATCCTCGATGCCAATCTTCTGAAGTTTGCGCGAGTCGGCGAGGGCCTGCACGAGGTCGAGGTTGATGGCTTTGTACTCAACACGGTTGATGTTCTTGAAGCCGAATTTGGGCAGACGGCGCTGGAGAGGCATCTGACCGCCTTCGAAACCGATCTTGCGTTTGTAGCCTGAGCGCGACTTTGCGCCTTTGTGGCCACGGGTTGATGTTCCGCCTTTGCCCGAGCCCGGGCCGCGACCGATGCGGGTCTTGGAGTGAACTGAGCCTGCGGCGGGCTTGATGTTACTTAAATCCATGTTTATAAAGTATTAAGTAGTCTTCGATTGTAATTGATTTATTGCCTGCCCCGGTCCGGCGTGGCGGTGCCGGGGACGGGCTTTGACCGTTGTTATGCCTCGGTCACTTCGACCAGGTGGTGCACTGCCTGAACCATGCCGCGGATTGAGGGGTTGTCTTCCTTGACTACGGTGTGGTTCATCTTGCGCAGGCCGAGGGCGTCGAGAGTGCGCTTCTGCACCTTGGGGCAGTTGATGCGGCTCTTGATCTGCTTGATTTTTATCTGTGCCATTTTATAGAGTTGTCTTTTGTGGATTTGTTGAATTAGCCGTTGAAGACCTGCTCTACGGAGATGCCGCGGTTGGAGGCTACCTGAGCGGGCGAGCGCATTTCGCCGAGGGCCTTGATGGTTGCCTTGACGAGGTTGTGGGGGTTGGACGAGCCTTTGGACTTGGCCAGCACGTCGTGGATGCCCACGCTCTCGAGGACGGCACGCATAGCGCCGCCGGCCTTTACGCCGGTACCGTGCGAGGCGGGTTTGAGGATGATGCGCGAGCCGCCGAACTTGGCCTCTTCCTCGTGGGGGATGGTGCCTTTGTGAACGGGGACGCGGATGAGGTTCTTCTTGGCTGCCTCCACGCCTTTGGCGATGGCGGCCTGTACTTCGTTAGCTTTGCCGAGGCCCCAGCCTACTACGCCGTTTTCGTCGCCTACGACGACGATGGCTGCGAAGGTGAAGGCACGACCGCCCTTGGTTACTTTGGTGACGCGGTTGATGGCTACGAGGCGGTCCTTGAGTTCGAGGTCGCTGGTGTTTTTAACTCGATTGCTTTTATTTGCCATGACTTTGAATTAGAATTTGAGACCGCCTTCGCGAGCTGCGTCGGCCAGGGATTTAACACGACCGTGGAAGAGGTATCCGTTACGGTCAAAAACTACTTCGCTGATGCCGGCGGCCTGAGCCTTTTCGGCGATGGCCTTGCCGACCTGTGCTGCTATCTCGCACTTTGTGCCGTTGGCTTCGAGGCCTTTGGACGAGGCTGCTGCCAGGGTCTTGCCCTCGAGGTCGTCGATGAGCTGGACGTAAATCTGCTTGTTGGAGCGGAACACGGTCATGCGGGGACGCTGGGCGGTGCCGGAGATTTTACCGCGGATGCGGGCTTTGATTTTTGTTCTTCTCTGTATCTTGGTTACCATGATAATTGCTTTTTAAAGATTATTTGGCACCGGCCGACTTGCCGGACTTGCGACGGATGACTTCGCCCACAAACTTGATACCTTTACCCTTGTAGGGTTCGGGCTTGCGCAGCGAGCGGATTTTGGCGCAGACCTGGCCGAGGAGCTGCTTGTCGGCGCTTTCGAGAATGATGAGGGGGTTCTTGTTGCGTTCGCTCTTGGCCTCGACTTTTACTTCGGGCGGGAGCTTGATATATATAGCGTGGGAGTAACCGAGCGCGAGGTCGAGGACCTGGCCGGTAGCGTTGGCGCGGTAGCCGACGCCCACTAATTCCATTTCTTTCTTATAGCCTTCGGATACGCCGACAACCATGTTGTGGATGAGGGCGCGCACCAGACCGTGCTGAGCGCGGTGCTCGCGGTCGTCGGTGGGGCGGGTTACGACGATGTGGCCGTCTTCGACAGCGACTTTGATGTCGGAGTGAACGGTCTCTTTGAGTTCGCCCTTGGGGCCTTTTACTGTTACGGTGTCGCCATCAACCTTGACGGTGACGCCGGCGGGAATTGCTATGGGAGCTTTGCCAATTCGTGACATAATTTTTTCCTTTCGTTGTCTTTAAGGTTGATTAATAAACGTAGCAGAGAACTTCGCCGCCGATTTTTTCCTGAGCGGCCTGTTTGTTAGTCATTACGCCGCGCGAGGTGCTGAGGATGGCGATGCCGAGTCCGTTGAGGACGCGGGGCATGTCCTTGTAGCCGGTGTACTGGCGCAGACCTGGACGCGAGACGCGCTTGAGGTCTTTGATGGCGTTGACGCGGTCGGCGGGATCGTACTTGAGGGCAATCTTGATTGTGCCGGCGGGGGTGTCACCTTCAACAAACTTGTAATTGAGGATGTAGCCCTGTTCGAAGAGGATCTTGGTGATTTCTTTTTTCAAGTTCGAGGCGGGAATCTCTACCACGCGGTGGTTGGCTTTGATGGCGTTCCTCAATCTTGTCAGATAATCTGCAATAGGATCTGTCATTTTGTTTGTTTGTTTAAATTGATTGGGATGTTCCCAACAATATTTAATAAAAAGTTTGCTTAGTCTTTAGTCTTAGTTCTGTATTCAGCTTGAGGCTTAATACTGAGCGGGTTCCTCTGGCCGGGAGGTAGGCGGGGACACGATGTCCCGCGCCCTGTATGGCCTTTGTGGAGGATACCGGGTGCGGGTGATGACTTGCCTTTTTGGCAAATTTCACGCAAAGTTACGTAAAATATTGCTGTTCAGCAAATTTTTTGATGCACTTTTGTGCAGGCTTGTGACGTGCGGTGACGGGGTAACGGTTTCCGTCGCTGTTTCCGTCGCAGCCTGCTCCGGTATCGGAGGGGTTCTGTTTCGGTACTTTCGTCTTATTTTTCCGTCCCCGGGGCCTGTAAGCCGAGAGGAAGCGGCATGCCGCGATGCCTGCGCAGAGGCACGGACGGCTGCCCGGGTGGGCTTCAGGGCTGGGGGTCGGGAAAAGTGGTGCGGGGTTTACCAGCTGGCTTTCTTCACGCCGGGGATGAGGCCCTGGGAAGCCATCTCGCGGAACTGGATACGGCTGATGCCGAACAGGCGGATGTATCCCTTGGGACGGCCGGTGATGGAGCAGCGGTTGTGCAGACGCACGTACGAGGCGTTCTTGGGCAGCTTCTGCAGCTTCTGGTATACCTCGTAGGCGCTTTCGCCTTCCTTGGCGAGCTCCTTGGCTTCCTTCTTGAGGGCGGCCTTGCGCTCGGCGTAGAGGTTGACGAGGCGCTGACGCTTAACCTCGCGGGCTTTCATTGATTCTTTTGCCATAGTCTGTATCAGTTTTTCTTAGCGTTTTTGAAGGGGAGGCCGAAGGCTTTGAGCAGTGCGTAGCCTTCCTCGTCGGTGTTGGCGGTGGTCACGAAGGTGATGTTCATGCCCATCAGACGGTTGATGTTGTCGATGTTGATTTCGGGGAAGATAATCTGCTCGTTGATGCCGAGGGTGTAGTTGCCGCGGCCGTCGAACTTGCTTTCGATGCCTTTGAAGTCGCGGATACGGGGCAGAGCCACGCGTACGAGGCGCTCGAGGAACTCGTACATGCGCTCGCGGCGGAGGGTGACACGCACGCCTACGGCCATTTTCTTACGCAACTTGAAGTTCGAGATGTCCTTGCGCGACAGAGTGGGCACGGCTTTCTGGCCTGTGATGGCGGTAAGCTCGTTAACAGCTATGTCGATGAGTTTTTTGTCCTGGGTGGCGTCGCCGATGCCCTCGTTGATGACGATTTTGGTCAGCTTGGGCACCTGCATGACGGTGGTGTAGTTGAATTCTTTCTCAAGGGCGGGGACAATGCGCTCCTTGTAGTCTTTCTGCAAAGTTGTGGTAGCCATTATTTAATCTCCTGTCCTGATTTTTTAGAATAACGTACTGATTTGCCTTCGTCGTTCTTGCGGAAGCCGACGCGGGTGGGCTTGCCGGACTTGGGGTCGATGAGAGCCAGGTTAGACAGATGCACGGGAGCTTCCATCTTGACGAGGCCGCCCTGGGGGTGCTTGGCGGTGGGCTTGGTGGCTTTGGTGACGAAGTTTACGCCTTCGACAATGGCGCGGTACTTCGAGGCCTGTACAGAGAGCACACGGCCGGTCTTGCCGCGGTCTTCGCCCGAGAGCACGTAGACGTTGTCGCCTTTTTTGATATATAGCTTTGTCATTTTTGCTTGTTTTTAGTGTTGGGTATCTCGGGTTGCTCAGAGTACTTCGGGTGCCAGGGAGACAATCTTCATATTGGTGGCGCGCAGCTCGCGGGCTACGGGGCCGAAGATGCGGGTGCCGCGGAGTTCGCCTGCGTTGTTGAGCAGTACGCAGGCATTGTCGTCAAAGCGGATGTACGAGCCGTCGGCGCGACGGATTTCCTTTTTGGTGCGCACGACAACGGCCTTGGATACAGTGCCTTTCTTGACGTCGGTGCCGGGGATGGCAGCCTTGACGGTGACTACGATGATGTCGCCGACAGATGCGTAGCGACGGCCGGTGCCACCGAGCACGTGGATGCACAGCACTTCTTTGGCTCCGCTGTTGTCAGCTACGTTTAAGCGTGATTCAGTCTGTATCATTTTACTTCACTTTTTCGATGATTTCTACTAATCTCCATTTTTTGGTCTTGCTCAGGGGGCGGGTCTCCATGAGACGTACGGTGTCGCCGACAGAGCATTCGTTGTTTTCGTCGTGAGCGTGGTACTTCTTCGTCTTGTTGACGAATTTGCCGTAGATGGGATGCTTCTCTTTCCACTTTACGGTAACGGTGATGGTCTTGTCACCTTTGTTGCTCGACACAACCCCGATGCGCTCTTTGCGCAGGTTTCTTTTTTCTTCCATGTTGTTGGATTGTTATGGTGTGGTTGTGGTTTTTATTACTTGTTCTGTCCGAGCTCGCGTGCGCGGAGTTCGGTTTTAACGCGTGCGATCATGCGGCGGTCGGCAGTGATCTTGGCGGGGTTGTCCAGGGGCGAAACCGCGTGGTTTGCGACGAGCTGGCGATACTCCTTCTCCATCTGTGCGAGACGGTCGGCCAGGTCTTTGGTGGCCATTTCCTTAATTTCTACTTTCTTCATAGCCGTTTACACGTTTTGGGTGGGGTCATAGTCGCGGCGGACGACAAACTTGGTGGTTACGGGAAGCTTCTGGGCTGCCAGGCGCAGAGCCTCTTTTGCGATGTCGAAGCTTACGCCCTCGACTTCGATGAGGACGCGTCCGGGAGTAACGGGAGCCACGAATCCTTCGGGCGAACCTTTACCTTTACCCATTCGAACTTCGGCAGGCTTCTTGGTGATGGGCTTGTCCGGGAAGATACGGATCCAGATCTGACCCTGACGCTGCATGTAGCGCGTTACGGCGATACGGGCGGCCTCAATCTGACGGCCGGTGATCCACTTGGACTCGAGAGTTTTGATGCCGAACGAACCGAAGGCCAGCTGGTTGCCACGCTGGGCGTTGCCTTTCATGCGGCCCTTCTGCGCGCGGCGGAATTTGGTTTTCTTAGGCTGTAACATTTGTTAAGTGTTGGCTTGTTAAAGATTGAGGTTAGCGGTTGGTTTTGGCACCGCGGCGGAAACCGCCTCGACGGGGTGCGCCGCCCTGGTTTGAGGGACGGCCGTTGTCCTTGGTGCTGGCGAAGTTGGGGGCGAGGTCTTTCTTGCCGTAGACTTCACCGCGGCAGATCCAGACCTTCACGCCGAGCACGCCGACTTTGGTGTGGGCCTCGACCAGTGCGTAGTCGATGTCCGCACGGAGGGTGTGCAGGGGTGTGCGGCCTTCCTTGAACATTTCGGAACGGGCGATTTCGGCGCCGTTGAGACGGCCGGAAACCTGAACCTTGATGCCCTCGGCGCCGGCGCGCATGGTGCTGGCGATGGCCATCTTGATGGCGCGGCGGTAAGCGATCTTGCCTTCAATCTGGCGGGCGATGTTGGCTGCCACAATCTGGGCGTCAAGCTCGGGGCGCTTAACTTCGTAGATGTTGATTTGGACGTCCTTGTCGGTGATTTTCTTGAGCTCTTCCTTGAGTTTCTCCACTTCCTGGCCGCCCTTGCCGATGATGAGGCCGGGACGCGAGGTGCAGATGGTGATGGTGATGAGCTTGAGGGTGCGCTCGATGACGATGCGCGAAACGGAGCACTTAGCCAGACGGACATTGAGATACTGGCGCAGCTTCGAGTCCTCAAGGATGGTGTCGCCGTACTTTTTGCCGCCGAACCAGTTGGAGTCCCAGCCACGGATGATGCCGAGGCGGTTGCTGATAGGATTTGTTTTCTGTCCCATGGTTTATGCTTCCTGATTGTTTTTGTTTTCGATGGCGTCGACCACTACATAGACGTGGTTCGAACGCTTGCGGATGCGGTAGCCGCGGCCCTGGGGAGCGGGACGCAGGCGCTTGAGCATCGGCGCGGGGTTAACGTATATTGTGCTGACGTAGAGTTCGCCGCTTTCGGCTTTGCGCTCGTTCTTGGCTTCCCAGTTGGCGACGGCCGAACGGAGGAGTTTCTCCAGACGGGCGGCAGCCTCCTTGTTGGAGAAGCGCAGGATGCCGAGGGCGCGGAATACTTCCTTGCCGCGGATCATGTCGGCGACGAGGCGCATCTTGCGGGGCGAAGTAGGAACGTTGGTGAGCTTGGCAAAGGCAATCTTTGCGGCTTCTTCCTTCTTGCGGTCGGCTGAAAGTTTTTTTCTTACACCCATTGTATTGTTGTGTTTCTTTTATCTAAATAAATTTGTTTGTTTTTGTGCGGGGTTGCCCGGCGGCGCCGGGGCTCCGCTGCCCTTTGTCAGTGGCCCGGCTTATTTTTTCTTGTTGCCGGCGTGGCCGCGGAAGGTTCGTGTGGGGGCGAACTCACCCAGCTTGTGGCCTACCATGTTCTCGGTGACGTAGACGGGGATGAACTTGTTGCCGTTGTGAACGGCGAAGGTGTGACCTACAAATTCAGGGGCGATCATTGAAGCGCGGCTCCAGGTCTTGATGACGGCCTTCTTGCCGGAGGCATCCATGTCGGCCACTTTCTTTTCGAGCTTGACGCTGATGAAGGGTCCTTTTTTTAATGAACGGCTCATAATAGCTTGTTTGTTTAGAGTTGTGACGTTTTTCCATCTGTCTGTCGGCCGTCGATGCGCGTGCACCGGGGCTTTCAGGCTGTCAGGCTCGTTTATTTCTTACGTCTCTCGATAATATACTTAGTAGAATGCTTCTTGGGAGCGCGGGTCTTGAGGCCTTTCGAGTACAGACCCTTGCGGCTGCGGGGATGACCGCCTGAAGCGCGGCCTTCGCCACCGCCCATGGGGTGGTCGACAGGGTTCATGACTACGCCGCGGTTGTGGGGACGACGGCCCAGCCAGCGGCTGCGGCCTGCCTTGCCCGAGCTCTCGAGGGAGTGCTCGCTGTTGCCTACGACACCTACGGTAGCTTTGCAGGCGGCGAGGATTTTGCGGGTTTCTCCGCTGGGGAGCTTGATGATTGCGTAGTCACCCTCGCGCGATACGAGCTGGGCGAAAGTGCCTGCCGAACGGGCGATGAGGGCTCCCTGGCCGGGACGCATCTCGATGTTGTGGATGAGTGTACCTACGGGGATTTTGCTCAGGGGAAGGGCGTTGCCGATTTCGGGAGCGGCTTCGGGGCCGCTGACAACGGTTGTGCCTACTTCGAGACCGTTGGGGGCTACGATGTATGCTTTTGCGCCGTCGACGTAGTAGAGGAGGGCGATGCGGGCCGAGCGGTTGGGATCGTACTCGATGCTCTTTACTACGGCGGGGACGCCGTCTTTGTTTCTCTTAAAGTCTATGAAACGGAATTTGCGCTTGTGGCCGCCTCCAAGGTAACGGGTGGTAAGGTGGCCCTCGGCGTTACGGCCGCCCGAGGCGCGCTTTCCGACTGTAAGAGACTTCTCCGGTGTGGTAGCAGTGATCGTTCCCTTGAACACACCGATAACTTTGTGACGTTGGCCCGGGGTAGTGGGCTTGAATTTTCTTACTGCCATTGTTTATTTAGATATTGCTGAAAAAGTCGATGTTCTGGTCGCCGGCGACTTTGATGACGGCTTTTTTCCACTCGTTGGTCTTGCCGCGGAGCAGTCCTGACTTGGTCCAGCGGCTCTTGTTCTTGCCGCGGACTACCATAGTGTTCACGCGCTCTACCTTTACGCCGTAAAGCTCCTCTACAAGTTTCTTGATCTGGTACTTGTTGGCCTCGGGCGAAACGTGGAAGGTATATACGCCACGGCGCTCGGTGAGCTGGGTGGCCTTCTCGGTGATAACGGGCTTGATAGTGATGTCCATTTTGTGTTTCCTCCTTTGGTTTAAAGTTTGTTGATTACTTCGAGGGAGTCTTCGGTGACAACGATTACAGCGTTGTTGAGGATGCTGTAGGTGTTGAGGTCCTGAGGACGTGCAATGAAGGTGTCGGGGACATTGCGGGCCGACAGCCATACGTTTTTGTCAGTGTCGAGCACGAGGAGTACCTTCTTGCCGTCGACCTTGAGGGCCTTGGCGATCTGCAGGTATGCCTTGGTCTTGGGCTGCTCGATGGTGAGCTTGTCCACTACGATAATCTGGCCGTCTGCGGCTTTTGCCGACAGGGCCGACTTGCGTGCCAGCTGTTTGACTTTTTTGTTGAGCTTGAAGCGGTAGTCGCGGGGACGGGGACCGAAAACACGGCCGCCGCCGACGAGGACGGGCGAGTTGATGTCGCCGATACGGCTGCCGCCACCGCCTTTCTGTTTGTGCAGCTTACGGGTAGAACCTGAAACTTCGCTGCGCTCTTTGCTCTTGTGAGTGCCCTGACGCTGGTTGGCGAGGAATTGCTTAACGTCGAGATAGAGGGCGTGCTCGTTTACCTCGATGCCGAATACTTCGTCGTTGAGGACTGCCTTGCGGCCGGTGTCCTTACCTTCCTGGTTGTATATTGCGAGTTCCATATTCTTACTTCTCGATTGAAATGATTGAACCTTTGCTGCCGGGGATGCTGCCCTTGAGCATGATGAGATTGTGTTCGGGGATCACTTTGATCACCTGGAGGTTTTGAACGGTAACCTGCTTGTTGCCCATCTGGCCGGCCATGCGCATGCCTTTGAATACCTTTGCGGGGTATGAGCAGGCGCCTACCGAACCGGGAGCGCGGAGACGGTCGTCCTGGCCATGGGTGCTCTGGCCTACGCCGCCGAATCCGTGGCGCTTCACAACGCCCTGGTAGCCTTTACCTTTCGACACGCCGACAACGTCGACGAAGTCGCTCTCGGTGAACAGGTCGGCGGTGATGACGTCACCTGCCTTGTGCTCGCCTTCAAAACCTTTGAACTCGGCCAAGTAGCGCTTGGGAGTTACGCCGGCCTTCTCGAAGTGACCGAGTTCGGGCTTTGTGCAGTGCTTTGCTTTCTGCTCGCCGAAGCCCAGCTGAAGGGCATCGTAGCCGTCGGTCTCCACGGTCTTGACCTGAGTAACAACACAAGGACCAACTTCGATAACAGTGCATGGAATGTTCTTTCCCTCGGCACTGAAAACGGATGTCATTCCGATTTTCTTTCCTAATAATCCTGGCATTTCTTTGTGTTTGTTAAATGGATTGTGGAATTGGTTGATTTATCTATCTGTCATCCCCCGGGTGAGTTGAGGAAATTTTTCACGGGGATGGCGGTTTGTTTTTGGGTTAGCGGTATCCGCCGTGCTGCTCCCCCGCCGGCGCGGTTGCCGGCAGGGAGGCGGCGTATGACGGGTATCAGACTTTGATCTCTACCTCGACTCCGCTGGGGAGTTCGAGCTTCATCAGCGCGTCGACGGTCTTCGCGGTGCTGTTGTAGATGTCGATGAGGCGCTTGTAGGCTGAAAGCTGGAACTGCTCGCGGCTCTTCTTGTTGACGAAGGTTGAGCGGTTGACGGTGAAGATGCGCTTGTGAGTGGGCAGGGGTATGGGACCCGAAATCACGGCGCCGGTCGACTTCACTGTCTTCACGATCTTCTCGGCGCTCTTGTCGACGAGGTTGTGATCGAAAGATTTGAGTTTGATTCTGATTTTCTGGCTCATGATATGTGATTCTTTTTATTTCTTTTACTTGATGAGGTCGACACGGCCCTGGCACTCGGTGAGGACTGCCTTGGCGATGGAGCTCGAAACCTCCGAGTAGTGCGAGAAGCTCATCGTCGAGGTGGCGCGGCCCGAAGTGATTGTGCGCAGGGCGGTCACATAGCCGAACATCTCGGCCAGAGGAGCCTTTGCCTTTACCACGCGGGCGCCGGAACGGCTTGTCTCCATGCCCTCTACCTGACCGCGGCGCTTGTTGAGGTCGGAGATGACGTCGCCCATCGACTCTTCGGGGGTGACGACTTCAATCTTCATGATGGGCTCGAGCAGGACGGGACCGGCCTTTTCGCAAGCCTTCTTGAAGGCCTGGATGGCGCAGAGCTCGAAGGAGAGCTGGTCCGAGTCAACGGGGTGGAACGAGCCGTCGAGGACGGTGACCTTGAGGTGCTCAACGGGGAAGCCGGCGAGGACGCCGTTCTTCATTGCGGTGGTGAAGCCCTTCTGGATGGAGGGGATGTATTCCTTGGGGATGTTACCGCCCTTGACCTCATCGATGAACTGGAGGCCGCCTTCGAAGCCTTCGTCGGCGGGCTCTACGCGTACAATGATGTCGGCGAACTTACCGCGGCCGCCGGTCTGCTTCTTGAATACCTCGCGCAGCTCGACGGGTTTGGTGATGGCCTCTTTGTATGTTACCTGGGGACGGCCCTGGCGGCACTCTACCTTGAACTCGCGCTTGAGGCGGTCGATGATGATGTCGAGGTGGAGCTCGCCCATGCCGGAGATGACGGTCTGGCCGGTCTCTTCGTTAGTCTGTACGCGGAAGGTGGGGTCTTCCTCGGCCAGCTTCTGCAGGCCTACGCCCAGCTTGTCAAGGTCTTTCTGGGTAAGGGGCTCGACGGCGATACCGATAACGGGATCGGGGAACTCCATTGCCTCGAGGACGATGGGGGCGTCTTCGGCGCAGAGGGTGTCGCCGGTGCGGATATCCTTGAAGCCTACGCCGGCGCCTATGTCGCCGCAGCCGATGACTTCTTTGGGATTCTGTTTGTTAGAGTGCATCTGGAAGAGGCGCGAGATGCGCTCTTTCTTGCCCGAGCGGCTGTTGAGGACGTACGAGCCGGCCTCGATCTCGCCCGAGTAAACGCGGAAGAAGCACAGACGGCCTACGTAGGGGTCGGTGGCAATCTTGAAGGCCAGGGCGCTCATGGGAGCGTTCGACGAGGGCTCGCGGGTAAGGATGGTGTCGGGGTCGCCTACGGCGTGACCTTCGACGGCGCCTGAGTCAACGGGGCTGGGCAGGTAAGCGCAGACGGCGTCGAGCAGGCACTGCACGCCTTTGTTCTTGAACGATGAGCCGCAGATCATGGGCACGATGTCCATCGAGAGGGTGGCTTTGCGCAGGGCACGCTTGATTTCGTCGACGGTGATGGTGGAGGGGTCGTCAAAGTACTTCTCCATCAGGTCGTCGTCGTAGTTGGCGATGTTCTCGAGCATCTTGTCGTGCCACTCCTCGGCTTCCTCGCGGAGGTTGTCGGGGATTTCGTCGATTTCGTAGTCGGCGCCCATTGTCTCGTCGTGCCAGAAGATGGCTTTCATCGTGACGAGGTCAACGATGCCCTTGAAGGTCTCTTCGGCACCGATAGGTATCTGGATGGGGCAGGGGTTGGCACCGAGGACTTCGCGTACCTGGCGTACAACCTCGAGGAAGTTGGCGCCGCTGCGGTCCATCTTGTTGACGTAACCGATGCGGGGCACGTTGTACTTGTCGGCCTGGCGCCATACGGTCTCGGACTGGGGCTCTACGCCGCCTACGGCGCAGAATGCAGCCACGGCGCCGTCGAGCACGCGCAGCGAGCGCTCTACCTCAACGGTGAAGTCGACGTGTCCCGGGGTGTCAATCAGGTTGATTTTGTACTTGTCCTGATTGTAGGTCCAGAACGCTGTCGTGGCGGCCGAGGTGATGGTGATGCCGCGCTCCTGCTCCTGTTCCATCCAGTCCATGGTGGCTGCGCCGTCGTGAACCTCGCCGATCTTGTGGGTCAGACCGGTGTAGAAGAGGATACGCTCGGAGGTAGTGGTCTTGCCGGCATCGATGTGAGCCATGATGCCTATATTGCGGGTAAATTTGAGTTGTTCGTCGTTCTTTGCCATTATAGCTTGAATTTAAGAATTATATCTTATGAAATTGTGATATCCTTAACAGCGACGTTGATTAGAAACGGAAGTGAGCGAAGGCGCGGTTGGCCTCGGCCATCTTGTGCATGTCTTCCTTGCGCTTGTAGGCGCCGCCCTGGTTGTTGAAGGCGTCGACGATTTCAGCGGCGAGCTTGTCGGCCATTGTCTTGCCGCCACGCTTGCGGGCGTAAAGGATCAGATTTTTCATTGATATAGATTCTTTGCGGTCGGCGCGAATCTCAGTGGGCACCTGGAAGGTGGCACCGCCGACGCGACGCGATTTAACCTCGACCTGAGGTGTCACGTTTTCGAGAGCTTTCTTCCAAATCTCGAGTGCGGTAAGCTCTTCGTTGGGCAGTTTTGACTTCACAGTCTCGAGTGCGTTGTAGAAAATGGTGTAGCTGGTGTTCTTCTTGCCGTCGTACATGAGGTGGTTGACGAACTTCGAGACACGTACATCATTGAAGACGGGATCGGGCAGAACGATCCGTTTCTTAGGTTTTGCCTTTCTCATTGTTTAGGTCAAAAATTGTGTTTTTGAGTTTTGCCGGTTGCTTGCTTCATGGATGCGGGCCCGCGGGCGCCGTCTGTCATCCTTCTTTGTCTTCAGCCTCCCGCTCTCATGCGGGCAGCTTACTCAACCAATGTCTCCGCTGCGGCCTCGTGGCCGTCTTATATATAATATATGTGTTGCGTGAGCATCTTTGGGAAGCCTGTAGCTTCTGTCAGCAGAAAAATCAAAAACGAGTTAAATTGTTGGAATGATTTAATCTCGCGGTGCTTTCAGTATGCTTCACCGCAGCGTGGCCTGCTGTTTTGGCTTGCTGCGATTACTTCTTGGCTGCACCGGCCTTGGGACGCTTGGCTCCGTACTTCGAGCGACGCTGGGTGCGATCCTTTACGCCGCTGGTGTCGAGGGTTCCACGGACGATGTGGTAGCGGACACCGGGAAGGTCCTTTACACGGCCGCCGCGGACGAGCACGATCGAGTGCTCCTGCAGGTTGTGACCTTCACCGGGGATGTAGGAGTTGACCTCCTTGCCGTTGGTGAGGCGCACACGCGCAACTTTACGGATTGCCGAGTTAGGCTTCTTGGGGGTGGTGGTGTACACACGCACACAAACACCGCGACGCTGAGGGCACGAGTCCAGTGCGGGCGACTTGCTTTTGTCCACAAGAGCCACACGTCCTTTACGTACTAATTGCTGAATAGTAGGCATCTTAGTTCTGTTTGGTTTGTTACTTGGGTTTTATTATGCTTATCGTTAATTGAAAAATCTCTCTCAAACGTGAGTCCGCCGCTTTGCGTGCAGGCAGACACACTTCAAGAACCAAGGGCCAGCGCGCAGTTAGGTCATTGATTGACAAAATGTTAGCTATGACCAGGGCACACGGGCCCCTAATTCCGGCTACAAAGGTAGTAAAAATGCACGAACCGGCCAAACTTTTTAACCTTTTATTTTCAATATTTTTTGTCTGACACTCAACGACTTCAATAGCTTGTTAACACAGGCGCCCGCGGCTGTGAGGGCGACAGGGCCGTCAGGGGTCTTAAGGCCGTTAAGGTCCTTAAAACCAAACCCTCCAGCCCTACCCCTTTGATAATTAAAAATTTATCCCTATCTTTGCCGTGCAAAATCCGGACTGCAGCCTCGGCGGCAGCCTATGTTGCGTTGTCACCGTGCTGCAAATCAGCAGCTTAAGCGAGTCGGCGGGGCTTTTTTCAGTCTCCCGTGCGGACGCGCGAGGCGGCAGGGCAATGCAGGTAGCACGCCCGCGGCAACGACCGGAAACCACAATTAACCCATTTATTAACTTTTTTTAATGACTGAACTTAAAAATTCCCCTATCGAAGATTTCGACTGGGAGGCCTACGAAAAAGGCGAAACCGCCGGTGAGAAGTCTCGCGAAGAGCTCACCCGCACCTATGACGAGTCGCTCAACACCGTCAAGGACAAGGATGTAATCGAAGGTACCATCATCGCTCTCAACAAGCGCGAGGCTGTGGTTAACATCGGATACAAGAGCGACGGCATCATCCCCATGAACGAATTCCGCTACAACCCCGACATCAAGGTCGGCGACACCGTGGAAGTCTTCATCGAGAACCAGGAGGACACCAAAGGCCAGCTGATTCTCTCGCACCGCAAGGCCCGCGCCGCAAAGGCCTGGGACCGCATCAACGAGGCTCTCAACAACGACGAGGTTATCAAGGGTCTCATCAAAGCCCGCACAAAAGGCGGCATGATTGTCGACGTATTCGGCATCGAGGCATTCCTGCCCGGTTCGCAGATTGATGTCAAGCCCATCCGCGACTATGACATGTATGTCGGCAAGACAATGGAATTCAAGGTTGTCAAAATCAACGAAGAATTCAAGAACGTCGTTGTCTCGCACAAGGCTCTCATCGAGGCCGAGCTCGAGGCACAGAAGAAAGAAATCATCTCCAAGCTCGAAAAAGGCCAGGTACTCGAAGGTACCGTCAAGAACATCACCAGCTATGGTGTGTTCATCGACCTGGGCGGCGTGGACGGCCTCGTTCACATCACCGACCTCAGCTGGGGCCGCGTAAGCCATCCCAGCGAAGTTGTCGAGCTTGACCAGAAGCTCAACGTCGTTATCCTCGACTTCGATAACGAGAAGAAGCGCATCGCTCTGGGCATCAAGCAGCTCATGCCCCATCCCTGGGACGCTCTCGACCCCAACCTCAAGGTTGGCGACAAGGTCAAGGGCCGCGTGGTTGTCATGGCCGACTACGGCGCATTCCTCGAGATTGCCCCCGGCGTCGAAGGCCTCATCCACGTCAGCGAGATGTCGTGGAGCCAGCACCTCCGCAGCGCTCAGGAGTTCATGAAAGTCGGCGACGAAGTTGAGGCCGTTGTCCTCACCCTCGACCGCGAGGACCGCAAGATGTCGCTCGGCATCAAGCAGCTCAAGAACGACCCCTGGCAGGACATCGAGGTCAAATATCCCATCGGCAGCCGCCACACCGCCAAGGTACGCAACTTCACCAACTTCGGCATCTTCGTCGAGATTGAGGAGGGCGTAGACGGCCTCATCCACATCAGCGACCTCAGCTGGACCAAGAAGGTCAAGCACCCCGGCGAATTCACCCAGATCGGCGCCGACATCGACGTCGAGGTCCTCGCCATCGACAAGGACAACCGTCGCCTCAGTCTCGGACACAAGCAACTCGAGGAGAACCCCTGGGATGAGTTCGAGAGCATCTACACTGTAGGCTCCGTTCACGAGGGCACCATCGTCGACCTCTTCGACAAGGGCGCCGTCATCAAGCTCCCCAAGGACGTTGAAGGCTTTGCCACTCCCAAGCACCTGGTAAAACAGGACGGCACCACCGCCAAGAACGGCGAGACCCTCGAGTTCAAGGTCATCGAGTTCAACAAGGACCAGAAGCGCATCATCCTCAGCCACAGCCGCATCTTCGAAGACGAGGCCCGTGCCGAGAAGGCCAAGGAGCGTCGCGCCGCACGCGCACCCCGCGCTCCCAAGCAGGAAGAGGAGACTCCCCTGCTGAACCAGCCTCAGAAGACCGCCACCCTCGGCGACCTCCAGGCTCTGGCCGACCTCAAGGAGAAGCTCGCCAACGGCGAGAAATAATCAGCGCCTGCCCAAACAGCTGTCTTAGCTGATTTAGCTATGATAGCACGCCCTACGGCGGCGTCCCGCGCGGACGCCGCCGTTTTTTATGCCGTTTTTCTGCCAAAATTCGTTAATTGCTTGTGAATTTCAACGTTTTTTGATGCCTGTTTTGTAACTTTGCCGATTATTACGGACTCTAACAGAGCCCGGAGGTGTGGCACGCGCCGCCCCCGGGCGCTAATAAACCGACTAATGTCCTTCAATCTCACTATAGACCAGGGCAATACAGCCGCCAAGCTGGCTTTATGGACCCGCACGCCGGACTCGCAGTGCGTCGACGTGCGCATCTGCCGCGAGCACACCGCCGACGCCATCGCACAGCTGTGCAACGAAGTCGACGTGCAGACGGCCATCTACGCTTCGGTCACCACTCCCCACAGTCCCGTGCTGTGCATGCTGCGCCAGCGGTGCCGCAACGTCATCGAGCTCAAGCCCGGGACGCCGATACCGCTGCAGGTGGACTATGCCACCCCCGCCACCCTCGGCGTGGACCGCATAGCCGCCGCCGTCGGCGCCTGGAGCCTACCCCAGGCCCAGGGGCGCGACATCCTGGTAGTAGACATCGGCACCGCAATCACCTACGACATGGTCACCGCCGACGCACGCTATGTCGGCGGCAACATCGCCCCCGGAGTTTACATGCGCCTGCGCGCCCTCAACCGCTTCACCGCCCGCCTGCCGATGGTGGACCCTGTCAACGGCGACATACCCCTGATGGGCTACAACACCGAGACGGCCCTCCGCTCCGGCGCCGTGAACGGCGTGGTGGCGGAAATCGAATATTACCGCTCGCACCTGACGCCCGACGCCACCGCCGTCATAACCGGCGGCTCGGCACACCAGATCAGCGAGCGCCTGTCGTTCGACCACACCGTCGTCGACGGCCTGGTCAGCCAGGGCCTCAACAACATCATCCTCTACAACGAAAGCATCGCCGGCCCCCGTACCGAACGGCAGGGACGCGCGCATTCAAAAGCCTGAAAATCAAAATCGCTTAACAATCCAGTCAAGATATGAGAAAACTTACAGCCGCAATCCTGATGTCAGTCATAGCCCTCACGGCGATGGCGCAGAACACCGTCATCACCCCCTACTCGCGCTACGGCTACGGCATCCTCAGCGACAACGCCTCGTCGATGCAGCGCTCGATGGGCGGTGTGGGCTACGCCATGAACTCCGGCCGCCAGATCAACGTCATGAACCCCGCCTCGTACGCCGCCATGGACTCGCTGACTTTCCTCTTCGACATGGGCGTCGACGTCACATCGCTGTGGTCGAAGGAGTACGACAAGAGGGAGCAGCAGTTTGGCGGAGGCCTCGACTACATCACACTCCAGGTGCCCATCATGAAGCGCCTCGGAGCCTCGGTGGGCCTCCTCCCCTACTCATCCGTAGGATACTCCTTCGGCAACAAAATCGACAACGGCTCGGAGACACGTACCGGTGACGGCTCGCTCAACCAGCTCTACCTCGGCGTCGGCGGCTCGCCTTTCAAGGGCTTCGGTGTCGGCGTAAACGTCGCCTACCTCTTCGGCACCACCTCCAACGTCCTCTACGGCATCACCGACGGCGGCAGCACCACCGTCTTCCAGCGCAGCATGAAGGTGCGCGACTGGCGCATCGACATAGGCGCGCAGTACTCCTTCATGCCCACCCGCAACGACCGTCTCACCTTCGGCGTCGTCTACTCGCCCAAGAAGGACATGCACGGCGACGTCTACGGCGTCTACTACGACTCGTCGGCCAGCGGCGCCGTCCCCGACACCATCAACCTCGGCGACACCAAGATGAACGGCCGCTACTCCACCCCCGAGACCTGGGGCGCCGGCATCAGCTGGAGCCGCCGCACCTTCCAGCTCGAGGCCGACTTCACCTATCAGCCCTGGAGCAAGGCCAAATTCGGCAAGCTCGAGCACTTCGAGACCACCGACTTCGCCGACCGCTACCGCGCCGCCTTCGGCGGCCAGTGGCAGCCCGACGCCCGCGGCGGCTACTTCCGACGCATCGCCTACCGCATCGGCGCATACTGGAACCGCGACTACCTCAAGGTCATGGGCAACAACGTGCGCGACCTCGGCCTCACCGTCGGCTTCGGCCTCCCCGTCCCCGGTTTCAAGAGCCAGCTCAACATCGGCATAGAATACCGCAACCGCCGCGCCACACCGCAGAAGCTGATTGAGGAGAACTACCTCAACGTCACAATAGGCATCAACTTCAACGAAATGTGGTTCCGCAAGGCCAAGATTTACTGATTTAACCTACGGTGCCAGTATGGAGTCCCTGCGCAGAGCGATGACAGCGGTGGCCGCACTCTTTGCGGCCTGCTGCGTCGTTGTCTCGTGCGATGACGAGAAGCACTCATACGTGGCCAACATGAAAAAGGACGGCTCGACACCCACGATGGTGACGACGGACGTCATGACCCTCATCAGCGACTCGGGCTATACGCGCTACCACATCGACGCGCCCGTCTGGCGCATGTACGAGGACCTCAGCGACCCGTACTGGAAGTTCCCCGACGGCATCCAGCTCGAGCAGTACGACGAACGCATGCGTCCCACCTCGAACATGCGGTGCGACTCGGCCACCTACTTCAGCCAACGCCGACTGTGGCGCCTCGACGGCCACGTGGTAATGGTCAACAGCCGGCAGGACACCTTCCTGACGCCCCAGCTGTTCTGGGACCAGCAGAGCCAGCGCGTCTACTCCGACTCGTTCATGCACATCACCCGCCAGAGCCACATAATCGAGGGCTACGGCTTCGACAGCAACCAGCGCATGACCGAGTACTCGGTGCGCCGTCCCACCGCCGTCATCCCCGTCGACCGCAGCAAGCTCGGCCAGGGCAGCGCTGAACAGGGCGGCGACGCGGCGGCCGATACCGTTCCCCGCGGACGC
Source organism: Muribaculaceae bacterium (assembly GCA_051890455.1). Lineage (GTDB taxonomy): Bacteria > Bacteroidota > Bacteroidia > Bacteroidales > Muribaculaceae > CAG-873. The sequence goes on from JBJFEE010000018.1 coordinate 27,929, forward strand.
CGGCAGCCGCCCCTCCCCGCGTCAAGAGCCCGCGAGGCCCTCCCCATCGTCAACCCGACTACGGTCACGCCAAGCCGCGTCGGCACACCCATTACTCCCGTCTCGCCGTCCACTCCAATACGCCGAATCAAATGACCGGGCATGAACTTTACTCCGCCCGGGCGTTTATATATAACATAAGCAGCATTTTTCCGCACAAATCCCAATAGATGGAATTAGACACCACCTGGCTCATAATAACAGTGGTTTCGCTGATGTTCAGCGCCCTATTCTCGGGCACCGAAATCGCCTTCATCACCAGCGACCGCGTACGCACCGAGCTCGACGTCAAGAAGGGCGGCCCCATCGGCGCCATCATCAACCGGTTCTACGCCAACACCGAATTCTTCATCTCATCAATCCTGGTGGGCAACAACGTCATGCTCGTCATCTACGGCATGGGCGCCGCCAAACTGCTGGAGCCGTGGCTGGAGAGCATCACCAACAACTCGGATTTTGCCGTCCTTCTGCTGCAGACGCTTATCTCGACGGGCGTCATCCTCCTCACCGGCGAGTTCCTGCCCAAGACCATCTTCCGCATCAATCCCAACAACTCGCTCAAGCTCTTCGCCCTCCCCATCTATCTTTTCTACCTCATTTTCTATCCCCTCAGCTGGTTCTCGACCTGGCTGTCCAAAGCCCTCATGCGCCTTGTCGGCATCAAGGGCGCCCAGACGCGTCTGCGCGTGCTCTCCGTCGAAGATCTCAACGACTATCTCGAGGAGTCAATCGATGACATGGCCGAGAAAAAGGAGGCCGTGGAGACGGAGGTGAAGATGTTCCAGAACGCCCTCGACTTCTCGTCGACGCACCTGCGCGACTGCATGCTGCCGCGCAACGAAATCGTCGCCGTCAACATCGACACGGCCACACGCGAAAGTTTAGGCAAGCTTTTCACCAAATCAGGCCGCTCAAAAATCCTTGTCTATCGCGATGATATCGACACCATCCTCGGCTACATCCATGTCTCCGAGCTGCTGAAGGCCAACGCCAACTGGCGCGAGAGCATCAAGCCCGTCCTCTTTGCTCCCGAGACACTGATGGCCAACAAGATGATGCGCCGACTCATGAACGAAAAGCGCTCAATCGCCATCGTCGTGGATGAATTCGGCGGAACGGCCGGAATGGTCACACTCGAAGACCTCGTCGAGGAAATCTTCGGCGACATCCGCGACGAGCACGACACATCATCCCCCCTCTCGCGCAAAATCGCCGAAAACGTATACGAGTTCTCAGGCCGCTGCGAAATCGAACACATCAACGACACCTACCACCTCAACATCGACGAAGACGACGACTACCAGACCATCGCCGGCTACGTCCTACACGCAACCGGCACCATCCCCGCCCAAGGCGAAACCGTCCTCCTCGGCAACCTCCGCATCGAAATCCTCAAAAAAAGCGCCAGCCGCCTCGAACTCCTCCGCGTCACCGTCATCGACCCCGAATCCGAAAAAGACAAAGACGAAGCCCCCAAGACCCAATAACCCCCCATGGCCGACAACTACCTCGAAAAAAAGATGGAAGAGCACCTGAGCGGCCGCCCCGCCCGGACAGCGCCCGCACACCGTCCCGAAGGCCTCTGCTACCCCCTCAAGCCCCTCCGCATCCTCATAGCGGCCTCCGGCCGCCGCCACCTGCGCCAGTACGTCGCCCCCCTCCAGGCCCTCCACTGCCGCGTCGCCATCTTCAACACCCTCCCGGCCACCGACACCGACCTCCCCGCCGACCACGCCACCCGCTACTACGCGGCAGACCAAGCCGACACCCCCTTCGCCTCACTAATCGCCGCCTGGCGCGACATCGACGCCGTCATCCTCCTCGATCCCCTGACCGCCCTATACGCCGCCCTGACTGCCCACATCAACGCCCGCCCCTACCCCAACGACTGGGGCACCCCCATCCTCCTAATCGGCGACCGCACCCTGACCCGCCTCAACCCCACCAACACCAACACCTCCGCCAATCTGCCCACCTTCCCCTCCTCCCCTGACATAACCTCCAACCCCGCCGCCGAGCACATCCCCTACCTCCTCCTTCGCACCTCCGCCACCATTTCCATCATCACCCTCCGTTAACCCCCCGAAATAAAAGGCCCAAAAGCCTATAAAAACTTTAAAGTCCCTAAAGTCCTTAAAGTCCTTAAAGTCCTTAAAGCCTCTAACGCCATTTAAACCATTAAGCCGTCAGCCCATCATAAATTCCTTACCCCCCCTAAAAGCCCTTCAAAAACCCGTCTATTCAAAATAATTTCCTCAAACATTTTGCCAATTCAAAAAAAAGCGCTACCTTTGCCAAGCAATTAAGGCCCGACCCCTCAGTAGTCCCCTTAAAAGCCACAAATGGTGCCATAGCTCAGTTGGTAGAGCAAAGGACTGAAAATCCTTGTGTCCCC
>JBJFEE010000019.1:0-30054 GCA_051890455.1 Muribaculaceae bacterium
CATTCTTAGCCATTCTCCCTAAGTGCGTTTGAGGCCATTAACTGAATATCCCTAAATAAATCCAATGCTAATAATAATGTCACCTCATTCTTAGGCTTAGTATTCTGAATCGCAATAAACTCCTCTAAGTGCGATAGGATATCATCATAATATGATACACAATCAGGTATATCTATTGTAGTTCGCATATCATATATTTCATAATCCAGCTCTGTTTTGGCCTCCACATCAAGCACTTCCGAAAGCTGTGCTGCTTCAAGGACAAAGTCATTTTTCTCATCATTAGAAGAGTCTTTGTAAGTTGGCGTGCCACAAAGAGGACAAGCCTCAGATATTGTAGACATTACACACCCGCATTTCGCGCATTTTATTGTTTCCATTTATCTTTTTCTTTTAAAGTGATATCTGTCGTCTTCTAGTAAATTGTCAATCTTTGAGGGTTCAGCCACTACAAATTCATCAGCAAAATTATCATTACTATGAGCTATTTTCCCTAACAAGTCATTTGAAACATACCCATCAAATTCTATTCTCACCGATGTATAATACTCTTCCTGATTCCCATTATTGTAAAAATTATCAGAAGAGTGTCGTGTCACTTTGATAGCATAAGGGACTGTCTTGCTTAAAATGGTTTTAAATCTTGAAGGATCATCAATATCATAATACGAATGATCTTCTTTTGCTATTGAATACTTCAAATATGATGCGTCGATGAATTTGATATGCATCTGTTTTTTATACAATTCGAGTGTTTCACCCGACATTTCCTTACCAACAAATTCTTGCTGGAATTTATCATGCCATTTTTGTTCAATCCTTTTGGTTTCCGCGTCAATTATTGCGGACTCTTCCTCCCATATTTTTAGTGCTCGCCATTTGTCAAATTGTACATATCCCCATATGCTACCACCTACAATCACTATCAAGGAAATATACCACACCCAAAAACGCCTCATACGTTTCAAAAGCTCCTGCTTCAGATCTTCAGTTTCCTCAAAGTATTGTTGTACCTCTGCTATATTTTTAGGTTTTTTATCATCATCTTCCTCACAATCATTATTTCCACCCCCATACTTTCTTTGAATTTGGGAATTGATTTCAGCTATTGTTTCCTTGTCAGCACCGTGCTTTATGAGATTCTCGCGTCGCTTGTATATACCTAAGAGAGTGGTCATCGACTCCTGTCGGCTATACCGTTTCCCAATGCGTTCATACAGTGTAAAGTTACGGGCTAAGAAAATCAACAAACCAATTAAAACCGACAATAAGCCCGACGCCATAAGGAATGAATCCCATTTGGCGCGCATCTGGTCGGCATTTTCCTTCTGAACTTCAATATTTTCGTCATTCGTACTGTCTACGGATGCAGGAGTTTCATAGACGCCTGCATGATCGGGATTTAACATAAATCCCCACTCGTAAGTATCACCTTTATAAGAATAGACTACATAAACAAATGGAATATAGTATAATTCGCCGACAGTATTATTCTCATTGAGCCGATACTTAAAGTTCAAATGCTCATTGACACACTCATGACCTTCCCTGAGGAAACTGGGTAAATAATAGCTCGTGGAACGTGGGATGAGATTGCCATAGGAGCATTCTTCTGCTCTACCTTTTATTCCTATTGCCAAATCTGTCAATACTGCCTTTGAATCAATTTCTGAAGACGCTTCTCTAATTGAAGCACACGCAGGTACAAGAGACATCCCTTCTTTCATCGGCTTTACATTATCGCCATTTATTTTATTGAAGTTTGTCGTTCGGTATGGCAACTTTTCTTTGATTTTTTCTATGGCAGGTATCAACATATCGAATGTTGTATTGCCGTGTCCCGATTTTGGCAGATAGTCTTCGTAGGTCTCATATATGGCCTCAATTCTGAGCAAATTCCCTTTGCTGTCATATTTAGGCTCATCTCCTATTTTTCGTTTTCTGTAAACGACCGCATCACAAGACCACTCCGTTGATATATAGCCATTATATCTCCACATTGGAAGATATATCCATTTCAACGTCTTAATTTCAAAATGGTCAAATATATCACCGGGAACATCATTTTGCATTACTAAGTAAGCGTTTAACGCATTTTCAACTTTTTTTTCAGTAGAATAATTAGTTGCTATTGGTACAATAAATTTTGTGTTCGATAACTTCTTATTATCCTTAGCTGATTGGTCTCCCTTATTTTGGGGGTTATCTTTTTTAGGTGTTGGCAAATACAACATAGTTCCGCAATAGGCACACTCTTGACCATCACGATTGGTTATATTGTTTTCACCGCCACAATTAGGACATATTACAGTTGCCATATTTGTTATCTTATTTTTTTGAGATACTATTAGTTGCAACCAATAAGATTGCTTCGATTGCTATTAAAACGAGAAGTGTTATCAATCCCCAATTATCTGAGAATCGACTTGGCATAAATACGGCAATTAGATACTGAATCAGGCCGATTATTGGAATAAGAATATTAAGACAGACTACATAACCATCATTTAGGCTCATACGTCCATTGACTAACAAGAGAACGATTGCCGTTAAAACAAGAATAACAGTCGATGCAATAAGATTGACGCATCCATACGCTGATATAATCAGTCCAAACAAAAGGTTGACTATAACAAGAATACTTCCGATTAGGAATATGGTTCGTTTCATAGTTGATAGATTACATTGGTAAGGGAGGAGGACAATTATTCAATATGTCACTAAAATCTGACAAATCTCCTATTGACATCCAACTTGCCATTCCACGCTTCCACACCAAAACTGTTTCATTGATTTGGTGTGATGTGAGCATATTCTTTACAGTGGTAAAGTCAAAGGGTCCTTGCTGTTGACCATTTACACCAAGAAAATACCGCGTAACTGGTATTGCGGGAGGTGTCGCGGTTGGATTAGTGTTGAGATGTTCATTGACCATCGTGCCAATCTGTGAGCCGACACCTACTCCAGCCCCTAATCCGACAGCTGCACCTATCATACCACCCCCTTCATTTTCTGCGGCACTGTCAAGGACGTTGAAACTTCGTTCCATCTGATAATTATCTTTGCCCATTATATTTATCCGCGCAAGAGAATCTTTTGTCTCTTTCAGTTTCTGAAAACTTGGGTCTTCCTCATTTACGTTAATAGCAATAACATTAAACAGTTCCAACTCTACACCATATTCAGCAAAAACTACCGTAAGTTTGGATTTGGCATATTCGGCAATTTCCTCGACATGTGAGTTGATATTGATGATGCTGAGATTATCGGCATATAGTTTCTGCGATATTATAGCGGTCAGTTTAGAAAGTATGACACCACGGAAATAGGAGACAATCTTATCCATTGAAAACGTAGGCATATTGCCGATGAGTCTTTCTAAGAACACTCTTGCATTATCAATCTTAAATCCATATTGGCCGTAAGAGCGAATTGGAACGATAACACCGTATTTAGGGTCTTCTATCTGAATAGGAGAAGCCGTTCCCCATTTACAATCAAGAAGCGATATCTGATTTACAAACCATACCTCTGCTTGAAACGGTGATTCCCCACCGAAAGGCAAATTGAAGACATTATTGAGGAGCGGAAGATTTTCAGACTTGATAGTATAAGTACCGCAGATAAACTCATCGTATATCTTCCCACCCTTTACAAAAAAGGCAGTCTGACTTGGATAAACAACTAACTGAGACCCCACTTTAAGGTCTTCCATTGGGAATTTATGAATCAACTCATTAGTGTCTACTTCCCATTTTATAACATTAACCAATGCCATAACTATTGTTTTTTATGAGGATATGGATTATTTCTTGAATATTTAGGTGCTGGAGCAGATACAATCTTAAACCTAAACTTATTTCCACAAATAGGACATAGTTTGGTCGCATCTGAATTTAAATTGTCAGATATAAAAGTATGGCCACATCCAACACATTCCAACTGATACTTATAATTTGAAGTATTTCCAATTTCGTAATCTGCCATAAAAGAACTACGTTTCCTCCCCTATGGCTCTATCGGGTTGGTGAATGATTGGTATTAGTTAAGGCACATAAAAAAGGTGAGCCACTTTTTACGTCATCTTCGTTGACAGCCTCACAACAAGGCTCAGAAGCAGATAACACGAAACAGCAACTCACCGCATGCTGTATATCGCGTTGGTCGGGATATGCAGATACGTGAGAAGCATTCTCGGCATCTCTGACTTCTGATTGAGCAAGGTGGTGATTTGCACATGTCAGAGGAAGCGAAAACCTTCCTATATATGTCTTGTCATCAGCAAGCGGCATAAGCCACTACGCCAATAACACCGCAAATATAATAAGATTTTTCTTATTCCACAAAATAGAGTTGCTTTTCGCCCAAAATAAATTCATTCTGTCGCTTTATCGTAAATTATACCCTAAATCCCGAAATCTCAATAATTTAGCTTGCAATCCATGAGAAATTTTTCAAATCCACCATGGAAACAAGACATATCTTAAAACGATCTATAATTCTCCTACTCACGTTATCTTCCCTAAGACAATCTCATCCACATCCGACTTGTATTTTTGTTATCTCGTTATAAATGACTATATTTGCGACATGAAGATTATCGAAATGAATATCGACAAGATTATCGCCCTGTGCAAAAAGTACAAGGTGGCCAAGCTGTGGGTTTTCGGCTCAATCCTCACCCCGCGCTTCAACGACGAAAGCGATGTCGATTTCCTTGTTGATTTTGACGAACAAAAGATTGATCTGCTTGACTATGCAGACAATTTTTTCAATTTCATTCACGAAATAGAAGCTATCGTGGGTCGAAAAGTAGATATGGTTGTAAATAAGTCAATCAGAAACCGCTTCTTCCGCGCCGAAGTTGACGAAACACGTAAATTATTATGGAGCGCGCAGTAAATAAGGCCCTTGAAGATATTTTAAGCGCAATTTTGGAAATAGAATCTTTTTTTGAAACCCGCCCCATGCGCTACGATGTCTACTTGTCGGATGTATGTCTGCGTAAAGCTGTAGAACGCAATATTACAATAATCGGCGAAGCCATGAACAGATTGCTGAAACTCGCTCCGGATATCGAGATAACATCAGCCCGCAGAATTGTTGATACGCGTAACTACGTGATTCACGGGTACGACAGCGTTACCGATGACATTATGTGGGGCATAGTAGTCAGGCACCTGCCTTTGCTCAAGGCAGAAGTTCAAAAGCTGATGGACTAATCGCTTACTCCTCCTCGTAGACGGTGTAGGCAAGGAATTTGACCAGAGGGATGAGGGGCCGGGAGAGGTCGGCGATGCTGTCGGGCCAGGAGGGGTCGTTGAAGAGGCCGCGGTTGAGGCAGGTGAATTTGCCGATGTCTTTGAGGCGCAGGTATTCTATCAGTGCGTGGTCGCGGTCATAGCCTTTGGGGGCGGTCTTGAGGGCGTCGCCATACCATTTTTTGCCGTAGATGCGTAGCATTTCGGGGCTGTTGACTATCTCCAGCCACTCCTCGCTGTTGTCGACGATGGCCTTGCGGATTTTGCGCAGGGCAGCGGCGTCGGGGCACCACATGCCGCCGTAGATGCCGGTGTTGTCCTTGACGTGGCCGGCCTCGAGGTAGAGGCCGATATGGCTCTTGAGGATGGCGGGAGGGGCTATCGATGAGCTGAGGTGAGTCTTGTACGGTGTCTTGTCACCCGAGAAGCGCACGTCGCGGTAGATGCGGTAGGTGGCGCGGGCGGGGTCGAGCCAGCGCACCTCGGGCCACTCGTCGGAGAGGGCGGCGATGACACCTCCCACGCCCTGAATCCAGCGGGCGCGCAGGTCGTCGTACTCGGCCTTGTGCTCCATGAACCACGGCCGGTTGTTGTTGACCGCCAGGCGGTCGAAGAAGTCGAAAAGGTCTTTCATTTCACGTCCTCCCATTCTACGTCTGTTATCTGTTCCTCGGTCTCGAACTTTACCTCCCGGCGGCCGTCGGTTTCGGTGCTTTCGTAATGCTGCACCTCCTCGAATTCGACGTATTCGCCCACCGACGGGTCGATTTTCTTTCCGGAGCGCGCCGGAGCCGGCTGCGGGCTCCCGGCATCGGCTTTGCCGCCGCGGTCGTCCGCGCTACGGCTCTTGCCGCCGAAGACTTCGGTGACCTTGCGCTTTATCTTCAGATATGTACCGATGATGAACGCCATGCCGAGGAGCACGACGAACAACATCAGAAATAATATTCCTGCTAAAAATGACATGTGTACATTTTGTGTGTTAACTCGGCATTGCAAATATTTGTGCCGAAATTTAAATTTTTCCGTGATGTAGGGACATCGCTTCGCGATATTATTCCCGGAAACCGGCTAATCAGTTCAACATGCCAAAGGCATGTCCCTACATTCAGGCAATTTTGACTCGCCTCGCTTTTTTGTCAGACCTCGCGCTTTGAGAGTACCGACAGCAGCAGGTAGAATATGATGGTCCAGGCCAGTCCGCTCAGACCATAAATCAGAACAAAGGCTACGGCGCAGATTATCAGCACGTAGCGGCGGAAATTCTGTTGAAAGTCGAAGTTCTTGAACTTCAGCGAGAACATCTTGAATTTTGCAACCAAAGCGAGCGATGTCAGCAGAATGAGCACCGCAACGACGGCGCTGCCGGGGTATCCGTATGTGGCAATCCATCCGGCCACACCGATGAGGAAGATGCAGGCCGAGGGGATAGGCAGGCCGCGGAAGGTGGTGGTGCCGACGTCCTCGACGTTGAAGCGCGCCAGGCGCAGGGCGCCGAAAACGGGCACGAGCAGCGCCGACCAGCTCAGCCACTGCAGCTCGGGGTGTCCCGAGGCCACGGAATGATACTGCATGAGGTTGAACATCATCATCGCCGGGGCCACGCCGAAGGCCACAAGGTCGGACAGCGAGTCCAGCTCGGCGCCGATTTTGCTGTAAGCCTTGAGCGCACGGGCGGCGGCGCCGTCCAGAAAGTCAAAGACGGCCGAGAAGCCCATGAAAACACAGGCCCACTGCCATCCGGCCAGCGAGCCAATCTGCTCCATGCCCCTGAAGGCCATGATGACGGCCACGCAGCCGCTGACAAGCGACATGCAGGTTATGGTGTTGGGAATTGATGCTACAATCTTGTTATTGCTCATATTTTAATCTTAGTTATGTCGCCTGGCGGACACATTTGCCGCGGGCCTTTCCGTCAATCGCGCTACCTGTCAGACCTCTTTGCCCGTGAGGGCAGGGTCGAGGTCGGGACGCAGATGGCCCACGGTGGTGATGCCGCCGATGGTCTTGTCACCGAGGGCGACGTTGACTTCCGTGCCCAGGGGCAGGTACAGGTCGATGCGCGAGCCGAATTTGATGAAGCCCATGTGGTCCTCGATGCGGGCCTCAACGCCGGGATGGGCATAGGTGACGATACGACGCGCCATCGCTCCGGCAACCTGACGCATCAGCACCTGCTGGCCGTCCGGGGTGCGGATGACGACGGTGCTGCGCTCGTTCTCGGTGCTCGATTTGGGAAGATATGCGGCCAGGAAACGGCCCGGATGATGCTTGACAAAGGTGACCTCGCCATCGACGGGGAACCAGTTGGCATGCACGTTGAGAATACTCATGAACACCGACAGCTGGAGGCAGCGGCACTTCAGCACCTCGGGCTCGTAAACCTCCTCGAGGGCGACTACCTTGCCGTCGGCCGACGACACAACGGCGCGGTTGGGATTGCCGGTATAGACGCGGCGGGGCGAGCGGAAAAAGTTAACGACGAGCATATACAGCGCGCCAAAGACCGTGGTGCTCACGATGGGCCAGATGAGAGGCCGCACCCACAGCCACAGGGGCACGTTGATGGCAAGTACCACCAGCAGCAGTACCACCAGAATGTTTGCGCCTTCGTGATGAATCTTTACTCGCATTAAGTTATTTTTTCCGTGTTTTTATTTCGGTATATTGTCTCGGTTAACGGTTCCGGAAGGTGCTCCGGAGGTCCATTCGAATAGAAAACCGGGAGGGACGCCGGTCCTGCGGCATCCTCTGAGTCCTCTATCAAAGTGCAAATATAACGCTTTTTTTTAAATTAACACAACCCCGCACTCCAAATCGCCAAATCTTCATCAAATTTTCGCCCCGGAAATTCCTAAGGTCCCTAAAGTCCCTAAGATCCTTAGTGTCCTTAAAGTCCCTCAAAACGCCCGGACACCCGCCCCCTCACAGCGGCCAGAATACGTTGCGCGCCACCGTCCACACCACTATAAACGCCACTATGCCCCAGGCCAGCGCCGGCTTGCGCAAAAACCGGTTCAGCCGCGAGTCGTACGCCGTAAACGCTGCCGCCGCATACAGCAGCAACAGCGGCCCCAGCACAAAAAGCGCGGCATTGTAGCGCAAGGCGGCGCCGAAATCGAGGTGCACAAGGGCGTGCAGAGCGCGTGTGGTGCCGCAGCCGGGGCAGTCGTATCCCGTGAGCAGTTTGGACGGACAGCGGGGATAGAACGTGCTCGTCATCGGGTCGCAGAAGAACAGCACACAGGCAAAAACGGCAGCGGCCGCAGCAATAGCCGCGGCCACAAGCAGGCGTTTTTTTCCGGTGGTCATAAACCGTTGCCGATTGCCGTTTTTACACTGCCGCGGCAGCGCCGAGGGAGAAGCCGAAGATAAGGAGGCCGACGTAGCACAGCACGCCGCAGATTAAGGACACCCATATCCACGTCAGCGCGGAACGGGAGTTGCGCCAGGCGCCGTCGTAGTCGCCTTTGGCCAGACAGTCGCTTACACCGGCGCTCTTTATGCAGGCTACGATGCCAAAGGGCAGACAGCAAAAAATTGTCAGCAGGATGGATATGGCCATATAGCTGCTGGGGTCGCGCCGGGGCCGACCGTTTTCGGGGCCGCATTGCGCCGGCTCCCCTGCCCCGTCCATGGGATAAGGCGGGTCGGGCAGAGGGTCGCAGTTTCCGTCGGCGTAGGGAGGCTCGGGCAACGGACCGCAGTCGGCGTATGGCGGGTCGGGCAGAGCGTCGGAGCATGCCGTCTGCGACGGCTCGGGCTGCGGAGCCTCGAACAGGAAGCGCGTGGCCGGAGCCATTCCGGCCTCAGTCCAGTCGGGAAGACCCTCGTACCATACCGGAGTCTGCGGCGTGACGGGCATACGGCGCAGTTCGTCCATCTGGTATGGTCCGTACTGCTGCCCGTTGAAAATTACATATACCTGCATGTTTATTGGACTTGATAATGAATGATTTGCTGTATTAAAAAACGGCGCCGAGCCTGACTTTTGGCTAAACCGGCCCGGCACCGCTTTTTACGTTTAAGCTGATGTTTTAGAAGAACTTGACGGTTTCGCCCTGGATGCTGCTGAGCATGGCGTTGGCCAGGCTGGAGGCGCCGAGGCGGAAGTAACCCTTGTCAAGCCACCCCTCGCCGAGGACTTCCTTGACGATGGTGTAGTACTGAACGGCCTCCTCGGCGGTGCGGACGCCGCCGGCGGCCTTGAAGCCGACCTTGCGGCCTGTCTTCTCGTAGTATTCCTTGATGACCTGGCACATGACGTAGGCGGCGAAGAGGCTTGCGCCGGGATATTCCTTGCCGGTGCTGGTCTTGATGAAGTCGGCGCCGGAGTATACGCTGAGGATGGAGGCGTTGCGGATGTTCTCGGCAGTGCGGAGGGCGCCGGTCTCGAGGATGACTTTCATGCGGGCGTCGCGGCACGAGTGCTTGAGCTCGGTGATTTCGTCAACGACTTCCTGGTAGTCGCCGTCGAGGAAGTTGCCGAGGTTGAGGACGATGTCGATTTCGTCGGCGCCGCCTTCGACAGCCAGGGCGACTTCGGCCACCTTGACCTCGATGAACGACTGCGACGAGGGGAAGCAACCCGATACACAGCACACGTCGACGTCGCTGACGTCAAGGACGGTGCGTACAACCTGCGAGAAGTTGGGGTATACGCAGATGGCGGCCACGCTGGGCAGGTCGGGATATTTCTCCTCGAACTCGTTGACCTTCTGGGTGAAGGCGGCCACGCTTGCGGGCGAGTCGGTGCTCTTGAGGGTGGTCAGGTCGATTGCGCCAAGCAGGAACTTATGCACACGGTTGTTGTTGTTCTCCTCGTAGTGTTCGGCCAGGATTTTCTCTACGGCGGCGTTGACTTCGGCGTCGCTGGTGGTGACTTTTGACTCGTTTACGAGATCGACATACTTGTTTTCGCTCATAGTCGTGTATTTTTAGATGATGTTTTATGTAGTTATTGAAAATTCATGGTCTATGGCAGGTCATGGTCTGTGGCAGGAGTGTCTGCGCTGTTGGTCTTAAAAGATAACGCGCGGTGCGGGCTTTTGTTTAGTCCCCGGCCGGTTTCCTCAGCCTCGGGTTGTCCTTGTGGCGGGTGGCGTCGCGCCGGGACTTTTTGTCGAGGTTGCGGCGCAGCGCCTCGGTGAGGTCCGTGCCGGTCTGGTTGGCGATGGCGGCCACCACCCACAGCACGTCGGCGAGTTCGTCGGCAAGGTCGAGCTTTTCGCCGGGCTTGGCGCTCTGCTCGCCGTAGAGACGTGCCATCACGCGGGCCACTTCGCCCGTTTCCTCGGCCAGGATGGCCGTGTTGGTCATGGGGTCGAAGTAGCGCACGCCGATGGTGCTTATCCACTCGTCGACAGTCTGTTGCAGCTGCCGCAGCGAGATGTCGGTGTCAGAGGTTCCGCTCATCTCCGTCGTTCTGTCATTTTACCACAACCTTGCTTGTCCCGGTGCCGCGCACGAGGTAGAGGCCCTCGCGGGGCAGGCTCAGGACTGCCGTGTCGCCGGTGGGGCGTGCGGTGGCGATATGTCGGCCCGACATGTCGTAGACGTCGACACGCCCGGCGGCGGTGGTGACGCTGACGGTGAGGCCGTTGACAGTGATGCGGTCGCCGTCGGCGCTGTCTGCGACGATGTCATCGACACCGGCCGAGGGTACATAGGTGACGGGGTTGGAGGCCTTGGAGCGGCCGTTGGCGCATACCGCCACAACGCGGTAGGTGTAGCTGTTGGCCTCGGGAAGGCCGGTGACGGTGTAGCCGGTGACATTGCCGACGTTGAGGCCGTCGTAACCCTCGACAACATGGCTGCCGGAGGCACCGCAGTTGACGGTGATGTCGTCGAGGCCTACATTGCCGCCCGACTTTGTATAGATGAAGCGGACGGCGCGGGCACCGGTCTTGATGCGCGTGGGGTCGGCGGTGTAGACCGAAGCCGTGGATGAGGGCGTGATGACGTCGACAGCCTCCCAGGTGCCGGGAGTGTACTGCGGGTCCTCGGTGCCGTCAACCTCGCCGGTGGGCACGAAGGCCTCTATCTGGATGTTGGAGCCGCCGTTGAAGTTGCCGTTGAACTTGTGCCAGAACGACAGTCCGGTGATGTCGGCGCCGTACATGCGGCTGATGAGCATCTGCGCGTCTTTGTCCATCTTCAGCGAGGGCGAGGCCTCGCCGTAGTTTCCGGCGCTGGTGTAGTACGATGTGGCGTTGGTGAACCAGCCCTGGGGCACCTTCTGGCCCGTGAACTCGGCGGTCTCGGAACCTGAGCCCGTGGCGCCGGTGGTGGCGGTGACGGTGAGCTCGTAGCTTTCGGCCTCGTCCACGGCCGTCCAGCTGGCGTTGAACCAGTCGCTGCCGCCGGTGACGGCCTCGTCGGCCACTGGAGCCTGGAGGACGCCGTTGACACCGAAGGTGACGACACCGTTGTTCTCGCTGATTTCCATCAGTGTGATTTCAGGCTTGTATCCTGACCAGCTCTTTAGTGCGGGGCTGGAGTTGGGGCCGAACTCGGTCTTGTTGGAGGTGCCGGGCCAGGTGTAGCCGGCCATCGTGGCATCGCTGTTGCTGTTGGCGCGGTTGTTGGCCTCGATGATGTCGACGTACTGGTGGCTGCTGTTGTTGTTGACGCTGTTGCTGTCAAAAACCGACCTGTTGTAGTCGACGTGCCATATCATCATGCCGTGGCCGGGGACGTATTTGTCCCAGCCGGTCTGCTGGCGGTTCTCGAGCAGGAAGAACTCGTTCTCTTTGTCGGTCTGGATGATGAAGCCCTTGTTGCTCTCGGCGATGTCTTCGAGCGAGACGAAGCGGACGGTGCCGTCGATGAGCTCGGGTTTGATCCAGCCCATGGCGTTGCGCTCGTAGATGCTGTAGTTGGGCGGCGTGCGGCCGTCGTTGTTGTAGGGGCCGTAGTCGAGCACCGACCACGCGCCGGGGGTGTACGAGGCCGAACTGCTGCTGGTGTGGTAGAGGTCGGGCAGACCCATCACGTGCGAGAACTCGTGGATGAAGGTGCCCACGCCGTCGGGGGTGCTGCGCTCCCACTCGTTGGTGCAGGCGTAGCGGTCGATAATCACGCCGTCGAGACGGAATTTCGAGCCGGTGCCCGAGCTGACCTCCCACGAGTGGGGCCAGACGGTGTCGTCTCCGCCGTACGAGGCCTCGCCCTGGCCGGCGTAGAAGACAAACACGTTGTCGACATATCCGTCGCCGTCGTTGTCGTATTTACTGAAGTCAACCGTAGCGTCGAGCTGCTGGCAGGCGTGCACCACCATCATGTGGGGTGCGTTGTCGTCGCCGTAAGAGTCGTTGCCGCCGTAGTACGACTGTGCGTAGGGCAGTGTGATGGGGCCGTAGAGGTCGAACTCGGGGTCGAACTGGCCGTTGGACTGCTTGCGGAAGTATTCGGTGGCGCAGCCGGTGCCGTTGTACTCGTTGAAGCCCTCTTTGTGCAGGAGGTCGTTGAAGTAGGTCTTGGCATCGGTCTTGTAGCCGGAGTTGAACTTGACGTCGGTGTATTCGACCAATATCACCAGGCCTTTGATTTTGCCGGTGCGGGGAAAATTGCTGGTGAAGCGGCCCATGCCTGACTGGGGGAGGGAGCCGGCGGCCTTGGCGGGAGCCTTGGCGTTACGGTAGCTGCCGCCGTTGAGGCGCAGTGCCTCGGCGTTGACGGCGTTGAGGCTGTGCGCGGGATTCTTGGCACGCATCTTGTCGAGGGCGGTCATATCCACCTCGTCGATGTTCTGCATCAGATAGCGGTGGCCCGAGGGACGCGCGTTGGCGTTGAGGGCGCGGATGCCGCTGCTGACGAGCCGGCCGCTCTTGTCGATGCGCGCATACGAATACTGGCCGTTGGCATCGCGGGTGAGCAGCATGCCGTCGGCGGTGAGGGTGAAGTGGCGCGACTCGTCACCGACCTTCTGTATGGTAAGCTCGGTGCCGTCGGGCTGCACTACCGTGCGCAGACCGCGCTTGGCGGGCACGGCGGAGGCATTGAGCGCCACGCTCGCGGCCACGGCCGCGATGATATACTTGAAATTCATGGATAATGACTTTTTATTATTTTTCGTGATGATTCAGTGATGATTTCTATTTCTCGGTTAGTCCGGTCCTGAGTCAGCCGTCCTTTATACTTAAAGGACCCGCCAGACCGGCGGTTGTAAATAACCAGTCTACAAATATAGCTATTTTTTTCAAAAACCTGCAAATTCACCTCCCGGTGAGTGTTGCGGTTACTCGCGGAGGCGGGAGTCGATGATTATTGTGACGGGTCCGTCGTTGACTAGGGAGACCTTCATGTCGGCGCCGAAGATGCCGCGGCCGACAGGGTGCCCGATGCGGGTGGAGACAAGCTCGCAGTAGGCGTCGTAGAGCGACGAGGCCTCCTCTCCGCGGGCGGCGCGGATGTAGCTGGGCCGGTTGCCCTTGCGCGTTGATGCCGTAAGGGTGAACTGGCTGACGGCCAGCACTTCGCCGCCGATGTCGAGGACACTTCGGTTCATCACGCCGTCGGCGTCGTCAAAGATGCGCAGGGCAACGGTTTTGGCGGCGAGCCACTCGGCGTCCTCGCGGCTGTCGCCTGTCTCCACGCCGACAAGGACCATAAGCCCCTGGCCGATGGACGAAACCTCACGGCCGTCGACAGAGACGGAGGCACGCTGCACACGCTGGATAACTATTCGCATGATTGATTGGAGGTTAGCTAAAACAGCTATTATAGCCAAATTAGCTGCTGATTGGTTAATTTATTGGTTATCAGTTGATTGTTCGATATTTAGGCCATCCTTCACCAGTTTGGCCTTGGCGGGACCGATGATGGTGGTGACTTCCTGCAGGGAGGCCTCGCGGATGCGCTTGACGCTCTTGAAATGGCGCAGGAGGGTGGCGGCGGTGGCGGGGCCGATGCCCTTGATGCCGTCGAGCTGGCTGCTGATCTGTCCCTTCGAGCGCAGGTCACGGTGGAAGGTGATGCCGAAACGGTGAGCCTCGTCGCGCAGGTGCTGGACAATGCGCAGGCTCTCGCTTGTCTTGGAAATATAGAGAGGCACTGAGTCGCCGGGGAAGAAGATTTCCTCAAGGCGTTTGGCAATGCCTACTACGGCAATGGTACCTCGCAGGCCGAGCTCGTCCAGAACCTCCACGGCGGCGCTGAGCTGTCCCTTGCCGCCGTCGACGACAATCAGCTGGGGCAGGTCGTCGGGAGCTTCGGAGAGCATGCGGCTGTAGCGGCGCGTCAGCACCTCGCGCATGGAGGCGAAATCGTCGGGTCCTTCGACGGTCTTGATCTTGAAATGGCGGTAATCTTTTTTCGACGGCTTGCCGTTGCGGAAAACCACGCACGAGGCCACGGGATTCGTGCCCTGAATATTCGAGTTGTCGAAGCACTCGATGTGCCGCGGCAGCTCGCTCAGGCGGAAGTCGTCCTTCATGCGCTCGAGGGTCTTTTCGACGCGGGCGTCAGGGTCGTGGCGCTCCAGGTGCTTGAGGTCGTCGGTGCGCGCCTGGGCGGCGTTGCGCTGCGACACCTCCAGCAGCTTGGCCCTGTCGCCGCGCTTGGGGACTGTGAAGGTGATGTCGGGCATCTCCACTTCGGGGATGACTGGCACCACCACCTCGTCATATTTTATGCCTAAGGACGAGCGCACCTCGTCGAGGGCGTAGGCCAAAAGCTGCGGGTGTGTCTCGTCGAGGCGCCGGCGGTAGCGTAGGGTGAGACTGCGCACGACGGCGCCGTTGCGCGTGTGCATGTAGTTTATGTAGACCTCGTTGCCGCCGTCATCGTCGATGCCGAAGACATCAACCTCGTTGATGGTCTGCGAGACGATGACACTCCGGCTCTGGTAGTTGTCAATGAGGTCGTACTGCTGTTTCAGTTCCTGGGCTTCCTCGAAGCGCAGGTCGGCCGCCAGCCGCTGCATCTCGCCCCTGAGGTATTTGAGGACGCCGCCGGTATCGCCGCGCAAAATCTGCTTTATCTGCTCGATGTCGCGCCGGTAGTCCTCGACACTGACGGCGCCGATGCAGCAGCCCTTGCAGCGGTGGATGTGGTAGTTGAGGCACAGCCTCCCCTTTCCACGTGACACATAGTCGGGCGTGATGTTGATTTTGCAGTTGCGCACGGGATAAAGCTCGTTGATGAGCCGCAGGACGGTGTGCGCGACCTGTGTGTTGGCATACGGTCCGTAATATTTCGAGCCGTCCTTAAGGTACTGGCGTGTGATAAAGACGCGCGGATACATTTCGTTCGTCACCACAATCCACGGATACGACTTGTCATCCTTCAGCAGCACGTTGTAGCGCGGCTGATTTGCCTTGATCATCGAGTTCTCTAGATTGAGCGCGTCTTCCTCCGTTGGCACGACGATATAGCTCATGTCCGCGATGGCGTTCACGAGCAGCTGTGTGCGCAGCACGTCGTGTGTGCGGTTGAAATACGACGACACACGGCGCTTGAGGTTCTTCGCCTTGCCCACATAGATTATTTTCCCCGATGCGTCGTAATACGTGTAGACACCCGGAGTCTCCGGCAAAATAGCGATTTTCTCGCGCAGCTCTTCCGATTTCCTGACTTTAGACATGCGTGGGTATGGTTATGGAATATCCTGTCAGCGTCGGCTCTACAGACGACACAGATATATCAGACATTGCGGGTGGTGTGCCACGTGGCACACCACCCGAGCAAACGTTTACAGCGCCCTGTCTGTTCAATATTTGATCAGCGAGGTCACCTCTGCCTCGGGAGGAAGGACATCGCGGCCGTGAAGGGCGGTGAGCTCGATGATGAAGTTGACATAAATCTTTTTGGGATTCATGCTCTTCACCAGGTCGTATACGGCAGCCATTGTGCCGCCGGTGGCGAGGACGTCGTCGTGGAGAACCACCACGTCGTCGGGAGTGATAGCGTCGCTGTGCATCTCGATGACGTCGGTGCCGTATTCCTTCTTGTACTCGCGGCGGATTGTGTCGGCAGGCAGCTTGCCGGGCTTGCGGGCGGGCACGAAGCCGGCGCCGAGTTCAAAGGCAAGGATGGAGCCGCCGATAAAGCCGCGGCTTTCTACGCCGACAACCTTTGTGACGCCCTTGTCGCGGTAGAGCTGCGACAGGTCCCAGCCGATGATGTGGAGGGCGCGGGGGTCCTTGAAAACAGTTGTCAGGTCCTTGAAGACAATGCCCTTTGTGGGGAAGTCCATGACGTCACGGATTTTCGATTTGATGTAGTCCATGTTTTATAAATTTGGGTTGTTATTAATTTTCGTTTTATCGGTTAACTCTGTTTTGCTGTCGTTCTCTATGTTTTGGCCGTTGTTCGTAACATACTGAATAAACGCCGGTTGAAGCCGTTTTGTTCCACGTGGAACAATTTGCCGTGTCATCTGCCGGAGAGCATAAGCAAGATGTTTATGTCGGCCGGACTGACACCGGGGATGCGCGAGGCCTGGGCGATGGTGAGGGGGTCGACGCGCTGGAGTTTCTGCCGCGCCTCGGTGCTCAGAGCCTTCATCGACGGGTAGTCGAAGCGACCCCGGATTTTTATCGACTCCAGACGGCGGAGCTTGTCGGCGGCCTGCCTTTCGCGCTCGATATAGCCGTCGTATTTGATGGCGGTCTCGGCGTCCTGGACGATGATGTCACGCTGACCGGGGTCGAGAGACTCGATGCGTTTAGCAAGTTTCGGCAGGGCGTCGGCAAGCATCCGCAGGGTCAGCTGGGGACGGGTGACCAGTTCGGCGAGGCGCACGCTCTGGCGCAAGGGTGTCGTTCCGGCCTGTTCGAGGAGAGCCTCTACCTGTTCGGCACGGACGGTGGTGTTGCGGCAGTAGTCCACAAGGTTGTCGGTAGCCTGCTTCTTGGCGCAGAAGGCCTTCAGGCGTTCTTCGTCCACAAGACCCACCTCGGCGCCCTTTTCGGTGAGACGGCGGTCGGCGTTGTCCTGGCGCAGGAGTATGCGGTATTCGGCACGGCTGGTAAACATGCGGTAGGGTTCGTCGACGCCTTTTGTGATGAGGTCGTCGACAAGGACACCTATATATGCCTCGTCGCGGGCGAGGGTGAAGGGCGCACGGCCCAGGACCTTCAGCGCGGCGTTGGCGCCGGCGAGGAGCCCCTGCCCTGCCGCCTCCTCGTATCCCGTCGTACCGTTAATCTGGCCGGCGAAATAGAGTCCCGACACCTGCTTTGTCTCAAGTGTGGCCTGAAGCTGAGTCGGGTCGAAGAAGTCGTACTCGATGGCATAGCCCGGACGCAGCACATGCACGTCCTTAAGGGCGGGAATGGTCTGCAGGGCGCGTATCTGGACGTCCATCGGCAGTGATGACGAGAAGCCGTTGACGTAGTATTCGGTGGTCGTCTCACCTTCCGGCTCAAGGAAAAGCTGGTGCTGGTCCTTGTCGGCAAAGGTGACGATTTTTGTTTCTATAGAGGGGCAGTAGCGCGGCCCTATGCTCTGAATCTGCCCGTTGTAGAGCGGGCTGTCGGGCAGCGCCTCGCGCAGGATGCGGTGTGTCTCGGGATTGGTGTAGCACGTGAAACACCGGCGCTGGCGCAGCTGCGAACGGTTGCCGGGGAGGTAGGAGAAACCGGGGAAATCATCGTCGCCGGACTGCGGCGTAGTCAGTTCGAAGTGTATCGTACGGCCGTCGAGACGCGCCGGAGTGCCCGTTTTCATGCGGTCGGCACGAAAACCGAGGGCTTTGAGCTGTTCGGTTATGCCGTGTGCGGCGGGTTCGGCGGTGCGGCCGCCCTCCACCATCGTGCGTCCGATGTGCATCAGGCCGTTCAGGAACGTGCCGTTGGTAAGCACCACGGCACGCGCGGTAAAGGTGGCGCCGTTGAGCGTGTGCACACCGGTAACGGCGGTATTGTCATCGTTAAATGTCAGCGCGTCAACGTTGTCCTGCCACATATATAAGTTAGGCGTATTCTCGAGGACCTCGCGCCACATCGTGCTGAAGCGCTGGCGGTCGCTCTGCGCGCGCGGGCTCCACATTGCGGGGCCCTTGCTGCGGTTGAGCATACGTGTCTGTATGGCCGTGCGGTCGGTGATAATTCCCGTCCAGCCGCCAAGTGCATCTATTTCCCTGACTATCTGACCTTTGGCAATTCCACCGATGGCGGGATTGCACGACATCTGGGCAATCTTGTGCATGTCCATGGTTATGAGCAGCACCGAGCAGCCCAGCCGTGCGGCGGCTGAGGCGGCTTCGCATCCGGCATGACCGGCGCCCACAACAATTATGTCGTAATCAGTTTTCATTCAGAGATATACAAACAAAGAAAAACGAAACAGGCGGGGGTTATGTCACGCCGTCATGTTGTCCCACATTTCCAGAGCGGCATTTTCGTGGGCTTCCATTATCTCGCGCTCGCCGGGACCTTTGTCGTTGATGCCGCAGAGATGGAGAACGCCGTGCACAATCACGCGCAGGAGTTCGCGCGCATACGGCTCGCCCATGGTCTCGGCGTTGGTGACCACTGTGTCGAGCGAGATATACATATCGCCGCGCACCATCTTCCCCCGGCAATAGTCGAAGGTGATGATGTCGGTGTAATAGTCGTGGCTGAGGAACTGCCGGTTTACGTCCAGTATGGTCTCGTCATCGCAGAAGATGTATCCCAGACCGTCAAGTATACGGTTGTGCTCTTCGGTCACCTTTTGCAACCAAAGAGCCAGACGCTGCCTGTCGAGCTCCGGCATCTCTACATTTTGCGCCTGCCACGATATGCGTGGCGTCAGCGAATTTTTCTGACCAATGGACATAGGCAGACAATTAACCCACAAATTTACAAAATTCGGATGAAAAAGCCAAACGGTCACGACGAAGCTCTCGGCTTAAACAAAATTTGCGTCTATGCAATATATTTTAACATTTGATTTCTATTTTGACAGGACGGAGCATGAGCATCGAAACAGTAGCTTTCATTTGTTTTACAGCACTTTAAAGTCCAAAACAGGCGGAATAGGCCGTCTGAGAATTGAATATTTTGTCACGTCCCGACAGATACACGGGAATATCGGCCACAAAAACGGCAAAAAAGAGCAGACACAGACAGCAAAAATTGCAGACACAAAAATCCAGGTGCGTTTCCTTCCCATTGAAATTTTGCGTATATTTGTAACAGCGTTGTTTCACGTGGAACTATCGCACCACCAAACTTACAACAACGAAAAAAAGGACATCATGAAAATAATAGTTGTATATCACGAGGCCGACTCGATTTTTTACGAGAGCCTGATGCTAATGATGCGGAAGCATCCCGACGCCGAGGTAATCGTCGCCGACGCCGGCGAGGGCGCACCCAAGCGCAAGGAAATTACGGTTCCACTGCCCACGCGAAAAATTTCCGCCATAACATCGAAGTACACCGCCGCGGCAATCCGCGACCTGCGCGAGCTGTTCCGCGCCGAAAAGCCCGATGTCGTATTCGCCCCGAGCAGCTCGGGCCTGTCGAACACGCTCTTCGCCCTGAACGGAATTTTCAAGACTGTCACCGGCGCAGGCAAGGCAGTCCCCTACCCTGCCGTCGTCGGCTACCGCGGCACGCAGGCCCGCGTCCGTCCCCTCGACCCGACATACCGCATCGCCCTGACAAACCCGCACGTCACCCATGTCATCTGCGAGACTGACGACATCGCCGAGTTGCTGTCAAAGCACATCCCCGTGCGCAAACTCAGCGTCCATCCCAAGCCTTACGACCTCGACTGGGCCAAAGACGCCGTAGCCAAGCCCGCCCGGCTCGAGGGCGAAGGGATGCAGATAAGCTATGTGGGCATCACCGAAGGCCGCCCGCACAAAGGCCTGCATTTCCTGCTCACGGCCATGCGCATCCTCAACGAACGGGGCGTAAAGACGCATCTGACGGTGGTCGGACAAGCCGGTAAAGAGGACATCGCCTCGGCGCCCGAAAACGTGACATTCACCGGCAACCGCAACGATGCCCTCACTTTCATCGCCGCCTCGGATGTCTTCGTGCTGCCGTCGCTGCGCGACGCATCGCCGCGCGTGGTTCGCGAGGCCGAAGCCTGCGGCATCCCGGTAGTCGTCAGCGACATCCCCGGCGCCCGCGACCTGGTGGTAAATTCAGGCGACGGGCAGTGCGGAATTCTCATTGAACCGGCCAATCCCGACGCCATCGCCGACTCAGTGGAGAAGCTGGCAAAAGACCCCGCCTTACGCAAAAAATGGGGCGAAAACGGGCGACGCAACATCGCCGAAAAATACTGCCCCGACCATTACGCCGAGTATTTCTACAACCTCTTCAGCTCGCTGGGTAAACACGATGAAAAGCAATAAAGACATAGCCGGAAGCAAGGCCAAAACGCCGCTTTCCCGGTTGCGCCCGCGTCCTATGGGCTGGAAAGGACTGATGGCCTGGACGGTCGGAATGCTCGTCTTCAAGATGCTGTATTTCGACTTTATCTGGGCGCTCGGCACCACCTTCTCGGGCTTTCAGTTTCCCCTGGGTTACGTCACCAAAATCGGCCTCGCCTCCCTGCTGATGCTGCCGCTGCTGTGGGCCCGCCGCCGCTGGTACGTCATCACGATATGCGTGCTCATCGACCTATGGCTGGTGGCCAACCTGATGTATTTCCGCACCTATTTCACCATCATACCGGCCTCGAGCTACGGCCTGGTCGGCAACCTCGCCGACTTCACCGACAGCGTATGGGAGTCGCTGCGCTGGGCCGACCTCGGCTTCCCCGCCACCACGGCAATCCTGATTATCGCCATTGCCAAGACCGACCTCAGGGCCGTCATAACCGGGGCACTGCGTCAGTGCTCGCTCACCCTGACCGCCTGCGTCCTCGGCAGCGCCGCCATCACCGGCATCTACCTTGTGTGCAAGGGCGGTTTCAAGGCAGCGTACCTCGACCTGATGTACGACTACTCGACCTGCGGCGCCGCAGTCTACACCATCCCCGGAGCCATGTGCTACGAGATAGTAAAAGGCGACGTGGAACTGACCCCGGAGATTGAAAACCGCATACAGACCTGGCTCGACAAACGCCCCGGCAACCGCTACACGGCGCCCCGCCGCGACAGCGTCCCGCAGAACGTGATAATACTGCTGCTCGAATCCTTCGAGAGTTGGTCCATCGGCCTGACCGTCGAAGGCCAAGAGCTTACTCCCAACCTCAACCGCCTGCTCAAGGAAGAACACACCTTCTACGCTCCCAACGTGCTTACGCAGGTCAAAGGCGCCCGCTCAATCGACGCCCAGCTGCTGGTACACACCGGCCTGCTACCCATCAGCTACGGTGCTTATTCATACCGCTTTGTCCATAACGAATATCCGTCGCTGGACAAGGCGTGGAAAGCCAGATACGGGCCCGAAAGCCGCGCGGCATCCTTCACCGTCGACAAAAAGACGGTGTGGAACGTCGCAGTCGTCGCCAGCGATTTCGGCTTCGAGCTGTACGACAAACCCGAGTGGCGCCTCGACGAGAAAACCGGTCCACGCGGCCGCCTGGGCGACATGTCCTTCCTGCGGCAGAGCCTCGAGCGCATCAGCGACGACGCATTCTGGCCCCGCGACGGACATACGCTGCTGCAGTGCGTCACTTACAGCGGCCACAGCCCGTTTGTCCTGCCGGAGGAGTCTAAAAAAGTGCATTTCAGCAAGTCTATTCCCGAAAGGCTGCGTAACTTTATGGCCGTAACCGAGTACACCGACCGTGCCATCGGCGCCTTTGTCGAAGGCCTGCGCAAGAATCCCAAATTCGCCAGCACGATGGTGGTAATCACCGGTGACCACGAGGGCCTCGGCGCCGAGCGCCCCGCCTATCGCCGCGACCCCATCGTCGGCAGCGCCATCGACCCGACTTGGCATACGCCGCTGATAGTGCTCAACTCGCCGGTTTCGGGCCGCTACGACGGCACGATGGGCCAGGTGGACATCTACCCCACCCTCCTCGACCTGGCAGGGCTGTGGGACTACGGATGGAAAGGTTTAGGACAGAGCATCTTCGACCCCGCTTTCGGTGGCACGGCATACAGCTTCCACAAAGGCATGAACGGCAACACCGAAGCCCTCACACCCGAAGAGGCACAGCGCCTGCGCGAGAGCTACGACATCAGCGACCTGATAATTTCGACAAACTACTTCAGCAAGCACAGCGTTAAATAAAGAGGTTTACAGAAGTATTCAATTACACCGATGGTATCCAAGATAGTGACATTGACCACACCCGGCTTCGAGAGCCTGCAGGGGTGGCTGCGCAAGCTCGGGCGCGAGGGGCTTCCCCCTGACGCACGCGAGGTACACCGCAACCATCGCAACACTGTCTATGCCGTCAGCGCCGACGGGCAGACGCTCAGCGTCAAGGCCTTCGGCATCCCCGACTTCACCGACAGCATCGTCTACGCCAATCTTGCCGACAGCATGGCCCGCCGCTCGCTTGACAACGCCCTCACCCTCCGCCGCCTGGGCATAGAGACGCCCAAGCCCGTCGGAGCAATCGAAGTCATCGAAAACGGACGTCTGACACGCTCGTATTACATCTCGCGGCATATCGACATCGTCGGCGATATGCGCGACTGGGCCGCCAATCCCGTCGCCGACGCCGCCGTGGCCGACCTGGCGGCCCTCATGGTGCGCCTGCACACCCACGGCGTGCTCCACAAAAACTTCTCGCCGGACAACATCATCATAAAGCATGACCGCCGAGGCCGACGGCACCTCCTCGTCATCAGCCTCGACCGCATGGAGTTCGGCGTCTTCGACCACTCGCGCCATATCCTGAATTTCGAACGCATCTACCCCGAAAATAGCGACGAGACGGGGCGCCTGGCACGCATGTACGCCCGCTTCGCCGACCTCGACGAGGCCACGACAGTGCGCGAGGCCGAGGACGTCCGCCGCAAATACATGGCCCGCAAATCGCGCAAGCGCCGCCTGAAGGCCATCCTGAACCGAAACCGCAAGAAAAACTAATCAATCCCCTACCCCGATAAATATGCCTGACAAGCTGAAAATCTACTGCCTCAACCTCGGCGAATACGTCGAGGCCGACGGAGGCAGCTCCCTCCTCGACATCGCCCGCGGCCTCACCGGACGCCTGGGCTTCGAGCCCCTCTGCGCCCGCGTCAACAACAAGACCGAAGGCCTGCATTACCGCGTCTACGCCCCTAAGGACGTCGAATTCCTGTCGGCCACGGACGAGAACTCGTCGCGCTGCTACGTGCGCTCGCTGTGCATGATACTGTACAAGGCCGTCACGCGGCTCTATCCCGGCGCGCAGCTCAAAATCGAGCACTCCATCTCGCGCGGCTATTTCTGCCGCATCACCGGCGCCGACGTCCCCGTTTCGGCACCCCAGATCGAGGCCGAAATGCGCCGTATCGTCGCCGAAAACCTGCCTTTCGACTTCCATGAGGAGCGCACCGGCGAGACCATAAAAATCTTCGAGCGCCAGGGTCTGGACGCCCGCGTAAACCTGATAAAATCGGCACATCAGCCCTACACCACATATTACACCCTCGACGGCCTCGCCGACAAATACTACAGCTGTCTGGCGCCGTCCACGGGCATGATAGACGTCTTTGCTTTCACGCCCTACGAGCACGGATTTCTGCTGCGCGGACGCGACCCCAGGCACCCTGACGTGCCGCCCGAGCCGGTGGAGCAGGCCAAGATGTTCCGCGCCTTCCTCGACTACGTCGACTTCAACCACGTCCTCGGCATCAGCAATGTCGCCGACCTCAACTTCGCCATCGACGGAGGACGCGCCAAAGACCTCATCAACGTAGCCGAGGCCCTGCACGACCGCTACCTGGGCCGCATCAGCGACGAGATTACACGCCGTTACCACGAGGGCGGCGCCCGCATCATCCTCATCGCCGGCCCGTCGTCGTCGGGCAAGACCACGACCTGCAAGCGCCTGGCAATCCAGCTGATGACCAATCTGCTGAGGCCCGTGATGATAAGCCTCGACGACTATTTCGTCAACCGCGAGGACACGCCCCGCGACGCCGAGGGCGACTACGACTACGAGAACATCCACGCCCTCGACCTGGAGCAGTTCAACAAGGACCTGGGGGACCTCATCGCCGGCAAGGAGGTGCAGCTACCCACCTACTCTTTCGAGACGGGACGGCGCTACTACAAGGGTACGCCCACGCACATGGAGCCGGGCGACGTCCTCATCATCGAGGGCATCCACGGCCTCAACCCCGAGCTGACAAAGCACATCCCGCGCGAGCAGAAATTCAACATCTATGTGTCGGCGCTGACCACTCTCTCCATCGACGACCACAACTGGGTGCCCACCACCGACAACCGCCTTCTGCGCCGCATAATCCGCGACTACAAGTACCGCGGGACAAGTGCCCTGGACACGCTGAAACGCTGGCCCAAGGTCCGTGCCGGCGAGGAGAAATGGATTTTCCCCTACCAGGAAAACGCCGACGCCACCTTCAACTCTTCGCTGCTGTTCGAGCTGTCCGTCATGCGCGACTATGCCGACGACATCCTTGCACGCGTCCACTCCGACGTCCCCCAGTACGCCACCGCCTACCGCCTGCGCAAGTTCCTGAGTTATTTCCGACCCCTGCCCGTCGACGCCGTACCCCCGACGTCGCTCCTCCGCGAGTTCCTGGGCGGCTCCTCGTTCCAGTATTGAACAACGACAGGACGCAGTGGGGCTGTGTCAAAATGTGAAATTTTAATAATGTAGGGACATCGCTTTGCGATGTTAAGCCTGAAAACCAATCGGTTGACTCAACATACCAAAGGCATGTCCCTACATTCAGGCTATTTTGACACACCCTACATCCGATTGCTTTGTGACGACGAATTCCAATAAACATAGAAAACAACGACGCCCGCCGGAAATCCGGCGGGCGTCATCATATTCAGGGGATGTGTGAACGATTAGCGGACGAGGACTTTGGTGGCCTTGTTGCCCTGGCGGCGGATGTAGAGGCCGGGAGCGAGGTTCTCGCCGCTGACGCGGATGCCGTTGAGGTTGTAGAACTCCACGGGAGCGTCTTCGGCAGACTCCTCAACGATGACATCCTCGATGCCCGTTGACTTGCCGCTGGTGTACATGGCAATGCCCTGGCCTGTCGTAAGTACCCAGGCGTGTACCTGTCCGGGATTGGGCCGGGCGACGGCGACAGCGGTGCTGAAAGCCACGTTGCGGGTTCCACCGAGGCCGTTGGCGGGGAAATGGCTGTTGCCGTTTTCATCCTGGCATACCTTGGCCGACTTCCAGCCGTCTGTTACGTCATAGAGACGCATGACACCGTCGGCAAGAGAGGGGGCGCTGTTGTTGAGGTAAGTGGTCACGAACATGTACTTCCTGCCGTTGTAGTCGAATTCGACAAAGTCGTTGCCCGAGAAAACGTCGTCCTTGAGGACTTCGTCGGTGGCCTTGCCATTGCCGTCAAGCTTTGTGACATTGATTGAACCGCCGGTTACGCTGTAACCGCTGGCTGTGCGGTAAGCGCGGGCCGAATTTCCCATGGTAACGGAAGTGGCCACAGTCTTGGAGTCGGCCAGAGCTCCGTTTACAACGTGATATTCGCGTATGGACGAGCCCGAGCCGAGGGTAACCCAGTAGTCGTTCTCCGTACCGCTCATGGTGAAATTGTCGCCGAGACGGGCAACATCGCTGTGCGAAGCGTCCGAGAAGACAAGCACAGGCAGCGACGAGTCGCTGTCCCAACGGTAGAAGCGGAATGCTGCGGTGCCGGATGTAACGAGGTTACATCCATAAATCTTGCCACAGAAAGAATTAACGCCAATGAGAGAATTCCAGCCTGATACGACCGAACCGTTGGAAAGAGTTCCACGCTCCTGGCCGGTAAAGGCATCAATAATAGCTACACTGTTTCCATTACGGTCTACATAGAGCTTGCCGTCGTTGTATGCCATGTTACGTGTCGTTCCGTGGTCGCCGAGGTTGCCTTTTGTGGTGCTGAAATTCCACTGTTCGGTGAACTTCAGAGGACCGACCTCGGGAACGGGATCCGGGTCAACGGTGGTGCCGCCGTCGGGGTTACCGCTTACGGCGTAGGCTATACCCTGCTTATTGATGAGAACCCATGCCTCGACACACTTCTCGTTAGGCATTGAAACGGCTACGGAACCGGCGAACGTGGTGTTGCGCGTAGCTCCGAGACCGCCCTCGGGATAATCGCCCTTGGCAACAGCCTTTTCCCATCCTTCGGTTACGTCATAGAGACGCATGACGCCGTCAGCTATTGATGCGGCACTCTTGTTGAGATAACTGATTGCGAGCATGTAGTTCGAGCCGTTGTATCGGAAGGTGGCGAAGTCATTGCCCTGGAATACTGTCTCGTTGCCGAGCTGGCCTACGACCTTGCCGTCGGGGTC
This sequence comes from Muribaculaceae bacterium, assembly GCA_051890455.1. GTDB lineage: Bacteria > Bacteroidota > Bacteroidia > Bacteroidales > Muribaculaceae > CAG-873. The sequence continues at coordinate 26,606 of JBJFEE010000019.1, forward strand.
AAGGACACTGGGGAAGCGGTTCTGGTCGTCGATTTCGTAACCGCCGGAGGCAATGCGGCGTGCGCGGCCTGAAGTTGTTGCGCCAAGATCGGTTCCGTCGGCCTTTTTAACGACCTTCGATGACAGCGTGGCATTGCCGCCACTGACGGTGTATTCGACTACGCAGGCATTGCCGGATGCATTGTTCTGGAGCATGGTGATGACGGGAGCCGCGTCGGTGCCGCTGACGGAGATGGCGTCGCCCAGACGGACAAACTCGTCATGTGAGGCGACCTCGGTGACGAGGACGGGCTGAGCGTCATCGCTGTCCCAGCGGTATACACGGAACTTATGTGCCGCAGATGTAACCATGTTGGCGGCATATACTTTGCCGTTGAGCACAGCCACGCCGCAAACAGCGTATGTTCCGCCTGCTACCACCGAGCCGTTGCTGAGGGTCTTGATAGTCTTAAGGGTGCGGGCGTCCTTTACCACAACCGAGCTTCCGCTGGCCGACAGATAGAGTTTGCCGTCATTGTAAACCATGTTGCGGTAGATGCTTGAGCCTTCGGTCTCTGCTACCTTGAAGTCGAGGGCGGGGAATTCGGGATCAACGACCTCGGGGGCGCTGACGACGTATTTGACGTTGACCTGTTTGCGGAGGCTGCCGGAGACGACGGCGACATAGCCGTCATAGGTGCCGGCCGCACGGCTGGAGGTGAGGGTGACATTGAGTGTGCCGCCTGTGCGGGCGTTCCAGTCAGAGCCTTTGGTGACCGTCAGGTCGCTTGTGCTGGCGGCTACCGACAGGTCCTGGGGGAGGTTCTCGGCGATGACCTTGACAGTCTGTGCGGACGATTTCTCGCCCTGGACAACGTCGAACGAGATTGTCTCGGGATAAACCGAAATCACGGGGTCGACAACGGGAGGAGCAACCTTCTCGGTGATTGTCACCGTGACGGGAATTTCCTTGCGGTAAGCGGGAGTGGACTGTACGGCGACATAGCCGCCGGTGTATGTGCCGGGGTCGCGGCTTGTGTCCACCGTGACATTGAGTGTGCCGCCGGTGCGGGCGTTCCATCCTGCGGCGCTTGCCACGGTGACATACTTTGTATTTGTGGCAAAATCTATGTCTTTTTCGAGGTTTACGCCGGTGACCTTTAGGGTCTTGGCTGCGGCGGTTGAGTTCTGCTCGACTGTAAACGACAGTGACTCGGGATTTACGTATACGCCTTTCTCGGTGGGATCAGGGTCGTCGCCGCCGCTCGAGCCTTCAGGCTGAATGACGACGGTGATGTTGAGCCTCACCTCGAGGTCACCGGAATACAGACGGATGTAGCCGCCGTTGTAGGTGCCGGCATTCTTGGTCATGTCGACCGAGACATTGAGCTTGCCGCCCTTGTACTCGTCCCAGCCCGAAGCCGTGGCATATTTCAGTATCGAGGCGTTGGCCACCATCTTGATGGGGGTGGCGAGGTTCTCGGCGGTGATAGTGACGGTCTTTGTGGGCGAGGCCTCACCCTTTTTGGCTGTGATGGTGAAGGTGGTTTCGGAAGCCGTCAGCTTGGGGTTGGCCATCTTGAAGTTCTTCATCTCGTTATAGATGGACATGATGGACGAGCCGTAGCCGCTGGCGGCAGCCCAGTGGCCGTAACCGAGGTTCTCGAATGTGGGGGCGCAACCTCTGCGCACATAGTTGAAACGGGGGTCGACGAGCGTCCATCCGGAGGGCAGGCCGGCTGTCGTGGCGTATGCCCACAGATGCTGCAGGTGGGCGCTGACGCCGGTGGCGATGGAGCCGAACTGGCAGCCTTTGTAGCCGAGGGTGGTGACGCCGAGGCCGCAGTAGTTGTGGTCGTCAGGAGTAACAGCGGTGCCGCCGGTATAGCGGAACCAGCCCGTCTCGACGCAGGCCTGGGCAAGGGCGACATCGCCGCGGATGCCCCATTTGACACCCTGGTCGTGGTACTGCTTGGCTATCTCGTACGAGAACGACCAACCCGGGTTCTTTGACTTTACAAACTGATACATCTGGTCAGTGGAAATCTGCGGGGTGCCAAGAATATTCGTGGCGCCTGCGATGTTCCATGTCGCGAAAAGTATCGCAAGGAAGGTGAATAATTTTTTCATGTAAGACTATTTAGGATTAAATTTATTGGCAAGGATTTCTCTCTGACTGTAGGCAGAAATTTTCTCTTTGATTGGTGAAGGTAATTTCACACCGCCTATTGGTTGGATTTTCTCTACCGATTGAAATTTTTAGGGTTACTAAATCGGTTTTTGTTCTTTCAGATTTTCGTGATGGCATTGGTTTGTCCGGTCAATCATTGCGAAAATTGCGCAATTATCACGCAAAGTTAAAACATTTGCAAAAAAAATCAAAAAATTTCCCCGCATACGCGTAACAATGTCTAAAACCTCACCTCACTCCACCCCGATTTTAACAATTTTCCGCCCCCCGAACCCGCCAAAACACCATCCGTCCCCGTCAATATCTTATTCGGAATTTCTCTAGTATTGCCCTGAACATATCCTGGGCTGTCAGGCATGTGTCCATTAAATATCCCTTGATTTTCGGCCAGTTTCGTAAGCCGTTATAATAATATATTTTAAGTTCGTCCGTAATGATGAACGGGACATGTCCGTGGCGAAGACATTCGCGGAACATAATCAGCCGTCCCACCCTTCCGTTGCCGTCCTGGAACGGATGGATGGATTCGAAACGCTGATGGAAATCTACGACATCCTCAAAACCAGGCGTTTTGAGTGCGTTATATTCTATCAAAAGAGCCTTTAGCTCGCGATGAACGGCTTCCGGCTCTGTAGTATCTTTTCCGCGGACTTCGTTTGGCTGTTTTTTGTACTCGCCGACGTTAAACCAGTCCTTTCGCTCGTCCGAAGTTCCTGATTTCAGCAGAAAATGGAGATGTTTGATGTATGCTTCGGTGAGTTTCCCGTCGGTTTCATCGATGATGAAGTCTATGGCACGGAAATGATTTGTCGTCTCGATGATGTCATCGACGTTCACGGCATTGTCTGTGACTCCGATGGTGTTTGTCTCAAATATGTAGCGGGTCTGGTCATGAGTAAGGCGGCTGCCTTCGATATGATTTGAGTTATATGTCAGATCAATCTGAATTCGATGATAGATGCCTCCTTTGACTTTTCCGGCCTTTTGTTCTCTCAGAATCGACAACAGAGGCGAAACCTTTTGGGCCTTTTTCCGACGGGGTGGTTCTGCATCGGCAGGGACATTCCATGTTTTTCCGACAAGATAAGCTCCTTTCAGTTTACCTTGTGCGCAGTAGTTTCGAGCCGTGCGCTCCGAAACGCCGTGGTTCATCGCCCATTCTTTGACAGAAACCAAATTCATTATCGGCAAGTTTTTTCACTAAAAACACCCACAAATACACCAAAGAGGCTGTGTCAAAATAGCCTAAATGTAGGGACATGCCTTTGGCATGTTTATC
>JBJFEE010000020.1:0-4814 GCA_051890455.1 Muribaculaceae bacterium
CCGATGTAGAGAGTATCGAAGGCATCGGAGCCGTCGGTGCGGTGTTCGAGCAGGTCTTCCTCTGACTCGGCGAGTTTTTCGCCAGACTTATCCTTGCGGAAGCCGTTGCGACCGTTGGAAACACCGGCTGACTGGATGGCGAGGATAAGGTCTTCGTTGTTCGAGCGGTTGAAGAACGGCATGAGGCGTTGCTTTCCGGCAAACGCCTGGTTGATGAGAAGGTATTTCTCGTCGTGGCGCATGGGATTACCGAGGTAAACCGATTCGACGCGCCAACCGTGCCGTTCAAATTCGTGCTGAACAGTCCAGTGGAAGTCCTGGTCGTTGACGGCATAGTTCGAGCCGAGCGCCGTAGCATCGTAGTAGAAAACCACGGTTTTATTCTGATGCGAGGCGTAGTAGCGGCAGAAGTCCTCGACGAGCGCCGGTATCTTACGCTCGAACTTGACATAGAAAGATTTGATGACATTGAGCCGTCGGCCTCTGGGCTGACCGGCCACAATCCAGTTAATGTTGGCGTTGTAGTCCATGCCGATGCAGATGGGAGCCGTAGGGTCAACATCGCCGTCGGCCTGTGCGGTCATTGTTTCGAGAATATCGGGATGGCGCATAGCGACATCGAGGCCGAGGCTGTCGAGATATTCGTTGTTGTTTGCGTCGTACTTGTGGCCCTCGCGCATGGAGGAATAGAACCCGTCCTTGGCAATGCCGATTCGCTTGCAAAGGATAGAGGTTTGGAAAGTGAGCGGCGTGAGGTCGCGCTTCATCTGCTTAATGTAGTTCTCGCCGAGAAGCTGCAAGTTCTCGATAGACGAGTATTCCTTGTAGTAGACAGCGACCGAGCGCATCTGATTGAGCGAGCGGTCGAGCCGTCGGAGGTGAGATTTGAGGTAGGCCGGTATCGGCATACGGTTGCGGCGAAGATCGCGGATGCGTTCTTTGACGCGCCAAATCTCATAGATGGTCCCCTCGATAGTGGCAATAAGCTCGGAGTCCATCTTTTCGCGGTAGTGGAGGAACCACGAGCCCTTCTTGGTCTGCGGCATATCGCTCAATATCATAATTGAGTGATTGAAGGAGTGCTTGCCAAAGTGCGACTTGATGCCGCCATTGGCCGGTAGCGTCTCGTCTTTCAGCTTCTCATAGTTGATGAACTTCGCCTCGTCAACGAGAAGCCACGACAGGGTCAGCGAGTTCGAGCTGCCCGGTCGGTCTTGCGAGATGATAACGGCAATCGAGCCATTATAGAACGATATGACGTGCTCATAATCGTTCGGCTCGGTAATGGGGCGAGCGAAAGATTTGGGGGGCTTTTTACCAACGACATAATGAACACCCTCGATATAGCCCCATCGCTTCCAAGCGGCGAGCAAACCGGGGAGCGTGTTTGTGAGGCCATGCTTGAATGTCGGCACGACAATGCCGCCCGTCGAGCCGGGCATACGCTGCATATTGCGGAGTACGAACGGCGCGGCGATTGAGTCGGTCTTGCCTGTACGTCGACCGGCTACAATCACGGTGGTATTGGCAGCGATAAGCTGTGTAAGGCGTTGGGGCTTATTAAAGTAAACCTGTTTCTTCTCCGATGTTTTCATCCTGGTAAGGTGCAAAAAGTTCGTCTTCTTCGAGGTCGGCGTCCTCATACTCCACATCCTCGATGTCGAGCGTTTCGGCTGAATACTTGTCGAGCATAGCCTTGATTTTGTCCTCGATGCCCGGAATGGGCTTGATGCCGAGCACTGAGGGGTCTGCAGTGGCGACAAAAGGCTGCACGACAATCAGGTGGAAAGGTACGGCCTGAACGTCCTCGGCATCGACCTTGTTGAGCTTACCGTATGACGTGGCGGCACGTTCCATAGTCTTCGTGTCTTTACGCGCCTTTGCCATCTGATACGTTTCCATGATCATCTCGTTATAGCGCCATCGGTGAAAGTCTCGGCTCTTTTCCGAAAGGGCCGGAAGCAGAGTGTTGACGATGCGCAGGTATTCCTGTGCCGCGTTCTTACCCATCGGGTAACGCGATTTGAACTCGTCGACAAACTGGCGGTCTTTCGCGTCGGGGTTGGCGAGCCGCCACATATACATATCGCGGACGCGCATAACGCGCTCCGCAGCGGCCTCGCCATATTGACTGACGATGTCAGCCTCGGCGGTAAAGAGATGTTCCCGGCAAAGGTCGAGGGTCGAAATATTACTCATCGTCTTCCATATCAAGCAGGTTGTGTCGAGCGTTTTCCAGCGCAAGCGGCGAGCCCACCTGCGCGAGCATCATTTCCTGAGAGTGCAGCTTGACCTTTGAACCGGCCTTGCCACGGCGGTACGCCTTGGAAACCTCCGTGGAGCGGTCGGCAATGTCCGAGCGCAACACGTCAGCCGGAATATCGAGTATTACGGCCATGTCGGAAATCTTCAAGTAGATTGAGGCGAACTTCTCAATCTGCTGCAATTCGTTCTCTGAATAAGTCATGGAGGGGTACGCTGTGATTGGTTATTAAATCGTTGACTTGGTCGTAGAGATTTGCAAAAATCTCCGGCGAAGTCGAGATAAAAGCTGATTCGTGGCGGTTGCCACGGGTCAGGTTCTGTGAGGTGATGACCGAAACAGTATCTCCGGCTTCGGAACGCACCAACAAAATCTTGCTGTGATTGTCGGCAAGATATGTGCGCTCGATAACTTGGGTGATGAACGCCCAAAGTTTGAGCGTCTTGTTGGTCGCCTTGTGGTCGAGCACCAGGTTTATTCGCGACACTTTTTTATCCTTGGTGATGAAAAAGAGTCGGCGAAGAAATTCCTCGGAGATAGAGAAGGAAGTCTGCCACACTTCGGCGATGCCGACTTGGCTTAAAATCCATTCGAGAATGTCGGCCACTTGGACGGCATTTGAAAGGTAAGCCTGAAACGGCGTCTCTTTCAACGGACGAAGGATTTGGTGAATGTCGGCGGAGCGTTTCATTTCTTAGCAGACTTCTTGGCACCGGCGGCGGAGCGTTTGGTTTTGACCGATCGCGAGGGTTCGGCCACGGGACCGGGGGCAACATAATGGTCGTAAGCCTCCCAGTTGGCGTGCAGTTTCTTGTCGAGCGATATAAGTTCTTTGAGGAACGGATAGCGCTCGGAGTCCGGGCAAGTGACGTTTTCAAGCGAGAGCGAGCGGAGGCGCAGATGCAGCTCGCGCATACGTTGAAGGAGCGAAAGGTTCTCAACGTATTTCGCCTTGATTTCGTCGGGCAAAAGGTCGTGATCCTCGCGCTTGCCTTTCTGAGGCTGCTTGTCGGCCTCGGCGGCGAGAGGAATATGCTCGGCAACAATGGCCTCGACCTGTGCCGACATTTCTTCGACCTGTGCGTGTGTCAGGGCTTTAACTCGGAAGTTGTAATACTTTTGGAGTTGGTATTCGATAACGTCATGGCGTTTATCGAGGGCGGCAACAATATTCTTGTAAAGAATTTGGTTGCCGGACAACTTCAAAAGATATAGAGCGCCGACGGTATAGTCGCGCTCCGCTTCCGGCGTTTCAAGCCACTGTTTTATCTGTTCAGTGAATTTGTGGTCCATTATAACTTGTTGGAAATTGCTGTGAAAAAAACGAGGTTTTTGCCGAGTGGCATCAGCAGCTCGCGCATCGAGATCATCGTGGCCCCGGTCGTAACAAAATCGTCGAACACGATTATGTTGCGCTCGGGTATGGGCGATTGGTTCTTGCTGCGCAAGCGTTCTGCGAACGATGAGCCAAAGGTGAACACAGCCCCGACGCGATGCTTCGAGTGGCACTCGGCTACATCTTCGTAGAAGGGTATGCCGAGAAGTAAGCCTAAACGAGCCGAGATAAGCGAGGCAAAGTTGCGCTCCTTGTGGCGACGCTTGGGCGAGGTAACGATTGCCCAGTCGCCATCGGCGAGCGAATGACCGAGAATTTGCCGTATAAGGGTATTCATGCCCTCGGCAAATTTCTCGATCATATCCGGGTCGCTCTTAATGTCGGTCAAGGTTCTGCCGTAGACCGACTTCTTCCAGAGCGAGATAATCCCGAACGCGGGATTGCGGTAGGAAATTCGCACCTTGTTAGGGGCGAAGTCGCAACGAGCTTCGGCCTGTTGCACGTCTTTCCATGCCGCCCTCGATTTGGGAGCAAAGAGGTCTTTGGATTTGTCAGAGACAAAAGATGTGTCGAGGTCGGGAGCTTCCACCGAAGGAACCTCGATGTCGTTCAACACCTCGTCCAACGATATCGCCCCTTTCCTGACACATCTGTTATCCATAGAGCGCGGATATTAAGCCTTGACTGCGCCGTTGGAGCAGTCGATGTCGCCGTCCTCGGTCTCAAGAGTACCGACATAGAAGGGCGCGGGCACTTCGTCGGTAGCCTCGACATTGATAGTGGTCGAGGTAGTACCTGTGGCACCCTGACCGAGGTCCTGGGCGACAGTAGCCTTTGTAGTCCACTTGTTGTTGCCGAGCACACGAAAGTTGCCTTTCATATCCTCGACAATGAACACGTTGTCGGTGTTGTTGATGTAGGCTGCGGCAGCGGAGGCTTCCGCGCCCACGCCGGGGTGAACGGCAACGAGCTTGTTAAGCTGCGTCTGCGAAGGGAGCTCGCCCTGAGCCTCGGACGTAAGCTGCGACTTGTCGGGTAGTATGTCGATATACTTCCACTTGGCATCAGCCGCGAGGGTGTAGTCGCCTGTCAGGATAGCCGAGGTAGCGCGACCGAGTTCATCGCGAGGGAGCTGCGGATAGCCGAGGATAAACGACTTGGCGAGGAAGTATATGCGACGCTTCACACCCGGAAGCTCGGGGGTGCCTTGGCACC
>JBJFEE010000021.1:0-4793 GCA_051890455.1 Muribaculaceae bacterium
GAGCGCGAGTGGTGGCGCAGGAAGTTGGTAATCTCCTTGTCGGTGGCGATGAAGCCGCCCAGCGAGGCGAAAGACTTGGAGAAAGTGCCCATGATGAGGTCGACGTCCTTGGTGAGGCCGAAATGGTTGGTGATGCCGCGGCCGCCTTCGCCGAAGACGCCGATGGCGTGGGCCTCGTCAACCATCACCGATGCGTTGTATTTCTTTGCCAGGCGCACAATCTCGGGGATGTTTGCCACATCGCCCTCCATCGAGAAGACACCATCGGTGACGATGAGCTTCACCTTGTCGGGCTCGCAGCGCTGCAGCTGCTTCTCGAGGCTCTCCATGTCGTTGTGCTTGTATTTGTACTGCTTGCTGAACGACAGTCGGCGGCCCTCGATAATCGAGGCGTGGTCACGGTCGTCCCACAGGATGTAGTCCTCGCGGCCGGTAAGCGTCGACACGACGCCGAGGTTGACGCCGAAGCCGGTGCTGTAGATCATGACGTCCTCCTTGCCGATGTACTCGGCGATGCGGGCCTCGAGCTGTTTGTGCAGGTCGAGCGTGCCGTTGAGGAAGGGCGAGCCGGCGCAGCCGGTGCCGTATTTGCGTGTGGCCTCGATGGCGGCCTCCTTGATGCGAGGGTCATTGACCAGGCCGGTGTAGCAGTTCGAGCCGAACATGAGCACGGGCTTGCCGTTCATGACCACCTCGGTGTCCTGCTCCGACGAAATGGGGCGGAAATAGGGATATACACCTGCGGCCTTGGCTTCCTGCGGCGCGGTGTACTTGCTGAGTTTCTCGTTCAGTAGCTTCATATTCTGTGATGGCGATAATGCCTGATGATGGCGATAATGCCGGTTTATTGAAAGCGCGCGAGCCCCGGAAAACAATCAACCTCGGAAACCATACGCGCCAAATCAGGCCACAAAGGTACAAAAAAATCTCAAACCGCCATCAAAATGCACTCAAAATTCTTTTTCACCACCTCCAAAATCATCAAAAAAAATCGAGATTGCCCGAGCTAAACGAGAATCTCGATTTTATATTTTCATGACAATGCACCGAAGAGCATTAACTTTATCTGTTACGGGAGGATGAGAATCAGGGCCTGGGCAGCGACTACTCGGAGGAACATGGTGAGGGGGTAGACGGTGGAGTAGGCGACGGCGGGCTGGTCGGAGCCGGTGGAGCCGGTGGCGTAGGCCAGGGCTGGCGGATCGGTGCAGGCGCCGGAGATAAGGCCCATGATGGTGAGATAGTTAGTGCCCCATTTGCGGCGGGCGATGATGCCGACGATGATGAGGGGAACGACGGTGATGACGAAGCCCCAGATTACCCACCACATGCCGGTGGTGTTGAAGACGTTCTTGATAAATCCGTCACCGGCGGCGATGCCCACCGAGGCGAGGAAAAGGCAGATGCCTAATTCACGCAGCATCAGCGACGCCGAGGAGGAGGTGTAGGTGACGAGCTTAATCTTGTAGCCGAAGCGGCTGAAGAGGATGGCCACGACGAGGGGGCCGCCGGCGAGGCCGAGCTTCATGCCGAAGCCGAGGTCGAGCGAGCCGAGGACGATACCGAAGAGGATGCCAACGAAGATGGTGACGAGGTTGGGCTGGTTGAGGCGCTTCATCGAGTTGCCCAGGCGTTGTGCCAGACGCTCGATATCGTCGAGGTCGCCCACGACGGTGAGGCGGTCTCCCATCTGTATGCGCAGACCCGGCGACGCCAGCAGGTCGACGCCGGCGCGGTTGACGCGGGTAACGTTGAGGCGGTAACCCTTGTGCAGGCGCAGGCTGCCGAGGGCGGTGCCGTTGTACTCGCTGCGGGTGACGACGATGCGGCGCGAGTAAACGGGTGCGGCGGGGCCGGACTCCCAGTCCATCTCTACCTGCTCGCCGAGGACGGCGGTGAAGCGGTCGGCGTCCTGGGCCGAGCAGACTATCAGCAGGACGTCGCCGACATGGATCTGCGTAGATGATTTGGGGATGATTATCGAGCCGCCCTCCTGCTCCATCAGTCGCGAGACGACGAAGTTGGTGTTGATGATGTCGTGCAACTGCTGCAGCGTGCGGCCGTCGACAAGCTTGTTGGTGACGCGGAGGGTGAGCAGATAAGGCTTGAGCTGGGCGTTGGACGACTCCTCCTCAATCTTCTGCGCCTCGTCCGACACTTTGATTTTGAAGATGCCGCGGACAACGAACATCGACAGGATAATTCCCACGACGCCAAGGGGATAGGCGGCGGCATAACCCTGTGCCATGACGTTGGCCTGCGCGGCGCCGTCGGCCATGGTGCTGACGGCCTGCTGTGCGGCGGCCAGTCCCGGCGTGTTGGTGATGGCACCGCTCATCACGCCCACCAGCGCGGCCTTGTCGCCGATATTGCCGAAGCAGTATATCAGCACGACTATCAGCACGTTAAGCGCTATAGCGCCGACGGCAAGCAGATTGAGCTCGACGCCGCCGTGCCTGAACGACGAGAAGAAGCCCGGACCGACCTGCAGACCAATCGAGAAGATAAACAGAATCAGACCCAGCTCGCGCACGAACTTGAGGGTATTGGGGTCGACGGTATAGCCAATCTGACCCATGACAATTCCCACAAAGAGCACGAACGTGACACCGAGGCTGACACCGAAAAACTTTATTTTACCGAGGTATATGCCGGCGGCTATCACGAACGAGTACAGCACCAGAGTCGATGCTATCGACGTCATGCCCGGCGTAAACAGCTCAGTTAACCAATCCATAGTAAAGCGTTTCGTTAGTGGAGTTTAAGCGGAGGAACAAAGCCACCACCGCTTTTCTTCTGCAAAGGTACGCATTTTTTTTGTTATTTCATTCGAGCCGGCTCATCAACACTCCAAAATGGCGTTTTATCAATTTTACGCAATAATTTTCCATAGTGTCGACTTTTCGGGGTTGGTAAATTGTTATACCTTTGTCTGAATTTTAACAAAAGCGATATAAACAGAACTTAGATACATAACTGACATGACTTTTGAAGAACTGGGCGTGCGCGACGACCTGCTGCGCGCCATTACCGAGATGGGATTTGAGATACCGATGCCTGTGCAGGAAAAGGTTATACCCCTGCTGCTCAGGGGCGACCGCGACGTCGTGGCGCTGGCGCAGACGGGCACGGGCAAGACAGCGGCCTTCGGCCTGCCCGTCATCCAGCGCATCGACCTGGAACGGCGTGTGCCGCAGGCACTGGTACTGGCTCCCACACGCGAGCTGTGCCTGCAGATTGCCGGCGACCTGGCCGATATGTCCAAATACACTCCCGGCCTTGAGGTGCTGCCCGTCTACGGCGGCTCGTCGATAGAGAGCCAGATTCGCGCCCTCCGCAAGGGCGTCCAGATTATCGTGGCCACGCCGGGACGCCTCATCGACCTGATAAACCGCGGCGTGGTGCACCTCGACGACGTACACACCGTGGTTCTCGACGAGGCCGACGAGATGCTCAACATGGGCTTTGTCGACTCCATCAACGACATCCTCTCGCATGTGCCCGAGCAGCGCGAGATGCTGCTCTTCTCGGCAACGATGCCCGCCGAGGTTGCAAAAATAGCCAAACGGTTCATGAACGACCCCGTCGAAATTGTGATAGGCACCCGCAACGAGGGCGCCGAAAACGTACGCCACATTTATTATATGGTGAACGCCCGCGACAAATACCTTGCCCTCAAGCGCATCGCCGACGACAATCCCAACATCTACGCCATCATCTTCTGCCGCACGCGCCGCGACACGCAGGAGATTGCCGACAACCTCATCCGCGACGGCTACAACGCCGACGCCCTCCACGGCGACCTGTCGCAGCAGCAGCGCGACATCACCATGCGCAAGTTCCGCGACCGCGTGATAACGTTGCTTGTCGCCACCGACGTCGCCGCCCGCGGCCTCGACGTCGACGACCTGACCCATGTCATCAACTATGGCCTACCCGACGACACCGCCGTCTATACCCACCGCTCGGGACGCACGGGACGCGCCGGAAAGACGGGCGTCTCCATCGCCATCATCCACTCGCGCGAAAAAGGGCGCCTGCGCGAGATAGAGCGCATCATCGGCAAGAAATTCGAGCGCCGCGAGGTCCCCACGCCTCAGCACATAATCGAGAAACAACTCTACAACCTTGCCGACCGCATCGAAAAGGTGCAGGTCAACGATGAGGAAATCGACCGCTACATGCCCGGAGTCTCCAAAAAGCTGTCGTGGCTGTCCGAGGAGGACCTGCTCAAACGCGTCCTCTCGCTGGAGTTCAACCGTCTGCTCGACTACTACAAGGACGCCCCCAGCATCGACTTCATCGACGAAAAGCCCGAAAAGAAGGACAAGGGAGACCGCAAAGGTGCCGACCGTAAGGAGCGGCGCACCGAAAAGGACAAAGACCGCCGTACCGCCGAAAAGGGCATGGAGCGCATCTACGTAAACGCCGGCAAGAACGACGGCTTCTATGCCGGAAACCTCATCGACCTGCTCAACCACACCGTACAGGGCAAGCGCGTCGACGTGGGCCGTATCGACCTCATGCCAGGCTACTCGCTCTTCGACGTCCGCAAGGCCGACGCCCACCGCGTCGTGGGAGCGCTGAAGGGCAGCGACTTCCTCGGCAAGCGCCTCTACAGCGAAATCGCCGACCCGGAGAAGGATTACGCCGCATCTTCCGGCCGCAAGACCCGCAAATCCAAAAAAATGAACTAAATTTGCACTGTCGCCCAAAGTTTTTGCGACAGTTTTTATTGTAAGAGGGTGTGTCAAATTGCGGGAATTTAATGATGTAGGGACATCGCTTTGCGA
>JBJFEE010000022.1:0-4601 GCA_051890455.1 Muribaculaceae bacterium
TTGCGCTTCAAGATGGACTCGAACCAACGACCCTCTGATTAACAGTCAGATGCTCTAACCGACTGAGCTATTGAAGCGTATCCGCAACCTTCCGGGCTCGGTCAAGCCGTACGAACGGCCTCCCGGTGGTTTTGCGGTGCAAATTTACAACAAATTTTTTTATCGTGCAATAGCGCGGGCTAAATAATTTGCCTGACGCGGTTTATTTGCCCTGCTGCGGGAATAGTTTGGCGCGCAGTGTGTCCTTCATGTCCAGCTCCTCCCAGGGGAAGAGGCGCACCTCGATGGCGCAGTCCTTGCCGTTGATGCGGAAGGTTTTGGTGACGGTGCGTGGCGTGCGACCGACGTGGCCGTAGCTGGCGGTCTCCTCGTAGATGGGTGTGCGCAGGCTGAAGCGCTTCTCGATGGCGAAGGGGCGCAGGTCGAACTCGGGCAGCGAGGTGACAACCTTTGACAGTTCGGCGTCGCTGAGACCGGTCTTGCCGGTGCCGTAAGTGTTGATGTTGACGCTGACGGGCTCGGCCTTGCCGATGGCGTAGGCAACCTGGACCAGGACGCGCTCGGCGGCTCCGGCGGCGACGAGGTTCTTGGCGATGTGGCGGGCGGCATAGGCGGCCGACCGGTCTACCTTGGACGGGTCCTTGCCCGAGAAGGCGCCGCCGCCGTGGGCGCCGTGGCCGCCGTAGGTATCGACGATAATCTTGCGGCCGGTGAGGCCCGTGTCGCCGTGCGGGCCGCCGATGACGAACTTGCCCGTGGGGTTGACGTACAGCTTGTAGTCCTCGTCGAGGAGGTGGCGCAGGTTCTCCGGCAGCTGCTCGCGCACGTTGGGGATGACGATGCGGCGCACGTCGTTCTCGATGGTCTCCAGCATCCTGCGGTCGCACTCCTCCTGGCTCAGACCCGTCTTTTCGGGCGTCAGGAACTCGTCGTGCTGGGTTGAGACGACGATGGTGTCGACGCGGACGGGACGGTTGGTCTCGCCGTCATATTCTATCGTCACCTGGCTCTTGGCGTCGGGGCGCAGGTACACCATGTCGGTGCCCCCGCGGCGTATGCGCGCCAGCTCCTTGACCAGGGCGTGGCTGATGGCCAGAGACAGGGGGATGTAGAGGTCGGTCTCGTCGGTGGCGTAGCCGAACATCATGCCCTGGTCGCCGGCGCCCTGCTCCTCGCGAATGTCGCGGTCGACGCCGCGGTTGATGTCGCGGCTCTGCTCGTGCAGGGCCACGAGGACTCCGCAGCTCTTGGCGTCGAACTGTAGGCTGGAGTGGTTGTAGCCGATGCGCTCGATGACGCGGCGGGCGGTGCCGGGGATGTCGATGTAAGCTTCGGAGTTTACTTCGCCGGCAACGATGACCTGGCCGGTGGTGACGAGGGTCTCGCAGGCGACTTTGCTGTTGGGGTCGCGGGCAAGGAACTCGTCGAGGATGGCGTCGCTGATCTGGTCGGCGACTTTGTCGGGATGGCCCTCCGATACGGACTCGGAAGTGAAGAGGTAGTTCATGTCTGTATGTTATTTGGTTGTTGTCATAAAAAAAGCGGCAGCCGGAGTTGGCTGCCGCGTATGTGGTTTGCGGGGTTTCAAAATCGGTCGGGGTGTTGTCGCCGAGCGGTTTTAGCATTTTTTAGGGTGGTTGCAAGCAGCCAAATTTGTCCACCGTCTGATTTGTTGGCGCAAAGGTACGGTTTTTATTTGAACCGTGCAACAGCGGGCGTCATTTTACCGGACGTAGGGTGATGCGGGCGGGGGAGTTGGCCGAAGTGAGATTGACGACGGTGTCGCTGACAAACTCGACGTCCGTAATCTGCGGCAGGATGGTGACCATAAGCTCTTCCATGGTGGTGTTGGGGCACATCATGCGTGTCATGCCGCCGTCCTTGAGGGTGACTTTGGTGCCCTCGCCGGTGTAGTCGCCGAAGATGGTGTTGCAGTTTGTCCTGGCCGAGTAGGTGGTATCGGTGAAGACCATCTGGATGGGCTGGCCTTCCTCGGCCACGTCGACGGCGTTGACAAAGGTCGAGTCGTTGAGGGCGACGGTGACGATGTCGTATCTTCCGGCCAGGGCGGCGTTTTCTTCGGTTGTCGTGCCGGCCTTCTTTGCCGTGCATGCGGGCAGCATGACCAGAGCCAGTGCTGCGGGGATAAGTGCTGTAAGTTTCATATTTTCGGTTTTTGGATTTATAATCGTACGTGTTTCGGCTTTATGGCCGTTCGTATGTAAACGTGAAAAATGCACGATTTGTTTTGTATTGCATTTATGTTTCAATGTGTGAGGCAATTGCAACACATTGTGAAACACATGTTTCATTGCGTCGAAAAAGAGTGTAATTTACGACTTTTTAACAGTTATTTGCATTAATTACTCTTGGCATGTCGCGTTTTATGCCTTATCTTTGCTGTGTAAATAATGAGGTATAACATACTTGAGTCTTAGCCTGAATAAAAATTTATCTTAATATCAGCCTCATCCGACACGGCAGCCCGTCCTGTGGCCACGCATTGGCCGGTCGAGGGGAACAGAGCTGAAGCATGCACCTCCCGAATCTGAATTTCTGAAAATCGTCCGCTCCGGTATGCTGTACCTGTCGGGCAGACAGCCGCATTATTCAGAATCTTAAAAAATCCTTTTTCGGACCCGCCACGGGTCAAAACTGCAAAAAAAAAACTTATAACCGACCTGCAAGAATCCTATAGAAAGCATACGATAACGTTTTGTTAGACATATATACTTGAATTTTGGTTATGAGGGAGGTGCGTTGCTGTGAAGTAGCGCACTTTCAATGTTTTTATATGACAAGGGCGCCCGGCCTCGGTGGAGGCGGGCGCCCTTGCGGGTTATAGCGGGTATGTTATCAGTCGATGGCTTCGTCAGCGGGGTAACCGCCCATCTCGCGGATGGCGTTCTTGAGCATGACGTACTGCTGGAAGAGGTGGTTTACGGGCACTTCGTCCTTGGTGTAGTCGTGCATGGGGCTCTTGAGGAAGAAGCTCAGGAAGCGCTGGATGCCGTAACGGCCGGCGCGTGCGGCGAGGTCGCTCAGCAGAACGAGGTCGAGGCAGAGGGGAGCGGCAAGGATGGAGTCGCGGCAGAGGAAGTTGATCTTGATCTGCATGGGGTAGCCCATCCATCCGAAGATGTCGAGGTTGTCCCATCCCTCCTTGTTGTCGTTGCGGGGCGGATAGTAGTTGATGCGCACCTTGTGGAAGATGTCGCCGTAGAGGTCGGGCTGGTCCTCCTTGCGCAGGATGGTCTCCAGCGTTGAGAGCTTCGACACCTCCTTGGTATGGAAGTTGGCGGGCTCGTCGAGCACCAGTCCGTCGCGGTTGCCCAGGATGTTGGTTGAGAACCATCCGCTCAGTCCCAGGTTGCGCACCTTCAGGATGGGGGCGAATCCCGACTTGACGAGCGTCTGTCCCGTCTTGAAGTCCTTGCCTGCGATGGGCATCTTGGTCTTCTCTGCCAGTTCCCACATGGCGGGAATGTCGACAGTGGTGTTGGGCGCGCCCATGATGAACGGGCAGCCCTCGGTCAGTGCGGCGTAGGCGTAGCACATGGAGGGGGCCACATGCTCGCGGTCGTTGGCTTTCATGGCGTTCTCAAGGGCGTCGAGCGTGCCGTGGAACTTCTCGTCGTAGGGCACGTAGATTTCCGTGGAGGCGGCCCAGATGACCACCACACGGCTCAGGCCGTTCTCCTTCTTGAAGTTTCGTATGTCCTCCTTCAGCTCTTGGGCCATGTCCCAGCGGGTGGCGCACTGCTTCACGTTGTCGCCGTCGATGCGCTTGGCGTAGTTCTTGTCGAAGGCGGCCTTTAGCGGCTTGATTCTCTCCAGTTCGTCGCGCACGGGCTCAATGTCCTTAGCCTTGAGCACCTCGGCGTAGACGGCAGCCTGATAGGCGTTTTGGGGATAGCAGTCCCACGTGCCGAAGACGATGTCGTCGAGTTTGGCCAGTGGAACGATGTCTCCATAGTGTAGATACTTCTTGTCTTTGCCTTGGCCCACGCGGATCTTGTCGTATTGTGTCATTGAGCCTATAGGTTTGGCCAAGCCTTTGCGCACCATCAGCACGCCGGTCATAAAGGTAGTGGCAACGGCGCCGCATCCGACAACCATAATGCCAAGTTTCTCATTTGCAGGAGCAACTGTTGTTTCTTTCATCACTGATTTTAAAGTATAAGTTAGTTTCCTGCAAATGTAAGAAATAATATTCAATCCAATAACATTCAATGGCTTTAATTAACAATAATTACGTGAAATGCCAACAAATTGAATATTAAATAAGAGTTATCGAATGTTCTAAGCAGCCAAAGGAGGGACTTTATCGGTTCAAGGGATAATTTCCGTGGATTGGATATGTTGTTTCATTTCGTATAGTCCTGACTTCGCCAATGAGTAAATGGTAATAGAAAATCATGGACAGGCTTACGCTCCATAGTAGCTCTGAGGCTCAACCTATGGGGTAAAGCCTGTCCATGACGAAAATTGCCTGGGCATAAAATTGCGCCAAAGCGCATAAAATCAGCGCATCCTTGCATCTGTCCAAAAGTGGGGAATGCCTTGACTTGAAGCTTTCTGCCGTAGAATTTTATGCGCGT
>JBJFEE010000023.1:0-28818 GCA_051890455.1 Muribaculaceae bacterium
CGAATTTGACCGTGTTCTCCTGCTCGACGCCGACGGTGACGTTAAAATCGGTGCCCCTACTGTAGAAGGCGCCAAAGTTGTCTGCGAAGTTCAGACTCCCCTCGTCAAAGGCGAGAAAGTGATTATTTTCAAGAAAAAGCGCCGCAAGGGCTATCGCCGCAAAAACGGCCATCGCCAGTGCTTCTCCAAGATTACCATCAAGGAAGTCGTTGCTTAAACCCCTTAAAACAGCAGAATCATGGCACACAAAAAAGGTGTAGGTAGTTCTAAGAACGGACGTGAGTCGCAGAGCAAGCGCCTCGGCGTCAAGATTTTCGGTGGTCAGGCCTGCAAGGCCGGCAACATCATCAAGCGTCAGCGCGGCACAGTCCACCACCCCGGCCTCAACGTAGGCATGGGCAAGGACCACACTCTCTACGCTCTTGTTGACGGCACCGTCCTCTTCACCGAGGGCCGCAACGGCCGTCAGTTCATCAATGTCACCCCGGTAGCCGAGGCATAAGCCCCGCCTCCCGCACGGATTTTACGCCCCCTCGGCGTGACGCCGACCCTATGACGTATATTCATATATCAAGGTGTCGGTGCTGACATTGGCTCCAAGACGAGACCAAGCACAACGCGACACTGGACTCATTACCGGTGTCGCGTTTTTCTTGGCCGCCAAAGCCGGTCGGGACGGGCAACCTGACCCGGCAGCCGGACTTCAAACAGAACAAAACGGCCGCCACACCCCCGGCCACCTGTTATGCCGTTATGCGGCCGGACTGTCGCGCGACAGCGCGCACTCCCCTCTTACCTTTGCTCATATTGCTCAATTAAACAACTGATACCATTACTATTATCACCAATGAAAAAGTTTTTTGCTCTGACAGCGCTTCTGCTGGCCTTCGCCATCTCTGCCGGCGCTCAGATTATCACACACACCCCGGCCATCCTGCAGGAGAGCAACACCAACGTGGTGCTCACCTACCATGCCGATGCTCCCGAGGGCAACAACGGTCTGCGCGGCGTAACGGCCTCCGACCCCGTCTACGCACACATCGGCGCCATCACAAACAAATCGAACAACAGTTGGAAGAATCACCCCGAATGGGGCGACAACTCAGCCAAATACAAACTCAGCTACGCCGGCCCCAACACCTGGACACTCAACATCGGCAATATGCGCGAGTACTTCGGCATAACCGACGCCACCGAGCACATCGAGCGCATCGCCCTGGTGTTCCGCAACGGCTCATGCGACAAACAGGGCAAGACAGCCAGCGGCGGCGACATCTTTGTCGACGTCGAGCCTGAGGGCTTCCAGATGCGGCTGTCATCGTCGCCCGCCGTCTCCATCGTCAGCCAGCCCACAGCGGTAACCTTCACCGTCGATGTCACCTCGCCCTCGCAGATTGCCCTCTACGTCAACGGCGTACAGGTCAAGAGCGAGAACGGCGCAACACAGCTGACGGCCGCCTACAATATCGCATCGACGGGCAGCTACGCCGTCCGCGCCACCGCCACCTCGGCCGAGGGCAGCCTCGAGCGCACCCTCAACATCGCCTACCCCGGCAGCTCGGAGGCCGGCACCTACCCCGGCGGCGTGCCCAAGATGGGCGCCGTGCGCAACGCCGACGGCACCGTCACTTTCTGCCTCGCCGCGCCCGGCAAAGAGTCGGTGGTGCTCGTGCCCTCGTGGGACAACTACGAAATCCTGGGCAAAAACACCATGAAGTACCAGGACTATAACGGCCAGCGCTACTTCTTCACCACCGTCAGCGGCCTCGACAACAGCAGCTACTACCCCTACTACTACATTGTCGACGGCAAGCACAAAGTGGGCGACCCCTACGCCCGCCTCGTCCTCGACCCGTACAACGACAAATGGCTCGACTCGAACATCTGGCCCGACATGCCCAAGTACCCCTACAACCGCTTTGACGACATCATGCTGGCGGTTTACAAGGGCGACTTCGACAATAGCTTCACCTTCAGCGAGTTCAAAATTCCCGACCATCGCAACCTCATCATCTACGAGCTCCTCTTCCGCGACTTCACCGGCACCGAGGGCAAGGCCAACGGCGAAGGCACCATCAGCAAGGCCATCGAGAAGCTGCCCTACCTCGCCAACCTCGGCGTGAACGTCGTCGAGCTGATGCCCGTGATGGAGTTCAACGGCAACAACTCGTGGGGCTACAACCCCAACTTCTACTTCGCACTCGACAAGGCCTACGGCTCGCCCGATGACCTGCGCACCTTCGTCGAGCAGGCCCACCGCCTCGGCATGGCCGTTGTGCTCGACATCGCCCTCAACCACAGCGACGGACTGCACCCCTGGTACATGATGTACGACCGCAACGCCAACCCCTTCTACAACGCCAACGCACCCCACGCCTACAGCGTCCTCAACGACTGGAAGCAGGAGCACCCGCTGGTACAGCAGCAGTGGAAGGACGTACTGCAGTTCTGGATGACAAGCTATAACGTCGACGGCTTCCGCTTCGATCTGGTAAAGGGTCTGGGCGAGACATCCTCCTATCCCAACAGCAGCGACGCCACCACCAACGGCTACAACAAGAGCCGCGTCGAGGTTATGACGCGCCTCCACAGCCACATCAAGGAAATCAAGCCCGATGGCATCCACATCAACGAGAATCTCGCCTACGACCAGGAGGAGAATGAGATGGCTGCCGACGGCCAGCTCAACTGGAACAACCAGAACGGCATATCGGGCAACTACGGCGGCGGCCAGACCACCAACAACAACCTCTACTATTTCGACGCCGAAAAGTGCAGCCGCACACAGTACAGCACCATCTCGTACGCCGAGAGCCATGACGAGGAACGCCTGGCCTACATCGCCCGCAACAAGGGCGTCACCGCCATCAAGAACAACGAGGCCGCAATGTGCAACCGCCTGGGCCAGGTAGCCGTGCAGCTGTTGCTTACTCCCGGCTCGAAGATGATCTGGCAGTTCGGCGAGCTCGCCGCCGACCAGACCACCAAAAACTCGAGCGGCAACAACACCGACCCCAAGCTCGTAGTCTGGAATAACCTCAACAACGAGAACATCAAAGGCCTTTACGAGACATACAAGGCTCTGTGCAACTTCCGCACCGACAACCCCGACCTATTCATCAACGGCACCGTCACCTACACCGGCTTTGCCAACGGCGTCAACAGCAACCGCATCATCCGCTACACCTACGGCGACAAAGAGGTGATGGCCTTCATCCGCACCACCGTTGCGGGCAGCAACCCCACCCTTGTCGGCGGCACCTCCACCGTCCTCAACTCGGGCAACTGCCAGCTCATCGCCTCGTCGGCAGGCTTCAGCCAGAACCTCCAGGGCACCGACACAACAGTGCGCGTCCAGCTCAAACCCAACGAGTACGCCGTCTTCGCCACCCTCAACACCGCCGGCGTCGACGACATCACAGCCGACGACGCCACCGGCGCCACCGTCTCGGGCGGCATCGGCGAAATCATCATCAACGGCAGCTACAGACACGTCACCGTCCACAACCTCCAGGGCGTCGCCCAGGGCAGCCTCCGCGTCGCCCCCGGCCTCTACCTCGTCAACGTCGACGGCCACACCACCAAAGTCCTCGTAAAGTAACCGCCCCCACCCGATGGCGGCCAGTCACACAAAACCGGCCGCCCCTCAACCCTTGAAACCCCGCCGGCCCACCGCCGGCCCCGGCGCCTGCCCCTCCCGGAGCAGGCGCCCGCTTTTTCCGCCTTTTTTCGCCGGTGTAATTTTAAGCGGGTGTGTTTGTGGCTCAAAATTTGTGGGGGGAGCGATAAATCACTACCTTTGTAGGTTGAAAAAAGATAGGTTAAAAACAATTCTATGCAGAATATCCGCAACATCGCCATCATCGCGCATGTCGACCACGGCAAGACTACGCTGGTCGACAATATGCTCCGCGCCGGCAATCTCTTTCGCGACAACCAGGAGACCGGCGAGCTTATCCTCGACAACAACGACCTGGAGCGCGAGCGTGGCATAACAATCCTCTCCAAAAACGTTTCCATCAACTACAAGGGTACAAAGATAAACATCATCGACACTCCGGGACACGCCGACTTCGGCGGCGAGGTGGAGCGCGTGCTCAACATGGCCGACGGCTGTCTGCTGCTGGTGGACGCCTTCGAGGGCCCGATGCCGCAGACGCGCTTCGTTCTGCAGAAGGCAATTCAGATTGGCCTCAAGCCCATCGTGGTCATCAACAAGGTGGACAAGCCCAACTGCCGCCCCGACGAGGTGCAGGAGATGGTCTTCGACCTCATGTTCAGCCTCGACGCCACGGAGGACCAGCTGGAGTTCGTCACCATCTACGGCTCGGCCAAGCAGGGCTGGATGTCGACCGACTGGCACAAGCCCACCGACAACATCATTCCGCTGCTCGACGCCATCATCGAAAATATCCCCGCCCCAACAACCCTCGAGGGCGACCCGCAGATGCTCATCACCAGCCTCGACTACAGCAACTACGTGGGCCGTATCGCCGTAGGCCGCGTACACCGCGGAACCCTACGCGACGGCATGGAGATAGGCCTCTGCCGCAAGGACGGCTCGGTAGCCCGCCAGCGCATCAAGGAGCTGCGCACCTTCGAGGGCATGGGCCAGAAGAAAGTCCAGGAGGTATCGTCGGGCGACATCTGCGCCATCGTCGGCCTCGAAGGCTTTGAAATCGGTGACACCATCTCGCTCCCCGACAACCCCGAGGCTCTGCCCCGCATCGCCATCGACGAGCCAACAATGTCAATGACCTTCACCATCAACGACTCGCCCTTTTTCGGCAAGGACGGCAAATACGTCACCAGCCGCCACATCGGCGAGCGCCTGACTCGTGAACTCGACCGCAACCTCGCCCTCCGCGTCAGCAAGGGCAACGACGAGGACAAATGGACCGTTTACGGCCGCGGCGTGCTGCATCTGTCGGTACTCATCGAGACCATGCGCCGCGAGGGCTACGAGCTGCAGGTGGGCCAGCCGCAGGTAATCGTCAAGGAGATTGACGGCGTGAAATGCGAGCCCGTGGAGCTGCTCACCATCAACGTCACCGAGGAATATGCCTCGAAGATGATTGACATGGTGACCCGCCGCAAGGGCGACCTGATAAACATGACGGCGCAGAACGACCGCTCGCACATGGAGTTCGTCATCCCCAGCCGCGGTATTATCGGCCTGCGCAACAACGTTCTTACCGCCAGCGCCGGCGAGGCCATCATGGCCCACCGCTTCCTCGAATACCAGCCCTGGAAGGGCGACATCGAGCGCCGCACCAACGGCTCGCTCATCGCCATGGAGAGCGGCACGGCCTACGCCTACGCCATCGACAAGCTGCAGGACCGCGGACGCTTCTTCATCTTCCCCCAGGAGGAGGTCTACGCCGGACAGGTCGTTGGCGAGAGCGCCAAGGACAAGGACATCGTCATCAACGTCACCAAGTCGAAGAAACTCACCAACATGCGCGCCAGCGGCGCCGACGACAAGGCCCGCATCGTTCCGCCCGTGATTTTCAGCCTCGAGGAGGCCCTTGAGTACATCAAGGAAGACGAATATGTCGAGGTAACCCCGCACCACCTCCGCATCCGCAAAATCATCCTCGACGAGCTCGAGCGCAAACGTGCCAACCGGTAAATCAATGCATAATGCATTATGCAGAATTATGAATTATTAATTCTTCATTCTAAATTTTCTTGACTCCTTTCTTCCTCAACATACGCGGACGGCTTGTCGGGTTTGAACGGCCTGCCGTCATGGGCATCCTCAATGTCACTCCAGACTCGTTCTTCAGCGGGTCAAGGGCGATGAGTACGGCCGACATCGAACGCCGCGTGGAGACTATGCTCGACGAGGGAGCCGACATCATCGACATCGGGGCATGCTCGACACGCCCCGGCGCCGAGGTAGTGCCCGAGGACGAGGAGACGGACCGCCTGGGCCGCGGGATGGAGATTGTGCGGCGACTTGCTTCGGACATTCCCGTTTCGGTCGACACTTTCCGCGCCTCCGTGGCCCGACGCGCCGTGGAGGAGATGGGCTGCGACATCGTCAACGACATCAGCGGCGGCACCCTCGACGACCGTATGCCCGCCACAGTGGCCGGCCTGCACTGCCCCTACATACTCATGCACATGCGCGGCACACCGGCAACCATGCAGTCGCTCACCGACTACGGCGACGACGTCACCGCCACCGTCATCTCCGAGCTGCAGCGCCATGTGCGCCGCTTTGAGCAGGCGGGCGTGGCCGACATCATCATCGACCCGGGCTTCGGTTTCGCCAAGACCATCGAACAGAACTACGCCCTGATGGCCGGACTGAGCCATTTCGCCATCTTCGGGCGCCCCGTCCTCGTGGGAATATCCCGCAAGTCCATGATAACCAAGCTCCTCGGCATCCCCGCCTCCGACGCTCTGGAGGCCACCACGGCACTCAACGCCATTGCCCTCGACCGCGGAGCCGACATTCTGCGCGTCCACGACGTCGCCGCCGCCCGCCAGGCCGTCGACATCCACTACGCCATGCTCTCAGCATCCCGTTAACCCAGCCATTGTCACACCCGGCCAAACCGACCTAAAACCTCAATACCGTGCTCGAATTCGGCATCAAAGACATCATCGACATAGTGCTCGTCGCACTGCTCCTCTTCTACGTCTACCGCGTGATGAAGGAGTCGGGTTCGATAAGCATCTTCTACGGCATCATGGCCTTCATCCTCGTATGGCTCGTCGCCAGCGAGGTCTTCCACATGCGCCTGATGGGCTCAATCCTCGACAAGTTCATGAGCATAGGCCTGCTCATCCTCGTCATCATCTTCCAGGACCAGATAAAACGGTTCCTGGTGGTGCTGGGCTCAGAGAAACGGTGGGGCTTCATACGCAAGATAATGCGACATCACGGCGCAGGGGAAACGTCCGTGGAGAAGACCGCCATGCCTATCGTATATGCCTGCATGTCAATGGCCAAGAGCAAGACCGGAGCGCTGATTGTAATTCAGGGCGACATGCCCCTCGACAGCTACGCCAAGACCGGCGACATCATCGACGCCGGCATCAACCCGCGCCTCATCGAGAACATCTTCTTCAAGAACTCGCCCCTGCACGACGGCGCCATGATTATCGCCAACAACCGCATCGAGGCCGCGGGCTGCATCCTCCCCGTCAGCCACAGCGATAACATCCCGCGCTCGCTTGGCCTGCGCCACCGCTCGGCTCTCGGCATCGCCGAGCAGACCGACGCCATGGCCGTCATCGTCAGCGAGGAAACGGGGCAGATTTCCATAGCATACCGAGGCCGTCTGACCGGCCGCGTCTCTTCCGCCGACCTCGAGCAGCGCCTCAACGAAATGCTCTCCGGCGACAGCCGCCCCGCCGCCAAGCCGGTATGACAGGGGCCAATCCCATGTAGGGACATCGCTTCGCGATGTCGGCCTGCCTGCGGGATAAATATGCCAAAGGCATGTCCCTACATTGGCGGGACAAATCGCTAAGGACACCTACCCTCATTTTTTGCACTTTTTATGCCCCGCGGTGTTTGTACATCGCGCACTTTTTCGTATATTTGCGTGGACACATTTCTTCAATAATCTTTCACCGCGAAAGACAAATCATCACCGCAAATGGCTAAACGACACATCATAGCTGCCATTGCCCTTTCCATGCTTTCGGCAGCATCCTATGCCTCCGTTCCCGCCTGGCTCGAGGCCGACTCGGCACAGGCCATCCAGCGCCGTATCGCGGCCGATTTCTCGATGACACTCGAACAAGGCCGTCAGGCCGTCAACAAGCAGTATGGCACCGACTATAGCCTTGACGACATGCGCGGGCTGGCCCGCAAGCACTACATCGAGGTGATGACGATAGACGGGCAGGAGCGCATGCACCGCAAGAGCGTGCGCAACCTCGGTCTGCTCGACCCCAAGCGCTCAAGCTTCACCCACCGCGGCGCAACAGCGTCGGCAAAGCGCATAGCATACGTCGACTCGGTATTGCAGTACGAAAACGGCACCAACGACCTCGGCGCCGCCCACAGCGTCACCTACCGCTTCTCCATCGACGTCCCCTACGACCCCGCGCTCAAAGGCGACACCCTGCGCGCCTGGATACCTATGCCCCTGACCAGCGCAAGACAGTCCGACGTCAAAATAATCTCGACCTATCCCGAAAAATACATCACCAGCAACCCCCGCAAAAGCGTCCACAACTCGGTTTACCTCGAGCAGCCCGTCACCGAGGGCAAGACAACGCACTTCGAGACCGTCGTCTCGTTCCGCAACAAGGGACAGTATTTCTCGCCCGAATATATCCGCCGCAACATAAAGCCCTACGACCACAACTCGCCCGTATACCGCAAGTATACGAAAATGGAGGCTCCGCACATCATCGACATGACGGAGCTGGCCCGGAAAATCGTCGGCGACGAGACCGACCCCTATAAGCAGTCGGAGCTGGTCTACGACTACATCACCAACAACTACCCGTGGGCCGGTGCCCGCGAGTACAGCACCATCCCCTGCATACCCCAATACGTCGTTGACGAGAAACACGGCGACTGCGGCCAGGTTGCCCTGCTCTACATCTCGCTGATGCGCAGCCTGGGCGTACCCGCACGCTGGGAAAGCGGCTGGATGCTGCACCCCGGCGAGAAAAACCTGCACGACTGGGCCGAGGTCTATTTCCAGGGCGTGGGATGGGTGCCCGTCGACGTCTCCTTCGGCCGCTACACCCCCTCGGACAATCCTGACGTCCGCGATTTCTACTCGCACGGCATGGACGCCCACCGTATGGCCACCAATCTCGGCGTAAACGGCCGTTTCGACCCGCCCAAGCGCTTCGTCCGCTCGGAGACCGTCGACGCTCAGCTCGGCGAGGTTGAGTCGACCAAGGGCAACGTCTTCTACAGCCACTGGAACCAGAAACTCGACCTGCTCGACATCCATCCCGTCGTTCGCGACAGCATCGGCGACCCGAAGGTTGACGCAAATGCGGCCATCAACCTCGTCCGCGACAAATACGCTCCCGACAAACGTCAGAAGACCTTCGACGTCAAATACTCCTTCGCCGGCGGCAACCGCGTTCTGCTCACCGGCAAGGTCAGCGAGCCCGCCCTGCGCGACGCCCTCATGGCCGAGATGCACCGCCGCGGCATCGATGCAGCCGACTATATAGAGGTTCTACCCGACACGCTCTGGGCAACCCCTCGCATCAGCGTGGCCATGCTGCGCGTAAACCCGGCCCACTCCGCCGAGATGGCCACACAGGCACTGATGGGCATGCCCCTGCGCGTCCTCGAGACAAAGGGCGAGTGGTCGCGCGTGCAGACTCCCGACGGCTACCAGGCCTGGGTGACCACAAACTCCCTCGTCTCACGCACACCGGCGCAGATGGAGGCCTGGCGAAAGGCTCCCCGCCTCGTCGTCTCGTCGCTCTACCAGACCCGCGGCTGGTCATCGCCCAAGGGCAAAGGCTCGCATGATGTGGTGACCGACCTCGTCAACGGCGACATTGTCGAAGGCACCCTCAAAAGCATCCGCAACGGCCGCGTGGAGGTCACACTCCCCTCCGGACAGAAGGCCTGGGTGGATGCCGCCGACCTCACCCCGATAGAGAAATGGGCCGACCAGAAATACGACGCTGCCAAAATCCTCGACATCGCCTACTCCATGATGGGCTCGCCCTACTTCTGGGGTGGCACGTCGGTCAAGAACCTCGACTGCTCGGGTCTCTCCAAGGTCTCGTATCTGCATAACGGCTATATCCTCATGCGCGACGCCTCGCAGCAAGCTCTGACCGGCACACGCATTTCGCCCGAAAAGTGGCGCGAACTGCAGCCCGGCGACCTCCTTTTCTTCGGCAACGACCTCACCGGCAAGGTCACCCACGTGGCCATCCACGACCATGATGGCACCTACATCCACTCGTCGGGCCGCGTACGCGTCAACAGCGTCGACCCCGAAGACCCGACATACCTCACCACGCCCTTCCTACACGCCGTCCGCATCGCCGGCAACGAAGGCACTCCCGGCATCACCCGCGCCATCGACCACCCCTGGTATTTCTGAAAATGCATAATTGAAAATGTAGAATGCATAATTATTTCTGCATTTTACATTCTTCATTAATAATCAACCATAAACCGACATTACCGCACAATGAATCGTCGCAACTTCTTACGCACGGCAGGCCTCGGCGCCGCCCTGGCCGCCGTTTCGCCCATATCCTCCATCTCGGCTTTCGGCCGTCCCACCGCCAAAAACGTCGTCCCCACGGGACGCATGAAGCTTACCTTCGAGCCATACACTCTCAAACTCAAACACGCCTTCAACCTGGCCAAGAACCAGCGCACCACCACCCCCGGCGTGCAGGTGCGCATCCAGCTCGACGGCATCACCGGCTACGGCGAGGCATCGATGCCCCCGTACCTGGGCGAGAACGTCGACTCGGTAATGTCGTTCCTCAGCAAGGTTGACCTCGGCCAGTTCGCCGACCCCTTCCGCGTGGCCGACATCCACGAGTACATCGACAACCTCGCCCCGCGCAACTCTGCCGCCAAGGCATCGGTGGACATCGCCCTACACGACGTGCTGGGCAAGATCATGGGTCAGCCCTGGTACAAAATCTGGGGACTCAACCCCGACAAAACGCCCAACACCTCATACACCATCAGCTACCAGAGCGACCCGCACGAGATGGCAAAGGAGATTGAAGAGACCAAGCCCTTCCGCATCATCAAGGTCAAGATGGGCCTCAACCACGACAAGGAGCTGGTGAACCTGCTGCGCAAGACCAGCGACACGCAGATTTGCGTCGACGCCAACCAGGGCTGGGACACCAAAGAGAAGGCTCTCGAAATGTGCAAGTGGCTGGCCGACAACAACTGCGCCTTTGTAGAGCAGCCCCTGCCCAAGGAGATGTTTGCCGAGACGGCCTGGCTGCGCGAGCGCTCGCCGCTGCCCATCATCGCCGACGAGGCCTTCCAGCGCATCACCGACGTGCGCAAGCTCTCCGAGGCTTACGACGGCGTCAACATCAAGCTTATGAAGTCGACGGGTCTGCACGAGGCTCACCAGATGGCCCAGCTTGCCCGCAACCTTGGCATGAAGGTGATGGTGGGCTGCATGACCGAGACCAGCGCCGCCGTCACCGCCGCCGCACAGCTGTCGCCGATGTGCGACTGGGCCGACCTTGACGGCAACCTGCTCATCGCCAACGACATCTTCGACGGCATCAAGATTGTCGACGGCAAGGTCACCATCCCAGCCGACCGCCCCGGCATCGGCGTCATCCCCAAAGACTGACAACCCCATACAATTTCTAAGTATTTTTTATATCTAATTCATCGCTTATGAAAAGACTAATTCTACTATCAGGCGCTATGGCACTGGGATGCTTTGCCGTTTTGGCACAGGCTCCGCAGCGCAGTGTCGCAGTGACAGGCGCCGGTCTCAAACAGCTCAACACCGTGCCCCACCGCACAGTGCTGGCTCCGCAAAAGGCGCAGGCCACGCAGGCCCCCGCTCTCTTTGCCGCCGAGGCCCCCGCAAACGCAGTCGAGGTACCCTTTACCCACGACATGGGCAAGGCCGGTACCGAAATCAAGAACTACACCGCCATCAATGTCAACGGCGACAACCGCAAATGGCAGTACGGCGCGGTAAACGGCTACAGCGCCTGCATGGCACCCAACGCCGACAACGTCACCAACAACGACGACTGGCTGGTTTCGGTGCCCATCCATCTGCCCGCCGGCAAGTACATCCTCAGTTTTGAGGTCGGTTACATGAGCAGCGGCGCCACCGCCGTCCAGATGGACGTTGCCCTTGGCACCGAGCCCACTGTCGAGGCCATGACACAGGTCATCGTCCCCTCCACCGAGTACACCACCAAGGACCTCACCCTGTACGAGCACGCCGTCGAGGTTGCCGAAGAGGGCTAGTACTACCTCGGTTTCCACTGCACCACATCAAAGACACAGAAGGGCACGCTCAAGCTTGCCAACGTCGGCATGAAGGCCGGCGAGCTCGGCCCCAAGGTCGATCCTCCCGCCGCCGGTAAGCTGACATGGGAACTCGCTCCCAAGGGCGAGCTCAAGGCTACCGTCACCTACGTCGCTCCCACAAAGACCATCAGCGGCGAAGACCTCAAGGAAATAACAAAAGTTGTGCTGACATCGCGCTGGGAGGTGGACAAATTCGAGTTCACCGATGTCAAGCCCGGCCAGACTATCGTCCAGGATGTCGAGATGTACGCCGGCATCAACAACCGCTTCACCGCCGTGGCCTACTTAGGCGAGACGGCCGGCGAAAAGGTAGAGTACAAGAGCATCTGGTGCGGCCCCGACACTCCCCTCAAGCCCGAGAACGTCAAGCTCACCGTCAGCGATGACTACACCCACGCCACCCTCACCTGGGACGCCGTGGGCGAGGTAGGCGAGAACGGCGGATACGTCGATCCGGCTGCCGTAACATACTACATCTTCGACGCCTTCGGCTCGTACTCCGACCCCCCCATCGCCGAGGTCAAGAACGGCGCCACTTCGTATACCTTCGATTACTCCGACCTGGAGCACCAGGACTTCATGGCCTACCAGGTTACCGCCGGCTTCGGCGAGAACTACTCGCTCGACCAGGCCTCGAACATCATCACCGTCGGCACCCCCGACCCGATGCCCTTCGTAGAGTCGTTCGCCAACGGCTATTACGACAGCTACTGGGTAATGG
This sequence comes from Muribaculaceae bacterium, assembly GCA_051890455.1. Lineage (GTDB taxonomy): Bacteria > Bacteroidota > Bacteroidia > Bacteroidales > Muribaculaceae > CAG-873. Next base: position 12,717 of record JBJFEE010000023.1, read on the forward strand.
ACCAGAACACCAGCTACTCGGGCCAGAATTACGGAACCGTTGACGACGACTACTTCCCCTCGCTCATCGACCCCACCGACCCCGAGGCTCCCACACCCCTGACTTCGCAGGACGGCGACAACGGCTTCCTCTACTGGTTGCCCGCCGAAAAAGACGTGATGATGGGTATGTCGTGTGTCCGCGTCGACATCTCCAAGGCCACCGACCCCGTCCTCGATTTCTGGTACCAGGGTCAGGGCAGCCGGCTTGACGTGCTTGTCGCCGGCGGCAAGGACGAGCCTGCCGTAGTCAAGACCATCGACCTCAAGGAGGCTCCGACAACCGGCTGGACGCTCTGCCGCGTTCCCCTCGCCGAGTACAAGCAGGCAGGCGCCGTGCAGTTCGGCTTCCGCCTCACCGCCGTACACAACACCGACGACCAGATATGGAGCGTACCCCTTGACCATTTCACCGTACACAACAACGTTGCCTGCGACCTGCGCCTCGTACGTCTCGACGTCCCCGAAAAGGTTAAGGCCGGCGAAAAAGTCACCCTCAGCGCCCGCATCGGCAACGACGGCAACGAGGCTGCCAACGACGTCAAGGTACTCTGGACCATCAACGGCGAACTGCTCGGCGAGACAGCTGTAGGCACCATCGCCTCCAACGACTTCGCAAAGGCCGACTTCGAGTACACCGTACCCATCAACGCCCCCGAGACAATAGAGATCAAGGCCTCGGTCTTCCACACCGGCGACAATGTCGACGCCAACAACCACGCTGTCGCCATCGCCAAGGTCAAGTTCAACACCTACCCCGTTGTCAGCGACCTCACCGCCGAAACGGCCGAAGATAAGGTCAACCTCAGCTGGACTGCTCCCGACCTGGCCAGCCTGCCCGCTGCCGAAACCATCACCGAGGACTTCGAGAACGAGGAGTACACCGCCATGTCGATTACCGGCGCCGGCGGCTGGACTGTCTATGACGGCGACGGCCAGAAGACCTACAACGTCTTCCGCGAGACCTACAACCCCTACCAGACCCAGCCCATGGCCTTCCAGCTGTTCAACAACGAGAAAGCCAACATCCCCTCGAGCTATCAGCCCGACGCCGTAGCCCACAGCGGCAACTGCTACATGATGGCTCCCAGCTCGGTAAGCGCCGCCAGCGACAACTGGCTCATCTCGCCCCGCCTGTCCGGCAAAGCCCAGACCGTCAAATTCTGGGCCAAGGGCTTCTCCGTGGCATGGCCCGAGTCGTTCCGCGTATGTTACTCGACCGGCGAAGGCCTCACCTCCTTAACCAACGAGGTGCTCAACGTCGAGTCGGCTCCCGAAGTCTGGACAGAGTACACCTTCGAGCTCCCCGAGGGTGCTACCTACTTCGCCTTCAACCACACCAGCTACGACGCATTGGCCCTCTTCATTGACGACGTGACCTTCGAGGCCGCTCCCTCGCTGCCCGAAGACCTCGCTGTCACCGGCTACCACATCTTCCGCGACGGCAAGCAGATTACCGACGAGCCCGCCAAGGCAACGGAATTCACCGACTCGCCCCTGGCCGAGAATGCCGAAGAAGGTAAATACACCTTCAAATATGCAGTAGCCGCCATCTACAACCACGGTGCCGCCCGTGTCGGCAACGAGGCAACCGCAACTGTCGAGAAGTCCGGTGTCGACACCATCACCGTCGACGAGGCCGCAGCTTCGGCCGCCCGCTTCTACAATCTGCAGGGCGTTCTCGTTCCCGCCGCCAACCGCACCCCCGGCATCTACATCACCGTCTCCGACAAGAACATCAAGAAAGTACTGGTAAAATAACCCATACCCTCCAAAGCCAAAACGGCCGGCCCCTACGCGGAGCCGGCCGTTTTTGTGTCTTGATACGTTCTTAGCGGTCTATGATTCCCGCTGCTTCGAACAGCCGTCTGTAGTACTCTGCCTTTTTCTCCAGCGCCAGCGGATAGGCGCGGCTGGTGGACGGCATCCGCCAGATTGTCAGGCCGTCGGCGGTGGTTACATGCTCGCCCATCTTGGGCACTTCGGTACTCGTCAGCGAGGCCAGGACTCCGGCGGCCTTCTCGCCCGTGGTGGCGATGTGGCGGCACGAGGGCATTCGGCCCAGTAGCTCGTCGAGATGCACCGGCTCCACTATCTCCAGGAATTTGTCAGAGGCGTTGCCTTTCAGGCGGCGCACCCTGTAACCGGTGTCGCCCATGGCTATACCTTTGTCGGTCAGCAGATTTTTAATCTTGTCGAGGCGGAAAGTGCGCACGGGGCGGTCGTACAGGGCATCCCTATCGCCGAAAAACACCAGACCCATCATAAACCAGAAATCGTTGGTGCGGTTGGGGTAAAAAAAGTCCATGCTCCAGCGGTGGCTGCCGGGCGGAAAGGTGCCCATAAACAGGACTTTTGCGCCCCCGGGCACAAACGGCTCCCAGGGATGCGTCTCTATCTCGTTGCTTTTTACTAAATTTGCATTCATAAGAGTCAAGCGCCCGACTGTCTGCCGGGCCTCAGTATTATAACGTCACAAAACGCCTAATTATTTATCGACAGCCATGAAAAGATTTTTTGCCACGCTGCTCGCCGTGCTGATTTTTACCGCCGCCTATTCGCTCAAGACCAAAGACCTGGTATGGCACGCCGCCGACACGCTGCCCATCCACGGCACTCTGGTGCACGGCGACTCGGTAACCTACTGCCGTCTGCCTCAGTCGCTTAACGGCAAGATACGCCAGCCCCTGGCCGACCTGGGCCGCAACACCGCCGGCATATACATCCGCTTTGCCTCCGACGCCTCGGCGATAGGAGCGCGCTACAAGACCCGCGCCTTCAACATGGACCACATGACGGCGACGGGCGTCCACGGACTTGACCTGTACACCATAGGCGACGACGGCCGCTGGACCACCGTCGCCTCGGGCCGTCCCGGCATGCGTAACACCCACCCTGAGATGATGATTGCGCAGAACATGGAGCCGCGGATGCGCGAGTACATGCTCTACCTGCCCCTCTACGACACCTGCGACTCGCTCTATATCGGCGTCAACGAGGGCGCGGCGGTGAAAGCCTCCACCCTCGACTCGCCGCAAAAGGACGGCTATATAATAATGTATGGCACATCCATCCTGCAGGGCGGATGCGCAAGCCGTCCCGGCATGGTCTTCACCTCGATTTTGGGCCGTATGCTCGACCGTCAGGTGATAAACCTCGGCTTCAGCGGAAACGGCCAACTCGACACCGAAGTGGCCGAGCTCATCGCCGCCTCCCATCCGTCGGTGGTGGTAATCGATGCCTGCCCCAATATCAAGGATGCAAAAATGTTATCAGAAAAACTGCCGCCGTTCATCAAGGTCATCCGTGACTCGCTGCCCGAGGTTCCTGTCCTCGTCTGCGGCAGCCCGATGTTTCCCGTCGTGCGCTACGAACAGAAGACCTACAACGACCTGAAGGCCAAAAACGACTGGCTCGATGACTTCTTCGCCGCCAACACCGACCACAACCTGCACTATTTCCCCGGCGAGGAAATCATCGATGACGACTGGGAAATCACCGTCGACAATTACCACTTCACCGACCTCGGCTTCAAACGCTACGCCGAAGTCCTCTACCCCGTCCTCCAACGCCTGATGAAGCGCTAAGGCAGATAGGCGGATGCACCAGGGTGCATCCCTACATCAGCATACGCTTGTCCATATAAACCATTGCCGGACAGCCTCCGCACCCCGGGCCCGTCGGCCATGCGGAAAACTGTCCGGCATTTCCCTTCTCACATGTCGGTTATCATATCATCATCACCGAGCGGCGCGAGTTCCAGCCCTGCGAGGTGTTACGCAGGTCCACCGTCACCAGGCCGGCGACATGGCCGACACGGCTGCGCACGGCGTTCATCACATGAGCCATCGACTCGGCGCCGCTGATACGCATATTGGCAATCATTGAACCGCAGTACGAAACCGTAGCAAAAATTGTGTCGGTAGAGCAAATAGTAGCCATATCTTTATCCTTTTGAAGTTTACACCGCAAAGATACCCGGCTACACGAGCAAAAGATTTTCCCATACGGCCTAATTATAGTTAAATTACCATTCTGAGCCCAGATTATCGGCCTAAGAATCATCGAAATGCCGGCCAAGGGCCCGAATAAAAGGCATGGCAAACGCAATTTATTGAAAATATTCGCTACATTTGCGAAGGGAAAACGGTTCCTATGAAAATGAAATTTACCCGTACAACGGCCGGTGTGTGTCTGGTGGCTCTGCTGCCGGTGGTGGCGTCTTGCGGCTCGTCGAAGCATGCGTCACGCGGAAAGCACGACGGCAAAAAAAACGAGGTGACAACCAAGCCGGTGAAAAGGCCCGTGCCCGATGCGCCTTCAAGCCAGCTCGGCAAGGCGCTGGTGGAGGAGGCGCGGACGTGGATTGGCGTGCCATACGTTTACGGAGGCGCCGACCGCAACGGCGCCGACTGCTCGGGGTTCCTCGTTTCCGTTTTCCGCGATGTGGCCGGGATAAGGCTGCCGCGCACCACGGCACAGCAGCGCGAGCACTGCATCCCCATCGGCAAGGAACAACTCTCTGCCGGAGATATTCTCTTTTTCTCGTCCAAAAAATCGAGCAATAAGGTCGCCCACGTAGGCATGTATGTCGGTAGCGGGCGCATGATACACGCTTCGTCAAGCCGCGGCATCGTCGAAGACGACATCAACCTGAAATACTATCTCGACCACTATCTCGGCTCGGGACGCGTACCCTTCCTTGCTCAGGCACTCCCCATAGAAAAGCCGGCAAAGACAGACAAGCCTAAGCCGGTCGAAAAGACTATGGCAAATGAGACGCCCAAGCCAAAAGAAATGCCTAAACCCGTCGAGAAACCGGCACCCAAAGCCACACCCAAACCCATTGAAAAGCCCGCACCGGTAACCCAACCGGCACCACAGCCGGTTCAGGCAACGGCACAGTCGCCGGTTCAAATAACGCCACCGAGCATTACCGCCACCCCCGACAGCACGGCAGTGGCCGAAAACATCAACACCCGCGTCCGCAACGCCTTCAACAAAACCAAGAAATAAAAATTAGAGCCGGCTATATACCGGCTCAATTTTTTTTATTTGATAGTGGCGAGGCCGCCCTGGCTGGTTTCCTTGTAGATGGAAGGGAGGTCGTGACCGGTCTGCTTCATCACCTGGACAATGCGGTCGAACTTGACGCTGTGACGGCCGTCGGAAAAGGCGGCGAAGAGGTTCGAGTCGAGGGCGCGGGCTGCGGCGTAGGCATTGCGCTCGATACACGGTATCTGCACGAGGCCGCAGACGGGGTCGCAGGTGAGGCCGAGGTGGTGCTCAAGGCCCATCTCCGCCGAATACTCAATCTGCGCGGGGGTGCCGCCGAAAAGCTGCGAGGCGGCAGCTGCTGCCATGGCGCAGGCTACGCCCACCTCGCCCTGACAGCCCACCTCGGCACCGGAGATGGAAGCATTAGCTTTTACAACATTGCCGAAAAGTCCGGCGGTGGCCAGCGCGCGCAGGATGCGCTGCTCGCTGAAACCTTTCGAGGTATAAAGATGATACAGCACTGCCGGCACAATGCCGCACGAGCCACAGGTGGGTGCGGTGACAATCTTGCCGCCCGAGGCGTTTTCCTCGCTCACGGCAAGAGCGTAGGCATAGACCAGACCGCGGCTTTTCAGCGACTGGGCGTAACCGGCGGCATGGACATAGTAGCTGACGGCCTTGCGCCGCACGCCGAGACCGCCGGGAAGCACGCCCTCGGCCTCGATGCCGCGCTCCACGGCCGCCTTCATCACCTCCCAGACTTCCTTGAGGTAGTCCCATATCCCGGGACCCTCGCAGCGCTCGACATACTCCCAGTACGAGCGGCCCGTCTCCTCGCACCAGTTGAGGATATCGTCGATTTTCGTCATGTCGTAAATCGAGTCGGCCTCCTGGCGGTCCTCGCCGTCGGCCACTATTGTACCGCCGCCGACACTGAACCATGTGCGGCTGAACAGCTCGTTTCCGTCACGTCCGAAAGCGCGGAAAGTCATGCCGTTGGGGTGGAAAGGCAGAAAGACCTCCGGTTTCCAGATTATGTTTGTCGGAGCCACGGGGTCGAGGACATCGACGATGGCCTTGTCGGTAAGGTGGCCCTTGCCGGTCGCCGCCAGCGACCCGTAAAGCGTCACTTCGAAACGGGCGGTATCATCACCGCACAGTTCAAGAAATTTTGTCGCGGCATGACGCGGCCCCATCGTGTGCGACGATGACGGTCCGTAGCCAATGCGGTAAAGATTGCGGATTGTTTCCACTTGCTATCGTTTTTATGACAATGCCCGGCGCAACAGCCGTATCGGCCATTCCGCCGGGCATATCTATCCTAATATCTTACTGTACAGCTTCTTTGCTGCCGAAGGTCTCGCGGATGTTCCAGACGGCCAGGGCGCCGAGGAGCAGGAGGACACCGGCACAGCCGAGCATCCATACCGTGTTGGGCACGCCATTGGCGGATACAGGGAACAGGCCCAGGATGAGTCCGCCCAGCAGTGCGGCCACAATCTGCGGCAGGCAGATGGTGCAGTTGAACAGGCCCAGGTAGGTGCCTATGTGCTCGCCGTTCAGCGCGTTGGTGAGGATGGTGAACGGCATGGCCAGAATGGCGGCCCAGGCGCAGCCCATGAGGGCGTAGCTGATGCCGATGAGGTACTGGTCGGTAATCCACAGCGTGGAGATGAAGCCGACGGCGCCGATGAGCAGGCTCAGGCTGTAGGCGAGCTTGCGGCGGCGGAACTGTGCCAGCACGACGGCCCAGAGGACGGCGGCGATGGCCTGGATGGCGTAGACGACGCCGTTCCAGTTACCGGCCTCCTGATACTGCGGAGATGCCGAGTTGAGCACGGTGTTGTATTTGGCCTCGACCTTGATGTCGGGAGCGGTGGGCACTTCCGAGGTCTCGTCGAGCACCCACTCGCCGGTGGCGTTGTCGCGGGTGGCGATGTTAGCGACGGTGAGGGTTGTGCCGGGTCTTACCAGCGACAGCTGCGAGACGGTGACGATGTCGTCGTTGTAGACGACCATAGCGCCGTCAGCCATGACGGTCTGACCCTTGACGGCCACGACACCGTTGTTGGCGCTGACCTTGTCGACACCGTTGACAGCGACCACGGCGCCATTGTTGATGATTGTGTCGCCGTTGACAGTGAGAACCCTCGGCGATGTCAGCTTGCCGTTGATGTTGACGCCTGCCAGCGAGAGACGGCCGTTTTCGATGACGGGAATTTTGTCGTTAAACAGATATTTGGCAGAGATGTCCTCACCGTTGACGGTCACGCCGGTGACACGCTCGACGGCGGGAGCCTTGAACACCTGGTTGGCGATGGCGTCGGTGGAGTAGGTCCACATGAACAGGAAGGCGGCCCAGCAGAAGAACTGCACGAGGCCGACGGTCCAGAACACCTTGGGGGCCTTTACCAGCAGCGTCAGTATGTTGGTCTTCTTCTCACCCGACTTTTTAGCCTTGGCGGCGGGGTCGATGCCGTGGTAGGCGGCGTACTCGGCCGGCGGCATCTCCTTGACCTTGGCGAGGGTATAGATTACGCACAGGGCCATGATGGCGGCGCCGATGTAGAATGCCCAGGTGACAGTCGGAGGAACCTCACCCTCGGGGGCGGTGTTGGCCAGGAAGAGAGCCAGCACGATAGGCGCGATGTAGCCCACCAGCGAACCGGCGTTGCAGAGGAACGACTGGATGGAGTAGGCCTTGGCCTTCTGATTTTCGTTGACGAAGTCACCGACGAGCATCTTGAAGGGCTGCATGGCCATGTTGATGCTCGTGTCGAGGAACATCAGCATCACCAGGCCGAAGAAGATGGCCGTATTGATTGAAAAGTTAAACGAGCCGGCGTTGGGGAGCAGACACATCACGATAATGGCAACAAGGGCGCCTACCACCAGGTAAGGGAGGCGGCGGCCCAGACGCGTCCATGTGCGGTCGCTGAAGATACCCACGACGGGCTGGACAATGAGGCCCATAAGAGGGGGAAGAATCCAGAAGTAGGACAGGTCGTGCGGGTCGGCGCCGATGGTGGCGAAGATACGGCTCACCTGCGAGCTTTGCAGCGCGTAGGCAATCTGAACGCCAAAGAAGCCGAAACTGATGTTCCACAGTTTCCAGAAGCTCAAGTCAGGTTGTTTTGACATGGTTGAATTACAGAGCGGTTATGATTAGTTATAAGTTAATTTTTCCGGTATTAGTCTCTGATGAAATCGGCTATCCTGCCCCGCCTTGGTCCACTGAGTAACCGTAGAGTGTCCTTATCTCCTCAGGCCACAGGCTTTCGTCGGGCGTCTCCAGCAGCATGGGGATGCCGTCGGTGCGCGGGTCACGCATGAGACGGGCGAAGACCTCGGCGCCGACAGTGCCCTTCCCTATCGACTCGTGGCGGTCGATGTGGCTGCCCAGCGGCTTTTTGGAGTCATTGAGGTGCATGCCTGAGAGGTATTCGCGGCCTATCGTCCTGTCGAACTCCGCCCACGAGCTTTCGTAGCCCCCGGCGGTGACGAAGTCGATACCGGCGGCATGGGCATGGGCGGTGTCCACGCATACGCCGACGCGGCTTTTGTCCTCGACACCGTCAATCATCGCGGCAATCTGGGCGAAAGTACGGCCGAGAGTCGAGCCCTGGCCCGCGGTGTTCTCGATGACGGCCTTTACACCCTCGCTCTTGTCGAGGACATAGTTCAGCGACTCGGCCACCAGGCGGCACGACGCGTCATCGTCCATCTGTCCAAGCGTGGAGCCGGGATGGAAATTCACCATCGTCAGCCCCAGGAGGCGGCAGCGGCGCATCTCGCCAATCAGGGCCTGGCGGCTCATGGCCAGCTTGCGCTTGTCGGGCGAGCACAGGTTGATGACAAACCCTGCATGCGGCAAAATCTGCGCGGGGCCGTACCCGTACCGTTCACAGCCCTCTCTGAACAGCCGGCATGTCTCCTCGTCCGGGTCAGGGTAGCGCCAAACATTGGTGGGCGCGGTGAGGATGCCGAAGGCCGTGCAGCCCAGCGCACGGGCCGCCTGCGGGACGGTGGCGAGGGTCGGTTGGTCGGTTATATAGGCGCCTACATATTTCACAGTCTGCAAATTTACAAAAAAGTTGTAAAAACACACAAGCAGACACCGCTATTATTAGAGTTAATTGCGCCGTCTGCCTGCAAATCCGTTAAAAAGTAAGTCCCCCGTCAGCCCAGGTAGGTCTTGAGGGTGCGCGAGTGCTCGTGCTTGATGTGGCGCAGGGCCTTTTCCTTAATCTGACGCACGCGCTCGCGGGTGAGGCCGTATTTGTCGCCTATCTCCTCCAGCGACAGCTCGCGTGTGCCGATGCCGAAGAATGCCTCCAGCACCTCGCGCTCGCGTTCGGGCAGCTGGGCCAGGGCGTGCCGGATGTCGGTGGAGAGGCTCTCGAGGTTGAGACCCGAGTCGGTGCCGGGGTCATCCTCGTTTGTCATGACATCGAGCAACGTGCCGTCCTCGCCCTCCTGGAAAGGCGTATCGACGGATACCGAGCGGCCCGACACGCGCATCGAGTCACGCACCTTCTCTACCGGTATGTCCAGCATCTCGGCAATCTCCTCGGTCGAGGCACGCCGCTGGTTCTCCTGCTCAAAGGTGGCCATGGCCTTGTGTATCTTGTTTATCGACCCCACATGATTGAGGGGCAGACGCACGATGCGGCTGTTCTCGCTCATGGCCTGGAGAATGCTCTGGCGTATCCACCACACGGCGTAGCTGATAAACTTGAAGCCGCGGGTCTCGTCGAATTTCTCTGCCGCCTTGATAAGTCCGAGGTTGCCCTCGTTAATGAGGTCGGGCAGAGCCATGCCCTGGTTCTGATATTGCTTGGCCACCGACACGACAAAGCGCAGATTGGCGCGAACAAGCCGGTCCAGGGCCTTGCGGTCGCCCTCGTGGATGCGCCGCGCCAGCTCCACTTCCTGGTCCGGTGTCAGCATTTCCTCGCGCCCGATTTCCTGGAGGTACTTGTCCAGGATTTCGCCGTCGCGTTTGGTAATCGAAGGTGCTATTTTAAGTTGTCTCATTGTAGTATTGCTAATGTCAGTTATTCTATAAAGGTCTGTGAGGCGTGTTTTGTTTAGCATCGACCCTGATTATTGGAGTGTGTATGTGTTAAACAAAGGGATTTAGGGCTTAAACTATGGATGTCATTGCAATTCTCTTGCCAAAACGGTCACAAAGTTGGAGTTTTAAGGAAATAAAACATCCGGGGCTTGGTTTGTTAATGAAATCATTTTATCTTTGCGTGATTTTTTAGCCCATAATTAAAACGAAACGGGTCGTTATCCCCGACAGGCCACCTACCCTATGACACCCGACGCGTGACAGACTGCCACGGCGTCCGGTCACGACACCCAGGCCATCATTGCTTGCTATTGATTATCGGGCTCCTCACAAATACACCAATTAAGCACTTTCAACAGCTAATTTTTATGAGGCAATTCAAAATTACCACCGGCATCACCGCGCGCGACTCCGAGGCGCTGGACAAATACCTCCAGGACATCAGCCGCGAACCCCGACTGACCATTGACGAAGAGATTGAGCTGGCGCAGCGCATCCACGAGGGTGACCGCGCCGCCCTGGACAAGCTCGTGAGGGCCAACCTGCGTTTCGTGGTGTCCGTATCCAAGCAATATCAGCATCAGGGCCTTCCCCTGCCCGACCTCATCAACGAGGGCAACCTCGGCCTCATCAAGGCCGCCGAGAAATTCGACGAGACCCGCGGCTTCAAGTTCATCAGCTACGCCGTATGGTGGATTCGCCAGAGCATCCTCCAGGCCCTCGCCGAGCAGGGCCGCGTAGTTCGTCTGCCCCTCAACCGCATCGGCGAGCTCAGCAAAATCCGCAAGGCCATGGCCACCTTCGAGCAGGAGAACCACCGCCGCCCGTCGGTAGACGAGCTGGCGATGATACTCGACGTCCCCGCCGAAAAAATCTCCGAGGCCCTGCAGGCCAGCGGCCAGCACGCCTCCCTTGACGAGCCCCTCGCCGAGGACGGCTCCACCACCATGGCCGACAAGCTGTCGTATGACGATGCCCCCGGCACCGACTCGGGCCTCAACCAGGAAAGCCTCTCCCGCGACATGGCACGCGTGCTCCAGCAGCTCCCCGAGCGCGAGCGCGAAATACTCATGATGGTCTTCGGCATCGGCAGCCAGGAGCTCACCATGGAAGAAATCGGCGCCAAGTTCAACCTCTCGCGCGAGCGTGTACGCCAGATTAAGGAGAAAGCCATCAGCACCCTCCGCGGCTCAAAGAGCTCCCTCCTCCAGTCCTACCTCGGCTAAAGGCCCGACCCACACCTGATAAGAAGAGCGACCCCGCCACGGGTCGCTCTTCTTGTGTTGTCACCCGACCTTTTGGCGAGGTGTGTCAGAAGTCGTGTCTTATATGATGTAGGGACATCGCTTTGCGATGTTAAGCCTGGAAACCAATTGGTTGGCTTGACATGCCAAAGGCATGTCCCTACATTCAGGCTATTTTGACACACCGCCGCATAATCCGGCGTTGATAATCAGCTGATTGGCGGATGCACCAGGGTGCATCCCTACTATGGACGTATGAATTCAGGCAATTTTGACCCGCTTCCGGATACTACCGGGGTTTGGCACACCTTTTGCATGGAGCAAAAACAATGACGCGTGTGCGTTGTTTATTAAATAAGTTAATTGAAAAAATTAGCTTATGGATATTTTGAAGAGATTTTGAGAGGATTTTCGGGTTTGAATGAAGGAGTTTAGCGAACTAAACGACTGAATGAAAACGCGAAAAGCGCTCAAAAGCAATCGCTTCAGCGCTTGCGAAGCAAGAATTCAAAATATCATAAGCATGAAATATATTTAAAATTAAAGTTAAAACTAATTTTTGAAACTTACTTACAGGTACATCACGCAATAACTCAAACCTCTAATATATGAATTTCAACAACTTCACAATCAAATCGCAGGAGGCCATACAGAAGGCCGTCGAACTGACAAAATCGTCAGGGTCGCAGGCCGTCGAGCCGGTTCACCTGCTCAAGGGTGTCATGACCGAAGGCGACAGCCTGGTCAAATTCATCTTCCAGAAGATTGGCGCCAACCCCACGGCCCTCGAGGCACAGGTCGACCGCGCCATCGCCGCCGAGCCCAAGGTCTCGGGCGGCGAGCCATACCTCAGCCGCACCAGCAACGACGTGCTGCAGAAATCGCTCGACATAGCCAAGGAGCAGGGCGACGAATACGTCACCCTCGAAGCCATCCTCCTGGCCATCTTCGACATCAACTCGCCTGCCTCCACCATCCTCAAGGACGCCGGCCTCACCGCCAAGGACCTCAAGGCCGCCGTAGACGAGCTCCGCAAGGGCAAGAAGGCCACCGACCAGAGCGCCGAGGACACCTACAACGCCCTATCCAAATACGCCGTCAACCTCAACGAGCGCGCCCGCACCGGCAAACTCGACCCCGTCATCGGACGTGACGAGGAAATACGCCGCGTCCTGCAGATACTCAGCCGCCGCACCAAGAACAACCCCATGCTCATAGGCGAGCCCGGCACCGGCAAGACCGCCATCGCCGAGGGCCTGGCACACCGCATCGTCCGCGGCGACGTCCCCGAAAACCTCCGCACCAAGCAGATTTACAGCCTCGACATGGGCGCGCTCGTCGCCGGAGCCAAGTACAAAGGCGAGTTCGAGGAGCGCCTCAAGGCCATCGTCAACGAGGTCCAGCAGGCCGACGGCGAGATTATCCTCTTCATCGACGAAATCCACACCCTCGTCGGCGCCGGCAAGGGCGAGGGAGCCATGGACGCCGCCAACATCCTCAAGCCCGCCCTGGCACGAGGCGAGCTCCGCTCGATAGGCGCCACCACCCTCGACGAATACCAGAAATACTTCGAGAAGGACAAGGCTCTCGAGCGCCGTTTCCAGAAGGTCATGGTCAACGAGCCCGACGAGCAGTCGGCCATCGCCATCCTCCGCGGCCTCAAGGAGCGCTATGAGAACCATCACCACGTCCGCATCCGCGACGAGGCAATAGTCGCCGCCGTCCAGCTCTCCGAGCGCTACATCACCGACCGCTTCCTCCCCGACAAGGCCATCGACCTGGTCGACGAGGCCGCCGCCAAGCTCAAGCTCGAGATTGACTCGGTTCCCCAGGCCCTCGACGACATCACCCGCCGCATCGCCCAGAAGGAAATCGAACGCGAGGCCATCCGTCGCGAAGGTGACAAGGAAAAGGTCAAGGACATAGAGAAGGACCTCGCCTCCATGCGCGAGGAGGAAAAAGAATACCGCGCCAAGTGGCAGGCCGAGAAATCGCTTATCGACCGCATCCAGAAGAACAAGGTCGACCTCGAGCAGCTCAATTTCGACGCCGAACGCGCCGAGCGCGAGGGCGACTACGGCCGCGTGGCCGAGATACGCTACTCCAAGATCAAAGCCGTCGAGGACGACAACGCCCGCATCCAGAAAGAGCTGAAGATGATGCAGGGCGAAAAGGCCCTCATCAAAGAGGAAGTCGACGCCGAAGACATCGCCGACGTCGTCAGCCGCTGGACCGGCATCCCCGTCAAAAAGATGGTACAGAGCGAGAAAGAGAAGCTACTGCACCTCGAGGAGGAGCTGCACAAACGCGTAGTAGGCCAGGAAGACGCCATCCGCGCCATCGCCGACGCCGTCCGCCGCTCACGCGCCGGCCTCAACGACCCGCGCCGTCCCATCGGCTCGTTCATCTTCCTGGGCACCACCGGTGTCGGCAAGACCGAGCTGGCAAAAGCCCTCGCCGATTACCTCTTCGACGACGAGAACATGATGACCCGCATCGATATGAGCGAGTACCAGGAGAAGCACACCGTCAGCCGCCTCGTCGGCGCGCCTCCGGGCTACGTCGGCTACGACGAGGGCGGACAGCTCACCGAGGCCGTGCGCCGCAAACCCTACTCCGTCGTCCTCTTCGACGAGATAGAGAAGGCACACCCCGACGTGTTCAACATCCTCCTCCAGGTCCTCGACGACGGCCGCCTCACCGACAACAAGGGCCGCATGGTCAACTTCAAGAACACCATCATCATCATGACCTCCAACATGGGCTCGTCACTCATCCGCGACAATTTCGCCAAGATGACCGAAGAGAACCGCGAGGAGACCATAGACAAGACCCGCGACCAGGTGCTCGAGATGCTCAAGGGCACCATCCGCCCCGAGTTCCTCAACCGCATCGACGAGATAATCATGTTCACGCCCCTCAGCCGCAACGAGATTGAGGAAATCGTCGGTCTGCAGATCAAAGGCGTGCAGAAGATGCTGGAGCCCAACGGCATAGAGCTGCGCGTCACCCCCGCCGCAATAAGCTGGCTGGCCGACGAGGGCTACGACCCCGAGTTTGGCGCACGTCCCGTCAAGCGCGTCATCCACCGGCAGATACTCAACCGCCTCTCCCGCGACATCCTCGCCGGTACCGTCAACCGCGACCATCCCATCGTCATCGACATCGCCAAGGACGCCGACGGCGAAGACGTCCTCAAATTCACTAACGAGAAACTGACGCAGCCCGAGCCCGAACCCGTCCACTGACACATCTTAAACACCCCCATACCGAACCGCCGTTTGCACAAACGGCGGTTTTTTCGTAACTTTGTATGTTTTAGAGTCTGCCCGTCACCTTATTTACTCCCGGAGCCGGACTCACGGGCTCAATGCCGCATCTTACAGCTTATGGATTTCAAGTTAGACTCGCAATACAAACCCACGGGCGACCAGCCCCAGGCCATCGACCAGCTCACCCAGGGCGTGGTCGAAGGCAACCCCGCGCAGGTGCTCCTCGGCGTCACCGGCTCGGGAAAGACCTTCACCATGGCCAACGTCATCGCCCGCGCCAACCGCCCTACCCTGGTGCTCAGCCACAACAAGACGCTGGCCGCACAGCTTTACTCCGAGTTCAAGACGTTTTTCCCCGAGAACTCGGTGCAGTATTTCGTCTCGTACTACGACTACTACCAGCCGGAGGCGTACATCCCCGCCTCGGACAAGTACATCGAGAAAGACCTGATGATCAACGACGAGATTGAGCGTCTGCGCCTTTCCACGGTGTCGGCTCTGCTGAGCGGACGCCGCGACGTCATCGTGGTCTCGTCGGTGTCGTGCATCTACGGCATGGGCAACCCGGAGGACTTTGACAGCAATGTCATCGACATCAACACGGGCGACCACATCAGCCGTCAGAAATTCCTGCGCGCCCTTGTCGGCGCCCTCTACAGCCGCACCGAGCTGACGCCTGAGCGCGGGCAGTTCCGCGTCAAGGGCGACACGGTGGACATACGCCTGGCCTACGAGGACATTGTGGTGCGCGTGACCTTCTGGGGCGATGAAATAGAGTGCATCTCCACCATCCATCCCGTCGACATGGTGAGCCTGGGCCGCCACGACACGTTCAAAATCTACCCCGCCAACCTCTTCGTCACCTCCGCCGCCCGCCAGGCCGACGCCGTGGCGCAGATACAGCTCGACCTGGGCCGCGAGGTGGAGAGCTTCAACCGCGAGAACAAGCCGCTGGAGGCGCAGCGTCTGTACGAGCGCGTGACCTACGACGTGGAGATGATAAAGGAGGTGGGCCACTGCTCGGGCATCGAGAACTACAGCCGCTACTTCGACGGCCGCCAGCCCGGCGCACGCCCCTTCTGCCTGCTGGACTATTTCCCCAAGGACTTCCTCACCATCATCGACGAGAGCCACGTCACGCTGCCTCAGCTGAGGGCGATGTACGGTGGCGACCTCTCGCGCAAAATCAACCTTGTCAACTACGGCTTCCGCCTGCCTGCCGCGCTGGACAACCGCCCGCTCAAGTTCGAGGAGTTCGAGCGCCTGACTCCGCAGACCATCTATGTGTCGGCCACTCCCGCCGACTACGAGATGGCGCGCAGCGAGGGCGTGGTGGTGGAGCAGGTGATACGCCCCACAGGCCTGCTGGACCCCAGGATTACCGTCCTGCCTACCCTCAACCAGATAGACCGGCTGATGGAGGAAATACAGCGGCGTGTCGAGCGTGACGAGCGCACCCTGGTCACCACCCTA